>JAGCRI010000127.1 GCA_017964755.1 Bacteroidales bacterium | reverse complement strand
TCTCTCGGATAAGTACCCAAATTTGTCTCCTTACACCTATTGCGCGGATAATCCGGTGAAATATATTGATCCAAATGGTAGGGATATTTGGGAAGTGGATAAGTATGGCAACATCAATAATGTGGCTGTTTCGTCATCTGATGTTTTTTACAAAATTGATGAAAAAGGCAATAGAATAGATGTTCTTTCTTTTGAACAAAAAATTGTTTCTGCTGACATTACCATTAAAAAATCACATTATTTAAAAATTGACAATGCGAATAATGCCGATGCAGTCTTTTCATTTCTTTCCGAAAATGCGGAAATGGATGGTGCAGAATTTTCATATTCGCTCGTTAATGACAAAGAGGGCAACACGTTTTCCTTGATTGGAACTGACCTAAACGCACAAAAAGGACAGACATACTCAATTCCCAATTTATTGCAAAGCGAAACATACACCGTTTTAGATTGTACACACAATCATTATGCAGAAAAATGTTCACCAAGCTCAAACGATGTATTCTATGCTCAGAAATATCCTCAGGTTAATTTTTCAATTAGAACAAAAGGGGACATTTGTACACCATATGATGGAAATACGCAACCAGATTACGACATGTCAAAATGTCGTTTCCCTCTGGAAGGAATAACTGTAAAACCATAAAATTGTCGTCAAATGAGGAATTCGATAATTGTCATAGTAATAATTTGTTCACTGGATTTCTTTTGTGCAACGGTGAAAGCCAGTGACACAAGAGACTTACCACTGGTGTTGTTTGAAAATAATTCATTGATTGCCAAGTTGTTGGATGTAATTATTGTACGGGATTCTAATTGCATTCAGCGAGAATCGGAAACAATAAGCATTTTTTGCAAATCCGATTTTACCAATTCTGAACCCATGTATTTTTTCCATATATATAATGGCGTATGCTTCATTGATGTCAAAGACACAAATTTATTAGGCGTTTCATATTATAAAGGAAAACAAATTCTATGGTATTTCGCAATTCCAAAAGAATTGTCATGTCATCAAACAATTGATAAAATATGTATCACATCACGTATTGATTGTCCAATAGATGATGGGATTCCAGCCACCTTTTGCACATATTGTTATGGGGTTTTAGCTATCCAGGAACGAATATTTGGATTTTGTAATGATTCTCTTGACTGTCAATACCCTATAGTTATTAAGTAAAATTACGAAATGCGGTTTTTGATATTTGCATATAATAACTATTTCTCGGCACGGTACTACAACTCCGCACTCTCCATTTGGACGAGCGTGGACCCGCTCGCGGACAAGTATCCGAATCTGAGTCCGTACACCTATTGTGCGGATAATCCGGTGAGGCTGGTGGATCCGAATGGAATGATAGTTGTTATTAAGGGGGAGGAACAAAAGGAACAGGCTTTCAACAGGTTGCAAGAAGGAACAAATTTGATATTGCGTATGGACAACAATGGGAAAATCACAATTATAGGGGGGAGAAGTGTTGAATAAAAATGATGAGCAACTCTTAAACGCAATAAATTGGCCGACTATTACATGTGAAATAAACACTGGATTACAATATGGTGCAGGGGAATACAATGGTACTGATTATGATGCTGATAACAAAACGGCATTAAGTCGAAATAATGTAAATATTGTTTCTATGATGGAATTGGAAAAGAAGGGGGCAGAAGGTTCCGGAATTATTCATGAAATTACAGAAGGGTATAATTTGGGACATTATTCCTTAAAAAATGAGATTGATATACCCCACTATGCATCAGAAGGATATGAAGAGACAAAAACTATTGGATATGGGAACAATACAAAAATAATCAAGGAGTTTGTCCCATATTATCCAGATTGGTATAAGATCTATTCGAATGAAGGACACGATAAAGCCACTAAAGCTCCAAATGAAATGACGACCAAAGAGGCAAGAATATATAAGTCGCCAAGTTTGTAGATTTTAATATTAGTAAATAAAATGAAATTGAAAATTATAGTCTTCTGTTGTCTATTTTACTTGATTAAAACTGCATATTCGCAAGATTTTGATCCATTGGACACCTTATTTCCCAAAGCTCAAGTTTCAGGAATTGATACGTATTCTTATGTGATAAGAGAAGATACCTACTACAAATTCTATGTGAAGGATATTCTTCCTCTTCGTAACGGATATTTTTTGGAATTGGAAACACACATTGACACTAAGGATGTAATTTGTTTCGCAATATCTCCTAAAATCAAAGGGAAAAATGGTGAGAAACTAAAGATCGGAAGCCAATATGAAATATTTTTGAAAAGGTATAACACTATTCCCGCAAGAGTTACAATTGAATCTGTTTGGGCATCGGATTTTTTATTAGGAGGAACGATGATGTCTGTTAATGAAGATGGAACATACAAATATTTGTTTTGCAGTCCTATGCTTTCTGGAAATAGAATCAGAAGCAAATCGGAAATGGAAGTGGCGAAATGTGCTTTTTCAAAAGATTCAATTGCTCTTGCGGATTTTCTGAATGCTTTTGTGAACCTGATAAGCAAAGTGTATTCCCAAGAACAATGGTATTCAAAAGTTGACAGTTTTGCTGTAAAAAAAATAATGGGACAATATAGCGTTTATATACAAGGTCGTTCACCTGACGATATGTTTGGGCCTATCACGAAAAATAAATCATGGTCAATTTACCGTACCCCACCAAAACTTTATTCTAAAAAAGAACTGCATCGAAAAAGCACATATCAATTATTTCGGGAAATGCTCAAAAAGGAGTATGGGATGCCTTCAGGCGTGTCGTCCCCGGATATGGTTAGAATAATTGACATGCAATTGCTTTATTTTTGTAACACATCTTTTTTATACACAGTAAGATTCATTTGGGAAGATGCTGCAATAAAAAAGAGATATGTTGCTGTATGTGATATAAAAAAAACACGTGATGGATATGTCCTGACAGGATTTAACAAACCATACTGGGGGTATAGACTTTATGCTCAAAAAAACAATATAAGATTTGTCCCATAGGTTTAATTTTGCACTATAAAGAAAAGAATGCCCCCAAAATTTTGGTCAGCAAGTTAAATCAAAAAAATGTAACTTTGTCCCCATGAAACCCATCTTCACCCATATCGCAAACGATTCACGCAAGGCATGGTCATACAACTCCGACCTCTCCATTTGGCTGAGCGTGGATCCGATGGTTGACAAGTATCCAAATTTGTCTCCTTACACTTATTGTGCGGGGAATCCGGTGAGGCTCGTGGATGAGGATGGGAATATAGTACGTGATAAAAATGGAAATATTGTTTACTCATCAACAGGGGAAAAGAAAACGTTTAGACATCCTTCAGGAACGTATGCTACGCTTGAAGTCGGATATGTGTTTGCAAATGATGGTACGCCTATTCAAGTTTTGAACAATACTGCAGGTGAAAATGAAGGATGGACGACTAATTGTCACGGGACAGCTTTTGCAGATGGTCAATATTGGCTTAATAACGATCAGGTGCCTGCTCTTTTGCATGGCGATGGTTATCAAAAACTAACCATAGAAGAAGCACAAACAGGCGACATTTTACTGTATCATGGGAATAGTTACAAGGGGGACATTGAACATTCTATGACAATAGTCAAAACTGATAGAACATTGGAAGGAACAGAAGTTTATGGCCAAGGTGGATTGGAAATTAATAACCATATTGACAGAGCTTTACAGGGATGGCAAAATCCAAAGAATAACACAATAGTTAGAAAAAATAATCCTGACAGAGTAGTTAATGAACAAGAAATAATGGAACTCAGAAAAAGTATAAATAATGTTGTCAATGAATAGGTCCTTGCTATTTATAATTTTAATTATCACAAGTATGGGTTTGTTTGTCTCTTGTTCGTCAAGAATTAATTGCAATTTAAGGTTGCATCAAACAGTAAAAGACAGACATACAGACACCTATATTATTACACCAGTAAATAATCTAATTCCTTCTTTTGATACAGTATGCAGTCATATAACATATTACATAGGAACATGCCATAATAAAATAGCACTCATTTCAACGTCAGACCCGAATTTTATTTTTGATAAAATGAAAGTCGGGCAACCGTTATCAAAGAAATATGCAAGACATGAAATAAAGACAGTAAAAGGTTGGGGAAGATATGTCCGCTTAGATAATGGATGGTACGCGGGAGAATCGTTCCCAAAAGATGAAAACAAAAATAATGAAGAGTTTATAATTGACTTCTTTTTCAAATATGATTTTTTGTGCAAATAATTCTATATGCTTACATCATGATTATCTTCCAAAGGCAAACAATATTGTGCTAAAATGAATCAATAAAAAGAATATCAATAAAATGAAGAAAATACTATTTCTTTTGTGCTGCATCCAAACCTTGTTGTTCGGGCAATCTGTAGGGCCAGAAATAACAACTGTGCCAGCCAAATATGAAGGCGAATTACCGCATGGGATTTGGTCTTGGGGTTACAAGGATAGCACTTCCGGGAAAAAGATTGTGTACGATATTGACTTTGTGTTATCCGATACTACCGATAACAACAAGACAATAAAAGAAATCCAAATTATCCACAAAGGTTTGATGAATGGTGTGTCAAAAGAGTATTGGCCTAATGGGCGATTGCGTGGAGAGGTTTCATATAAACAAGGTGTAGCGGATGGAATCGTCAAAAGCTATTCCGCAGATGGGGTATTGCTGACACAACTCTTATACGTTGATGGTGAAGAAGATATGAATTATCCGGAAAGATATATCTCGGATAGAATCGATTATGACACCTCCTATGTCGGCTTTAATCAGCCAATTTGGAGATACCATGCAAAATACGATACTATAGCAGAAGCGAGATACGATACCCTAAGAGATACCATTATTATTTTAAGAGACAGTTTGGTAAAATACTATAAAAACGACATTTTATACAAAGAAAACAAATACAACTATCAAAGGAGACTTTACTCTACAACAACTTACACAAAGCGCATGAAAGATACAGTATATGATTTCTATACAAAAAAGAATTACAATGGTATCAAATGCATTTATTATTATCAGGAAGGTAAATTAACAAAACAAATATTTTATAATACCAAAGGAAGAATTCAAAAACCAAGAATACGGGGAAAGGGAAAGTAAAAAAATAGCCTATACTCTCAGATTCGTTCAATAGCCTAAGACTGCTGTTCTGCCGCATCGCGCTGCCACCGCACAAGCCCCATCACCGACATTGCAGTGTAGGCCACGTAAAACACCGACAACGGCCAGTCTCTGATATATATGTTTACAACCAAATAGAGCGCATTGACCACTATCCAGAATATCCACTGCTCAGCAACTTTTTTAGCAAGAAAATACATCCCAACAATCCCTAACGATGTTGATACCGATTCGCTTATCAAAATAAAAAGGGCTTCGGTGGTAAGCGGGACCGTAACGTATGGATTAAATCTTTTCACAAAAAAGAGAATCGGTATGGTCAACGCTATGGAAACAACAACTACCGGCCACCGCCACGATTTTTTCATTCTCGTTATCTTGTAATCACCCTGTCGTTTCTCTTCGTTTTTCCACTCAAACAGCCCGTAAATGTTTGCAAAAAGATAGTAAAACCACGTCAATGCCCAAGCGTAAAAGCCTTGTATCCAAAATATTGAAATGTAACAAAGTGACCATACTATCCCAATAGGCCAAAGAGCAAATTTAGCCTTATATTCATAATACATGTAGGCAAACCCAAGTATCGTGCCCACAATCTCTATTATGAAAATGTAATTTTCACCCAACCAAGATATTATACTTTCCACCTCAAATTATCCTTATAAAAAAACATTATTTTTCAGATTGCTGCAGGTCTGGTTCAACCGACTCGTCATCAGATTTTTTTTGCAAAAACCTTGTCAAAGGAATTGTAATAAGCGGCACAAAGAAGGCTTCTATGGCAGTTTCAATGGGGGTTCCCACTAACACTATAGTCGCGATGTCTTTCCATTGCATTTCAAAAGCGGAAAGTCCGATAGGGGCAAAAGCCAAAATATCAAACAAGGCATTGTCAACAAACTGTCCGATGATAGTTGAAAGCACCGCCCGTGCCGCAAAACGGTAGCTGTTGTCACGGCCGTTTTTCACTGAAACGTTTTTCAGTTTTGCAATAATCCCGACATTAACAATATTGCCTATATAAAAGGCTATGGCAGAAGAGACTATCGTGCGGGGGCCGTTATTGAAAATGAATTTGAAATGCTCGTTTTGTTCTGCATACTCCGGAAGCGTGGGAATGTAAACCTCCAAAGCTGCAACGATACTGACAAAAAGCGCGACCAGCGTAGCCACACCGGCAACAAGTTGGGCTGTACGCTTGCCGTAAACTTCAGTTATCACGTTGGCTATCAGGAATACCAACCAGCTTACCAGCAATCCGCCATCCATCAGCGTAAAACTCGTACCGAAATTCAACGGCTTGACACACAATATGTTCATCATTACTGCGACCACACAATATGTTCCCGTGAGTGCAAGCAGCCACTCTTTTTTATTCAGTTTCAAATTTTCTTTCAATGATTTCAATTCCATTATTTTTTATTTTTCTGTAACATACTTTTAATTTCATTCAATTTCATAAGAGCCTCAACAGGAGTGAGCGAATTGATGTCAATGTCAAGAAGTTCATCTTTTATATCAAGGAGAAGCGGATCGTCCAAGGTAATGAAACTCATCTGGAATCCGGGTTCTTTTTTCCTGATTTGCGGTGTCGCTCCGTTCTGGTCGGCGCGGCTCTGCTCCAAATCTTTCAGGATTTCATCCGCCCTGTTAAGCACCTGCTGGGGCATTCCCGCCATTCGCGCCACATGTATCCCGAAACTGTGCTCGCTGCCGCCCGGCTCCAACTTCCGCATAAACAATATTTTGTTATTCACCTCCTGAACAGAGACATGGAAATTCTTAATCCGTGGAAACTGCGCCGCCATATCATTCAGCTCGTGATAATGGGTGGCAAAAAGCACTTTTGCGCGGTGGCGGCGGTGTTCGTGCAGGTATTCGGCTATCGCCCAAGCTATGGAAACGCCATCGTATGTGCTTGTCCCCCTGCCGATTTCATCCAACAGGATAAGGCTCCGGCTTGAAATGTTATTTAAGATGCTCGCCGTTTCATTCATCTCAACCATAAACGTTGACTCGCCTGTAGAAATGCTATCTGAGGCGCCGACACGCGTGAACACCTTGTCAACAAGCCCTATTTCGGCAGATTCGGCGGGGACAAAACAACCTATCTGCGCCATTATCACTATCAGCGCTGTCTGCCGCAACAACGCCGATTTGCCGCTCATATTCGGCCCCGTGATGATTATTATCTGCTGGTGCTCGTTATCAAGATATATGTCGTTGGCAATATACCTCTCCCCCGGCGGCAGCTGTGTCTCAATGACCGGATGCCTGCCATTTTTTATCTTTATGGCATCATCTTCATTTATATGGGGCTTGATATAATTATTTTCCATAGAAACAGTGGCAAAACACAACAGGACATCAAGCCGTGCGACAATCCGTGCATTGAGCTGCAGTGGTGCGACATAATCCAACAAACTGACTAAAAGTTCATTATATAATTTCGCCTCCAATGATTCTATTTTCTCCTCCGCTCCAAGGATTTTGCTTTCCAGCAATTTCAGCTCTTCGGTCACATATCGTTCGGCATTGGTAAGAGTCTGCTTGCGGATCCACTCCTGCGGAACGCGGTTCTTGTGGGCATTTGTAACTTCAAGATAATACCCGAAGACATTGTTAAAGCCTATTTTCAATGATGGTATCCCTGTCCGCGCCGACTCACGCTGCTGTATCTCGGAAAGTATATCTTTGCTGTTTGAGGCAAGCGACAGCACCTCGTCAAGTTCGGCGTTGCAGCCTTTTTTGAAGACACGCCCCTTGTTCAGGGCTGCAGGCGCCTCTTCTGAAATCTCATTTTCTATCCGTGTGCATATAGCCATACAAGGATTCATCTGCTCGCTCATATTCTTCAAAGCCTGCAAATCGGTGTCAGCGCACAATTCTTTCAGTTTCGATATATTACGGAGCGAGCGCGCAAGTTGCAGCAGTTCGCGCGGGTTTATCTTTCCTGTGGCAATTTTCGAGACAAGGCGCTC
The DNA here is from genome assembly GCA_017964755.1 of Bacteroidales bacterium. Classification (GTDB taxonomy): domain Bacteria; phylum Bacteroidota; class Bacteroidia; order Bacteroidales; family WCHB1-69; genus RUG11942. The sequence continues at coordinate 783 of JAGCRI010000127.1, read as the reverse complement.
AATGTCGCCGATGTTCCTTATGTGCGAAGCAAGTTCGCCGCCAAGCTCTTCGTGCGCGACAAAATGGCTGACAATTTCAAGCCGCTCATCAATCAGCACCTTCTCTTTCAGCGGCAGCATAATCCATTTCCGCAAAAGCCGCCCGCCCATCGGGGTTTGAGTCTTGTCAAGTATCTGAAGAAGTGTAACAGCATTGTCATTAGGGCTTCCCACCAACTCCAAGTTACGTATTGTGAACCTGTCAAGCCACATGTAGCGTTCCTCTTCAATACGGCTGACTTTTGTAATATGCTGGATGTTATAATGTTGTGTCTCATAAAGATAGTGAAGTGCCGCCCCGGCTGCAATAATGCCGTTAGCAAGGCCGTCAATGCCAAAACCTTTAAGCGAATTTGTCTGGAAATGCTTTGTCAGCAGATCGGTGGCAAAATCCAAAGTGAACACCCAGTCTTCGAAAGTGGTTATCAGTATCTTGTCACCGAACTGTTCTTTGTAAGCCTGCTGCTTGTTTTTCTGCAGAATGATTTCGGAAGGCTTGAAATTCTGAAGCAATTTGTCGATATATTCGTTTGTGCCTTCGGCAACATAAAACTCGCCGGTTGAGATATCGAGGAAAGCTATACCGCTCTGGCGCTCGCCATACTGCACGGCGGCGAGGAAGTTATTCTCTTTTTGTGAAAGGATATTATCTGATATTGCTATGCCGGGAGTAACAAGTTCAGTGATGCCGCGTTTCACAAGTGTCTTTGTCAGTTTCGGGTCTTCGAGCTGGTCGCAGATGGC
>JAGCRI010000126.1 GCA_017964755.1 Bacteroidales bacterium | reverse complement strand
CTTTTCGTAAGCCTTGACAAGCATTTTCAGCACTTCTGAATCCGGGTTTGGTGTCCAGCCCGGGTAGCCGTCTGATGATTCAACGTCTGCACCAATCATGTAGAAGGTCGCTGAAACGCGCTCCGCCGCATCCTGTTTGCGTGACTCTACAGAACTGCGCTGGCTCGTGGTTATTACTATTTTTTCGTCAATTATCTTTACTGAAGCGAGGTTTGTCGATGTCTCCACAAAATTAGGAATGTCCTGCGACATTGCAAGTACACCGTGAGGGCAGACAGTCAGTGCGTTCAGAAGGTCGACTTCCAAAAGTTCGTGAAGGATGTTTTTAGGCAGCTCTGTCTTTTCAAACACCACTTCCACTTCAGGGTCGCTTATTTTGAATTCGTTTTTATATTGTGAATCATATTTGCGAAGATAATCTTCAAATTCTTTTGCGTTTGTTTTTGGGAGTGTAACCACAGCGGTTCCTTCGCGGGCAATGGCGTTACGCAGGTTGCCGGCATTGATGTCGGCTATGCGCACGTCCAAATCCTGATATGCGTTCCACAGAATACGAGTGAGCAGTTTGACAGCGTTGCCGCGTTCCTTGTTGATGTCATCACCTGAATGGCCGCCTTGAAGACCTTTGACGGTGATTTTGTATGCTACGCTTTCTTTAGGAATTTCTTCTTCGTATTCGCAGTCAATAGTGGCAACAGTGTCCATGCCGCCGGCACAGCCGATGAAGAATTCGCCTTCGTCTTCCGAATCCAAGTTCACTAACATTTTGCCGTTCATGAAGCCAGCTTCCAAGGCAAATGCGCCTGAAAGTCCGGTCTCCTCGTCCACAGTGAAGAGACATTCTATTGGACCGTGCTCAATCGTATCGTCTTCAAGCAAAGCTAACTGCATAGCCACACCTATTCCGTCATCGGCGCCCAAAGTCGTGCCTTTTGCCTTTAGCCATTCGCCGTCAATGTATGTTTGAATGGCATCCTTTCTGAAATCAAAAACTGTATCCTCGTTCTTTTCGCAAACCATGTCAACGTGACTTTGGAAAATTACAGGGGTTACGTTTTCTTTTCCTTTTGTGGCGGGCTTGCTTATAAGCACGTTGCCGATTTTGTCACGCTTGGTGGGCAGGCCGAGCTTCTTGCCCGTTTCCATGAGCCACTCAACAATCTTTTCTTCGTGCTTCGACGGGCGCGGAATTTTGCAGATTTCATTGAAATAATAAAAAACCTTTTGCGGTTCCAATTGTAGCATCTCGTTCATATTTATTTGTTTTAAATTGTTTCCAAAAGTGATTAGCAAAGATACAACAAAATTAAGACGTACCGATTTTTTTTATTATTTTTGCCACTAAATTATTATTTTATGAAAAAGATATTGTTATTGTTCGTAACTTTCTTATTGACAATGTTTTATGTTTACTCACAAGAATTTTCTTGTCCGCAGGTCGATTGTAAGGGGCAGTGTGGGGCGTTTACTGACGCCAATCACGATGGATTTTGCGACCACGGGCAGCTGTCGGAGAAAGTGAAAGCGGCGCAGCGCAGGCTTAAAGAGAAACAGGATTCAATTAACAAGGCGGCTGCGGCAAAACAGGATAGCAAGACGGTAAAGAAAAATGATGTAACAGTTAAAGAGGAAAATTCTGTTGGCAAAGTTGAAGATACCGCTTCTTCAGAAGATAAATCATCATCTGTATCGGAGGAAAAACCTGATGATACTGCTGAGATTTTGCAAATTCCTGAACAGCCTGCAAAAATTGCTCCAAAGTACCATCTTATTTCTATAACTATCCCATTACTAATTCTTTACATACTTTCTCTTATTCTTGTTAAAAAGAATGTCATTACAAAAAATCTTAACCGTAAGATTTGGAACATAGCACTGACGGGTTCGTTCCTTGTTTCCGGAATTTTAGGAATGGTGCTTGTCTTCTGGCTGAATTATGGATACCATCCCGGATGCTATCTTACAGTGAAAGTGCTGCATGTGGAATTTGGAATTGCAATGGCGGCGATTTCAATATTTCATATTTTGTGGCATTTGAGTTATTACAAAAGCATTTTCAAAAAGTAGAATTCAGATGTCAGAGATGGATTCAATGCAGGGTAAAAAGAGAGGATTCAGGTGGACTCTGATAGATTCTTATATCTTGAAGAAGTTCCTGAGCTCGTTTCTGCTCTCAATCGCCCTCCTGATGACAATTGTTGTGGTGTTTGACCTCTCGGAGAACCTGAACCGTTTTTTGCAGAACAATGCACCTGTAAGTGCCATAATCACAGAACGTTATTTTAATTTCATCCCGATTTTCGCAAACCTTTTCGCAAACCTCTTTACTTTCATTTCTGTAATCTGGTTCACATCGAAACTTACAAACAGAAACGAGATTATATCAATCTATAACGGCGGGATAAGTTTCAAGCGGCTGCTCGTCCCTTATCTCACAGGTGCGTTTATAATCGCCATATCCTCATTTTGCATTGCCAATTTCTATATTCCGAAAGCGAATGAGAGGTTAGCAGAGTTTTCGCTGAAATATATGTCCCGGAAAAAAGAAATCTCCAATTACGATATGCACGTCAAGACCAACGACAGCACATATATTTATATAGGTCATTGGCGCGTGAACGAAGCCGAGGGAGAAGATTTTACATACGAGATAATCGGAAAGAGCTATACAAAGTTTAAAGTCAAGGCAGGTAATATTGCCTATAATAAGGATACTGGTATTTGGACATTGGAGCGCTATCTGATACGCCGCATTGATGATAGTGGACGCGAGACTGTGCGCTATGGAAGCAGAATGGATACGGTTTTCGATTTCAAGCACACAGAGTTTGACAAAACGTACAGTACTGCCGAAACTATGTCTTACACAGAACTGAGGCGTTTTATCAAAGAGGAGAAAGAGAAGGGCTCAAGTTTGGTAATCTACTATGAGATTGAAAAACACAAGCGTATGACAATCCCGTTCGGAACGATAATAATGACGCTGCTCGGCTTTAGCGTGGCTTCGCGCAAGACTCAGCGTGGGGTGGGAGTGCATCTGTTTGTGGGGTTGGCGTTGTCATTCATATATATATTCTTCCAGCAGGTTTCCAATGTGTTCGCCATATCAGGGCAGCTCTCCACTGCTGTCGCCTCATGGCTTCCCAACGGCATATATCTTGTGATTTGTATCGTTATGCTGAAACATGCACAGAAATAGCGGATGCAATGCTGAAGTGTGAAGAATTTGCCGCTCCTCTTAAAGATTATTCACTATATATATAAATGTATATGATAGTACATCCGAATCCGAAGATAAATATTGGCTTGTTTGTGGTTGCAGAACGTGAAGACGGTTTCCACGACATTGAGACAATTTTTTACCCGTTGCAGCAGCCGGCCGACACCCTTGAAATAGAGCCGGTGGCACATGGAATTGACTTTGAAGTTACAAATGCAGATATAGGTTCTGTTGACAACAACCTTTGTGTCAAGGCATTTCGTATGATGCAAGCGGCGTGTGGCTTTGTGGGTGGCGTGCGTATGAGGCTCACCAAGAATATCCCTGTCGGGGCCGGCCTCGGAGGTGGTTCCTCTGACGCTGCCGCGGTGCTCAAGGCTGCAAATGAACTCTATGGACAAAATCTCAGTGATGAGGAACTTATGGAGCTTGGCGCAAAAATAGGGAGTGATGTGCCGTTTTTTATAGGCAACCGCCCCGCATTCGCCACGGGTAAAGGTGAGTTGATGACACCTGTTGACATTGATTTGTCGGACAAGCGGATAACAATTGTAATGCCGCCGTTCACTATGTCAACCGCCGAGGCGTACAGGCTGATAGTTTCCCGTCCGGCTCCGTTTGATTTGAGGGAGCTTTCTGATGTTCCGTTGAAAGAATGGAAGAGGGTTGTCGAAAATGATTTTGAGCGGCCTTTGTACACAAGATTTCCGATTTTGGCTGCTGCGAAAGAGCGTCTTTATGCTGAAGGTGCAGATTTTGTCCTTTTGTCGGGCAGCGGTTCAGCTCTTTATGCAATTGGAGATAAAGAATATGGATTGCCTTCAGACTTTTTTTGTTGTTAATAATTTTTTTTGATATTTTTATTTGAGTGATTGAATTTTATATGAAAAAAATTTGTATTTTTGCAGCCAAATTTGGTGTGTAAAGTTTTGTATGATAAAAGCAAGGCGTATAGCACTGATAATAAATGAATTAAAAAACATAAAATATAAAAATAACCAATAAAAAAACAATGGGAGCAAGAAAAAGATTAGCGGCAGAAGCGAGAAAAGAGGCCAAGAAAAATGTCTATATGGCCCGTTTGGTTGATAACCCGACTTCTCCAAGAAAGACCAGAATCATGGCCGATGTAATCCGCGGAAAGGATGTGGATTACGCATTGAACGTATTGAAATACAGCCGCAGAGAAGCTGCGGAGAAACTGCTGAAGCTTTTGAAATCAGCCATAGCTAACTGGCAGGTTAAGAACGAGGGCGCGAGACTTGAAGACGCCAGCCTGTACGTCAAGACGATATACGTTGACGGCGGCAGAATGTTGAAACGTATCCGCACAGCCCCACAAGGCCGCGCGAACCGCATCCGCAAACGCTCCAACCACGTCACCATCATACTCGGCAGCCGCAACGCGGAAACAGAAATCAATAACAATATTAATAACGAAGAAGAAAAATAAAAAAATAAATTTATGGGTCAGAAAGTTAATCCGGTAGGTTTAAGATTAGGAATTATCAGAGGTTGGGATTCTAATTGGTTTGGCGGCAAACAATTCGCCAATAAGATCGTCGAGGACGACAAGATAAGAAGATACCTGAACGCTCGTTTGTTCAAGGCTGGTATCGCAAAAATATACATTGAGAGAACCCTCAAGTTAGTCACCGTCACCATTAACACAGCACGTCCGGGACTCATCATAGGTAAGGGCGGCGCCGAGGTTGACAAGCTGAAAGAAGAGCTCAAGAAAATCACCAACAAGGAAATCCAAATCAACATATCGGAAGTGAAACGCCCTGATTTAGACGCTGTGCTGATTGCTCAGAATATCGCCAAGCAGATTGAGGGCAGAATTTCCTACAGAAAGGCCATAAAGACTGCCATCGCTTCAACAATGCGCGCCAACGCCGAGGGTATCAAAATATCCATCTCCGGTCGTCTTGGCGGTGCTGAAATGGCACGTACAGAACACTTCAAAGAAGGCAG
>JAGCRI010000125.1 GCA_017964755.1 Bacteroidales bacterium | reverse complement strand
TGCAAATTGCTGGTTTTATAATGTGTTCCAATTTCGTTTGTCAAATTGAATGTTCCTTCATGATAGCATTTGTTTATGGAGGTGTATTCCAAACGCCCCACAATTCCGCCAACATAACTGTTCCAAGTTTGAGATGAGCTATTGCTTGTTGAAAGAATTAAAGAGTAGTTAATATTTCCATTGACAGAACAATTAGTCAATGTGTCGCTGTTTGCCAAATATCCGGCGATACCACCGAGATATGTAGTGAAAGTGGTTGTTGTTCCTGTGTTTGCAACATTGAAAGTCATATCGTTGTGGCAGTTGTCAATTTTAGTGTTGTTTGCAGAACCCACGATACCTCCCATATAATATGTTGATGATGATGTTGAGGCGGTGAACGTGCTGTTGCCGGTTATGTACAGATTCTTTATAGAGCCGTTTATTACATTACCGAAGATTCCTGCATAAGGATATGCGCTGCCGGTAAGTGAAATTTGTATGTTTTGGATTTCGTGTCCGTCTCCGTCGAAATGTCCGCGGAACGGTGTTGAGCTTGTGTTACCGATAGCTCGCCAAGTGCAGCCGTTCCAGTCGATGTCCCTTGCCAATCTGAAATATGTACCTGTATAACTGTTTCCTGCATTTACTTGATCGGCGAAGTATGAAAGTTGTGCTGCGCTTTCAATGAGATATGGGTCGCCTTGGGCTCCCGACCCAGATACCCATGCTTCTTGTTTCACACAATCCCACACATCAGCACCCGCATCCGAATAGTCAACAAGGACATTGATATGAATGATACTGTCGCAACCGTGAATGTCAGTGAGAATATATTGTGTGTAATGCCCGCTTGTGGAATAACTCTGACCATTAATATTAAATACATCACCATATTTTATTGTGGTGTCTATGGTGTGGTGTCGTGAGGCGTAGTAGTGCATGTTTATGACGTATGTGGTGTCAACCGTCATTTCAAAGTAGTTGCCATCGGGGTGATATGCAATGCCTTTCACATAGAGAGTGTCATTGTAGCACAATGTCGTGTCAATCTGTTTTACTGGCTGGCAGCTTGTCAGGAAGGTTGCGGTGTCGGAGTAAGCATAATTACCGTCAATTATTGCGTATGCGCGATAGACGTATGTGGTGCATGGCTGTAATATGTTTGTTGGTATTTGGAAAGAGCCGTTTAATGTTGTTGATGATATTTGGGTGTAGGTTGAACTTCCTAACACTTTATATTCAATGCCTGTTTCTGAAATAACGCTTGGCGTGATTGATGTCTGGTCTATACTTCCGTACAGAGTCGCTGAGATTGCTGTAATGTTTCCTGCACTGTCTGCGGAAAGTGGTTTCATGTAAGTCATGGATCCGAAAATCGGGTAGCCGTTGTTGACGTAAGGCAGGTTATCGCGGGTCCAAATGCCTGAGCTTGGGCTGCTGTTGAGCGTGCCTGGCATCTGCTGTGAGATGAGTTCCTGACGTGTCTGCGGGGTGGCATGGTTGTAGTTGTTGGTGCAGTTGCACTGGTCCCAATAGTAGCTGTTGTTCTGTGTCACACCAGATGTGTTGTATCCCAAGCAGTCATGGTTGTAGCTTTTGGTGCTATTTGAACCACCAAGATTTGTGTATGTGCTTGGAATAACACCTGTGTTGTAGGAATTTTGGATTCTTGTGTTAGTGACAGATTGTATATAGCCGATAAGTCCTCCTGCATAAACATAGGCATAACCGTATGGGTATGAAGAGCTGTATCCTTGCGCATATAATTGTGGAATTATATTCCCCCTGTTATAACAATCGCTTAATGTAGTGTACCCACCATTCTGGTAACCGAAAATACCACCGATGTATGTGTATGCGTAAGATGAATAACTGCTACTACTGCTTGTGGCTTTGTCTGCAACAGTCATATTGCCTTTATGGTATGTCTGTTTAACCAAAATTGTAGTGCTTGAATTTGCAATACTATAGCCTACGATACCACCAGCATGCAAATTGCTGGTTTTATAATGTGTTCCAATTTCGTTTGTCAAATTGAATGTTCCTTCATGATAGCATTTGTTTATGGAGGTGTATTCCAAACGCCCGACAATGCCGCCGACATAACTGTCCCACGTTTGAGATGAGGTATTGTTTGTTGAAAGAATTAAAGAGTAGTCAATATTTCCATTGACGGAACAATTAGTCAATGTGTCGCTGTTTGTCAAATAACCGGCGATACCACCGAGATATGTGCTGAAAGTGGTTGTTGTTCCTGTGTTAGCCACATTGAAAGTCATATTGTTGTGGCAGTTGTCAATCTTAGTGTTGCTCGCATAACCTACAATACCTCCCATATAATATGTTGATGTGGAAGTTGAGGCGGTGAGCGTGTTTGTGCCGGTTATGTAAAGATTCTTTATGGAACCGTTTATTACACGTCCGAAGACACCTCCGTAAGGATATGCGGCGCCCAAAACGATGTTTATGTTTTGGATTTCGTGTCCGTCACCGTCAAAATGCCCGCGGAACGGAGTGGAGCTTGTGTTGCCGATAGCACGCCAAGTGCAGCCGGTCCAGTCGATGTCGCGCACCAATTTGAAATATTTGCCGGCAAAGTCATTGCCTGCGTTAACGGCGTCGGCGAAATAGGAGAGCGTTCCCGCGCTTTCAATAATGTACGGGTCTGCTTGGGTTCCGTTTCCGTATGATAATGTGTTTTGTGTGACACAATCCCATTGGTCTGCTCCTGCGTTCTGGTAATCCACATACAGACGCAGGTGGATTATACTGTCGCATCCGTTTGCGTCAGGGAGCAATGTTTGTGTGTATTCTCCGGTTTCGGTGTAATCCTGCCCGTTGAGACTGAATGTCTGACCGTATGTGATAGCGGGGTCAATATAGTTGTGGCGTGAAGCGTACCAGTGCATTTCAACGGCAATGGTCGAATCCTGCGTGATATAATAATATGTGTCTGCAGGATAATATTGGTTGCCTCTGTATGTCAGTGTGTCGCCGTAGCACAACGTGTAAACCACGCGTCCCGTGTCTTGGCATTTTGTGCGGAATGTCATTGTGTCGCCGTATGCAATTACGCCGTCAATGCTGGCGTATGCGCGGTATGTGTACTGTGTGCACGCGCTCAGGCCTGCAATGACTGTGGAGATTGTATCGGCAACCGTTGCATGCACGTTATTCCATGTCCCGGCTCCAGTGAGTTTGTATTGGAACCCTGCGGAGTCTATCACAGCAGTGGAAGGAAAGTCATTGCTTATGTCAATACTACCGTTCAGACGTGCGCTCATTGCCGAGGTGTCGGAGGCGTGGTAGGTTTTGACACGGCTTTCGTAATTGTAGTTCACTAATATCGGGAAACCGCCGTTGTTGTATGGAGGTCCGTCTTGCGCGAATGCATTGCCAAGCTGTGAGGCAACCGTTGATATGAACTGCGCCATTGGCGCAGCCGTGGCACCTGTCCGGTTTTGGTTACAACCGCAGGTGTTGAGGTAAAACATATTCAATGCTGTTCCGTAGGCGCTTGAAAAGTTATACACTAAGCAATCGTGATTGTATGTGTTATTGGAACCAGTAACGGAAGCGGGTGTTGTTGGAACTTTACCAGCAGAATAACAAGAACTAAATGTGCAGATATTGTTGGGTACATAACCTGTAATGCCTGCCCAGTATATATAATTATAGGCATAAGGGTAACTACTGCTCGCGTAATAGGTTTGGATGGTGCCTGGCTTTATGTCTCCTTTATTATAGCAATTTTTCGTTGTAATATACCCTGTTTCATGATATCCGGTTATTCCACCAACATACATGTATGAAGTGACACTGTAACTATAAGTACTGGCTGTATATCTTGTGTTTTGCGAAAACGCAACATAAGCATTGTTTAAAGAGGTTTGTATTGTAACAGGGTTGGCAGAGGTCGCGTATATGGAGCCGACAATACCACCGACTTTGGTCGTAACAGTTTTATAATAAAGTGAAGTTACGTCAATGTTTATCGGTTTTTGATTGGAGCAGCATTCTATTTTTCCGTATTGTATATATCCGGCAATGCCGCCTATTTGATTTGTGAATGTTCTGTTTGTTGTGGCAGATGTGGAAGTCGCCGTAAATTGAATTTGTCCCTTATTGCAAGAGTTCTTGATAGATGAGGCAGTACCTGTCATATATCCGCAAATACCTCCAATATAAGTGTCAAAAGCAGTACTTGTAGTTGTATTAGTAACCGTTATGTTTACCCCATTTTCGCATGAGTCAATGACAGAGGCCGTGGCGTAGCCTGCAATACCGCCAGTATAAAATGTGGCACCATTTGTTAATATATTCATGCTACCAGAGATAAGCTTGACATTTTTCACTGTCGCACCGTTAAGATAGCCGAAAAGACCATGGTGAATGGGTGTGGTTCCATTAACACCAATAATGAGGTGCTCTATAGTATGCCCTGCTCCATTGTATGTCCCCTTGAAATTTGTTGTGGCATTTCCAATTGGACTCCATGGATTAAAATCAAGGTCAATATCAACAGTCTGTTTGAAGCAGTTTGTGTTATAACTTGCGATATTGTCAACAAGATAGCGAAGGTTCGCCGCCGATTCAATCAAGTACGGGTCGGAGGATGTCCCGGAACCGTTGGTCCAAATGGTGCTGCTGCCGTCCCACACGCTTACGCCTTGCGCAATAGTGCTTGTTATGATTCCTAAAACTAACGTTACAGAAAGTAAAAATCGCTTCATGGTGGATAGATTTGTGGTTATTTTTATGTTAATTGTTATTTCAAATTTTATAGACAATGTACTATATTAAGCGTACAAATTTATAGGCAAATCTTCTTCAATTTGGCGGAATTGTTTATAAGATATTATTTTTTATAAACAGCATATTATTGATTGAAAATGCCGTATTATGTAAGGAATGAAGTGCTCCTCGGAAATTGGATGGATAGGGTTTTGAACAATCTATTGTTGAAAAGCAGAGGCTTTTTCACTTCTGTTTTGGTAATAATTATTCATAATACAAATAATCCACGTATCACACAAATCAGCACGAAGTTTTGTTCGCGCAGTTAGGCAGATGTTTTTTTTTAATTATTGTTATGTTAATACAAAGGAATAGGTATGCTTCGCGAGCTGCGAGGAGATTTTAAAACGCCTCCTTTAGAATCTGCAGCACTCCGGGGGTGTCGCAGATGTAATACGAACCGCATTTGATTGTGCTTTTCGCGATTTTTGGCAGCATCTCCTCCGTGGCACCGACATCGCGCAAATGCTGCGGTATGCCCATCTCGGCAATGAAATTACTGAGACATTCTATTCCTTCTAAGGCTATTTCCTCATCGGTTTTTCCGGTCGGGTCAACGTGCCAGATGGTTTTCGCGAAACGCACGAAACGGTGAAGCCCGTAACTGTAAATGTGTTTGTAATACGGTACGGAAATAATCGCCAAACCGATTCCGTGTGCGCAGTCGGTGTATGCGCCGAGCTGGTGTTCTATCATGTGAACCATCCAATCCTGCTCCTTCGAGACGGCGAGCAGTTTGCAAAGTGCTGTGGTTGAGCACCATGCGATGTTGCTGCGTGCTTCGTAGTCGCGCGGGTCCTTAAGTGCGGCACGCGTGGCGTTGATGAGCGCAAGCATGTCGCCCTCCAAAAGATAGTCGCTCACACAGTCGTCATCACCTGAAAAATATTGTTCCATGAGGTGCGAGAAAATGTCGAAAATACCGCTAACCATCTGGTATTTCGGAACTGTGTAAGTGTATTCGGGGTTGAGGATTGCGAAGCGTGGGGCGAGGTTGTGCATTGGGAACACGCGCCCGATTTTCAGCATTTTATCTTCGTTGGTGATGACCGAGCCGCTGTTCATTTCGGAGCCGGTGCCGGTCATTGTGAGTATCGCCCCGATTGGAACCACCTCATTGTCAACATATTCCATGTTTCCCCAATAGCGCACCCACGGGTCGCCGCTACAGTATGCTGCAGCGGAAATTGCTTTGGCACAGTCGATTACGGAGCCGCCACCGACAGCCAATATGAGGTCGGTATGTTGCTCGCGCACAAGCCGCGCTCCTTCAACCACCTGATTATAAGTGGGATTGGGCTTTATGCCTTCAAGTTCGACAACATTTTTACCCGCCTTTTTCAAGATTGAAATGACTTCGTCATAAAGGCCTATTTTTTTTATTGAGGCTTTGCCATAGACCAAAAGAACATTTTTCCCGTAATTGGACAATTCTTCTGAAAGATGGTCCAAGGCTGTTTTCCCGAAGTGTATTCTTGTGGGGTTTTCGTATGTGAAATCTATATTCATAATTCTAATTTTTTGGAAGTATCAGATTAACAGACGAAGGCACAATGTCAACCGTGAAATTGGTACCGGGCAGCAGTTCTCCGTCCAAGCATACTTCAATAATCGAAGAAGACTTTATCTCTACGTGCTTTGCGCGGCAGTATGCGATTTTTTTCTTATAAAACTTATGCTCAAGATGTTCGCCTTTTGTGTAAATCGGAATCAGGCGCAAAAAGTTGAACAGAAGCATTGTTTTGATGAGGCACACTTCAATGAGCCCGTCATCATTTTTTGCACGCGGGGCGCAAAGGAACTCGCCGCCCACATATTTGGCGTTTGCGAGCGTACACAAGACCATCCTCCGTTTGTTCAGCTTTTGACCGTCTGCCACGACTTTTATCTTATTGAAACGCCCCATAAAAATTCCTTTTATAATGCCGCGCAGATATGGCTTGCTGTGCCCTTGTTCTGTCTGGTAGTTGGCTTCGCTGGCAACTATTGAGTCAAAACCGAAATGGCATGCGTTGATTGCATAACTGTCGTTCACGCGTATTGCGTCAATCGGGTGCAGCTCTCCTTGCAAAATCTTCTCAAATGAATGGAAATCGAGGTCAGGATAATATTTGATGAAGTCGTTTGTGTATCCGTAGGCGAGAATTGCCATGTATTTGTTTGTCTCGCCGATAATTCCTGAAGCCACTTCATTGGCCATTCCGCAGCCGCCGCATGCTACAAAGCAGACCTCCTCATTCGGGTGCAGGTCGCAGTATAGTCTTACAAAGCGCGTGCCATCTCCGACACCTGTGGTAACGTATGTCTTGTGCTCGATAGTGCACCCTTCCAATTGCTTGGAAAGGTCATCGTTTATCCTTTGCACAAAGTCAGCCCTGCCGTTGACAACAAAAATGTATAGCATACTTGACTATAAAATCTTAATGATGTTTGAAAAACCTGTGATGTCGAACACCTCTTTCACTTGGGGTTTCATATTTGTCATAACCATTTTGCCGCTTCTGGCATTCACACTTTTCTGAAGCATAAGGAACATTCTGAGCCCTTGGCTTGAAGTGTATTCCATCGCAGTGCAGTCCAAAGTGATGTCGGGATTTGCGCCTTCCATAAGCGGAGCAATATCTTCCTGGAACTGATTGGCGTTTGTTGTGTCAAGGCGTCCTTCAAGAATCACATTGTATTTGTTCTCTTCCTTGTTAATTGTTACTTTCATGATTTTTATTATTTTGATTATTAATATTTTACTGATAAAATTGTTATATCGTCGTTTTGTTCTGCGCCATTGGTGAACTCATGGATTGAAGAGATGATATTATCAATGACTTCTTTAGAACTTTTTTCGAAAGGTGTTCCGTTGGTGCACTCTATCAGGCGGTCGTCACCGAACAGCTGCTTAGCCTTGTTTTCGGCTTCGGTCACGCCGTCAGTGTAAATGATGAGGCGGCTGCCGCGCTCAAGGGTCAGGTTCTCTTCTTGGTATTGGAAATCATCGAACAGCCCGACTGCAAGATTTGGCTTTGCGTGCAGGAATTTCGCGTTACCGTCCTTGCCGATTATGACAATCGGGTTGTGGCCTGCGTTGCAATAGTGCATCTCACCTGAGGCCAAGTCTATCATGCCAATAAAGAGCGTGACGAACATATTGCTTGCATTGCCTTCCGCAACGACAGCGTTGATGTTGTTCATAACCTGCTGCATTGAGGTGCTGAGGTTTGTTGTGAAGCGGAATGCCGACTTTGTGATGGCCATGAACAGGGAGGCGGGGACACCTTTGCCTGAGACATCGCCGACAGCGAAATAGAGTTTGCCTTCTTTGGTGAAGAAGTCGTACAAGTCGCCGCCGACAGCCTTTGCGGGGTGCAGCAGCGCGTGCAGTTCAAAGCCGTTTTTGTCAAAATCTTCCGGCGTGGGGAACTTTGTCGGCACCATTGCCAACTGTATGTTCCTTGCAATGTTGAGTTCGCTTTCGTAGTGCTGGTTCGCCGCGGTTGTCGTCTTCAGCTCGCTTATATATTTTGTTATTGACTCCTGCATATAGTGGAAAGAGTCGTACAACATCCGCATCTCGTCTTTTGTAGTGATTTCAGGCAGTTTTGCGTGGAAGTTGCCTTTCGCCATGTTGATGGCTGAAACTGAAAATTCGGTGATTGGCTGCGACAGTTTCCTGATGATACGCAGGCTTAAAATGAATAGAAGGAAGAGACCGAAGACGGAGACAAGGAGTATTATGATATTCATTCTCATAAGCCTCTCAAAAACGTCATGGAACGGGATTATGATGGCGGCCGTCCATTTGTTGTTTATAGGGCCATAAACCACGAAAGCGTTGGCTTCATCGTTGTGGAACGGCATAACCCCGGATTTGTAGTTTGTCATTTCCGTGGCGATTTTACGCATGTGGTCGTTGTCATCTTTTTCGGCAATATCAAAAATTGTCTTATTCAGTATAAGGGAAGTGTCTTTGTGTGAGATGAAAGTTCCTGTCGGACTTAGTATTATTGCATACGAATTGTTGTAGGGTTTCATATCCTGAACTTTCTTTGTGAGATTGTGCAGGTTGATGTCGGCGGTGAAAATTGCATAGACCTCTCCGTTTTCATCGAACAGTGGGGTGGAGTAGGTGGTCATTATCTGCTGGCCGCCGCCAGTGTCGAAATACGGCTCGCTCCAATGCGGCACTTTTGTGTCTCTTGGCACAGAATACCATTCCATGTTGAAATAGTCGTATTCTTCATTCCCTAATTGCAGAGAAGAGATAGCCCCCGTTGTCTCATCCCTATAAGAATATGGTGAAAAGAAATGTTCGCCTTTGAAGAAGTCATCGCGGAAGGCTATTGCACTGCCCACGATGTTGGGGTTTCGGGAAACGAGTTGTTTTGTTATATGGTACAGATACTCTTTGTCATACTTGTGCTCTTCAATCAGCCATGTCACGCTTTTTGTCGCCGCCTCGACTTCCGACAAGGTTTTCTCTATTTCGAGAATCGTTGCATTAAGGGCATTGGTTGCATTTTTCGTTGCCTCTGCACCTATTAGTATATGTGAAAAAATTGCAATGACAATAGAGGCCGTTATAAACAGGCACGATGTTATAAGAAGTATGTTACGGCTTAGCCGTGCTGAAAATGAATGTGATGCCCTCATTAACTACATTGTTTTTTTAATGTGAGAATATTACATCCGTTCTCATATTTGTATCGGACTTCATCCATCATCTGCTTTGTCAGGAAAATCCCTAGTCCGCCAATCTGGCGTTCTTCCGCTGAAAGTGTTATGTCGGGGTCGTCTTTTGCGAGCGGGTCAAAGGGCTTTCCGGCGTCAGTCAGAGTTATGGTCAGCAATCCGTTGCCGTCAATTTCGGTTTCAACCCCCAAAAAACCGTCACCATTGGCGTAAGCGTACTGCACAACGTTTTCCACAACTTCCTCAACGGAAAGTCGGATTTTGAATAGCAAATCTTCTTGTGCAGGCATTTCAGGCGTGGACATGATAAATTCCACTATTTCGCCGCACTTGTCTTTAATAGGAACAAAGGTCTTTTTCATGTTTGAATCCTTTCAGAATATCAATTGTTTTTTTTAAATATTTCTATATCAGTTCGTTAACAACCCAATTGTCAACCGCTTTCATTTGCACTATAGGAGCTAAAGCCTCAAGCCCTGTATATCCGATTCGTTTTTTCAGAGCCTTGAGTTCTGCGATGCGGCTTTTGTTGAGCGGGTCTTTTTTTATAGGTAATCCTGCTTCTTTCAAGATGAGGTTGCTTTTTGCAGCGATGGAGAGTTCGAGATATTCTGAGATGAAGCAGCACATGTCGAAAAACGTTACCCCATCGAAACTCTCTTTCAGTGTCAGCAGGTATTTCCCCGCGTTGGTTGTTGAGAGTTGGCCGTTGCGGATTGCACCCAAAAGCGCGATTTCGTTGTTTATGCAGTCGTCTATCCATTCGTGAATCTGGCGTGCATTCTTCTTGAAGAGTGAGCGTTTGCTGATTACAAAATAAACCACGAGGACGGCAGTCATGATGATCGGCGGTATCGGGGCTTCGTTGTGGACGAAATGGACGAAGCATGTTATGATGAAGGCGGCTGCGACAGCAATGTTCTGTTTCCATGGTTCTTTGCCGAAGCGTTCATGTTTCACCATTATCAGAATCATTGCGAGGAGCGAGGTGCAGCCGATGTGCATCACCGCAGCCTCGAAGCCGAGCAGTATGGCCTCAAGTATAGCCTCACTGTCAACAATAAGTTCGGTCGATGCTACTAAATACATCACGTTTTCTGCAAGACCGAAGCCCGCGCCTACTGCCGCACCATAAATGGTCGCATCACCCAGAAGGGCTATTTTTTTTCTCGCTATGAGTATGAATATGATGAGGCCTTTTAGCAACTCTTCAAAAACCGGCACAGCGAACATGTTCCCCTCAAGGTCTGTCACCTCACCCAAAAAATGCCATGCAAAATAGCAAAGCGCACCGTTCACTGTTGTAGTAGTCAGCCGCTTCCAACTTGTAAGCGAAAACGAATCCATCAATATCAGAAGCACGATGAATAGCAGGATTGGTACAAGCGAACAAATGTACAGCAGTATCATCTTTGCATATTAAAAAATTCTTGCAAAGATACTTTTTTATTTGATAAAATTTTATTTTGGCACGAAAAATCATTGTATCTTTGCAAGATTTTGGAAATGTAGCGTATTTTGTTGGTGTAAAAACAGAATTATATGAAAAAAGTATTATCATTTGCAGCAGTTATAATCAGTTTTTTGACAGTTTTGCAGGCGCAGGTTCCACCGCAGAAGATGGGATACCAGACAGTGGTCAGAAATAGTAATAATGAGTTAGTCGTTAACCAGTTGGTGGGAGTTAAAATCAGTATATTGGAGGACAATATCAACGGAGGTGCGGTCTTCGTGGAGACACACTCTGTTATGACAAACGCCAATGCTCTTGCCACGTTGCAGATTGGAACGGGGACGCCGCAGTTAGTCGCCACGCTTGCCGATGTGGATTGGGAACACCATGATTACTATATCAAGGCGGAGATAGATCCTGCCGGCGGCTCCAATTATTCTGTTTTAGGGACTCAGCAGCTAATCACCGTGCCGTATGCTTTTTATGCAGGCAAATCCGCTTACGCCGACACTTCCGACTACAATAATCTTATAAATCGGCCTGTCGGCAACAACACTGGTGATATTCTCTATTGGGATGCCGGCGACAATTCATGGCATGTCATACCTGTCGGCTCCGCAGGGCAGGTGCTTACACTCAATCCCAACGGCATACCACAATGGTACTCCACCGTTTTCAACCAGAGTGCGCCGCCGACAATCGTGACAGATACAATCATGGACATCACCGGCTACACAATGACTGTGAAGTGCTCTATCGTAAATTCTGGCAGCACGGGAATTATCGCGAGCGGTGTCTGTTGGAGCAGTAGCAACCCGTCACCATCAATAGGTAACAATTACACTACAGACGGTGCGAGTGTCGGAAGTTTTCTCAGCCATGTTTCTGGCTTGAGCTCCAGCACTGTCTATTACGTCTGTGCGTATGCAACTAACTCTGTGGGAACAAGTTACGGCAACGTCATTACAATCACAACCCCGACCCACTGCGGCACCGTCACCGACATTGACGGCAACACTTACAACACTGTCTATATCGGTCGCCAATGCTGGATGAAGGAGAATCTGAGAACCACGACTTACGCAGATGGAATTAATATAACGAAAGCTAAGAATACTTGTCAGGGAGCGGATGTTAGTCCGAATAATGATAATACCAATCCTTCCTCCTGTTACTATTATCCAAATAATGACAGTTCAAATGTGTATGAGAGAGGACTTTTGTACACTTGGCCTGCGGTGATGAAAGGAGCCGGTTCGTCAGGAAGCAATCCGAGCGGAATACTCGGAGTTTGTCCTTTCGGGTGGCATGTTCCGAGCAGCAGGGAGTGGTGTGAACTGGAAAATGTCCTCAATGTCGGTATAGATGTCAACTGCAGCAATACCGGTTGGCGCGGCACAATGGCTAAAGTAATGTCCCAGCCTAAATATTGGATAGAAAATAGCGGAAACTCAT
>JAGCRI010000124.1 GCA_017964755.1 Bacteroidales bacterium | reverse complement strand
TGTGAAAAGCTCCATCTCCTTACCCAGTTTCCGATGGTCTCGTTTCTTTGCTTCTTCCAATACCGCCAAGTACTCGTCGAGTTCTTTTTTCTTCGGGAAAGTGACGGCGTAAATACGGGTGAGCTGTTTGCGTTTTTCATCGCCACGCCAGTATGCACCGGCTGTATTGAGTAATTTTATCGCCTTTATTGATGCTGTGTCGTACAAATGCGGACCACGGCACAAATCCGTGAAGTTGCCGCTTTCGTAAAAAGTGATTCTCCCGTCTTCCAAATCATTGATAAGCTCAAGTTTGTACTCATCACCTTTTTTTGTAAAATAATCCAAGGCCTCTTTTTTGCTGACCTCTTTTCTTATGAATCTCACTTTTTTTGATGCGATTTCCTGCATCTTAGATTCAATTTTCGGGAAATCATCAGAAGAAATCGTGTAGTTCATGAAGTCAATATCATAGTAGAAGCCGGTTTCAATGCTTGGGCCTATGCCGAACTTCACACCGGGATAAAGTTCTTCTATTGCAGCTGCCATAAGGTGGGCTGAGCTGTGCCAGAAAACATTTTTCCCTTCGGTGTCGTTCCATGTCAGAAGTGTCAGTGTTGAGTCTTCGTTAATTGCATAATCGAGTGCAACCACCTTGTCGTTGACTTTTGCCGCCAATACATTGCGCGCAAGGCCTTCGCTGATGCTTAAAGCCACATCGTAAGGTTTCACTCCTTTTTCGTACTCTCTTTGTGAGCCGTCCGGTAAAGTTATCTTAATCATTTTTCTATAAATTTAGTATTTATGTTAAGTTTTGAAATCAATTGAAAAAAATTTGTATTCACTATTTTATTTTACAAGTGTAACTGTCCCGACAAAAATTTTAGCTTCTTCATCAAGGTTTTGCAGAGATAACCGGTAAACATATACTCCCAATGGGGCAAGTTTCCCTTGGAAATATCCGTCCCAAGGAGCAAACAACTCAGTGGTTTTGAAGACTATCTGTCCCCATTGGTTATAAATTACCATTTCGTAATTTTCAGGAGAGACCCCAATTCCAACCGGTGCGAACAAATCGTTGAGTCCATCGGTTTTCCCGGGTGTGAAAGCAGACGGGATGTACAAATGGAACGGACTTGTGATACGGATTAGTCTTGTGACGCTGTCGCGGCAGTTATACTCGTTCGCTACGGTCTGCTTAACATTATAGTAGCCTGAATAAGTGTATATGTGGCTGGGGGAAGCTTCTTCTGAGGTGTTTGATTCAGAATGGCTGTCGGCAAAGTTCCACCACCATTGGTCAGCCCCTTCCGATTGGTCTATGAAATTTATTGTTGCACTCCCATCTTCAATTTCAACAAAGTAGTTGTCAGGTTCAAAACCGGCATTAGGCTTGGGATTAACTGTGACTGAGGCGGTTCCAACACATCCGTTGGCATCTGTAACGGTAACCGTCAGCAACGTGGAAACCGTGACATCAGGATTGATGGAAGCACCTGTGCTACCATTGTCCCACACATACGTGGAAGTCGGATTGTTGGGTTGCACAGTTATTGGAGAGCCTTCACAAACCACGTCAGGCAGTGTGTATATAATATTGTCTGAAGACATAGCAACTGCCGAGTTTGTACCGACGCAACCAGCTGCTGTTGTCCCTGTTACAGTGTAAACGCTTTCTGCTGAAGGCGTGACGGTTATTGAAGCGGTGGTCTCGCCTGTATTCCAGACGTATGTGTCAGCGCCGGATGCTGTGAGGGTAACATTGTCCCCGTTGCAAAGATTTGCCACAGGAGGCGTGATTGTTATGGTCGGTTGGGCATTGATAACGACAGTTGTCGTCTGCACGTCTGTTTCTCCGTTGTAGCTCATTGTGCATGAATAAGAGCCCGACATTGAGACTGTTGCATTAGGTATTGTAACGTACTGTGTGTTGGCAGACCAGCCGTTAGGTCCTGTCCAATGGTAAGTCGCACCGATTTGGTAGTTTTCGCAAGCGAGTTCCAGCGTTTCACCTTCGCACAGTGGCCCGTTATTATTGATAGGTGCAAGCAGAGAGCAATCGGTTTTTGCTGTACCACCTGAGTTTGAAAACGTTATTGTCCCCAATTCTTCAGAATAGTTTGTCAAAACCAGAAGATAGAACTGCCCAATTTGAGCGTTAGGAATGTAGCACCATTCCTCCTCCGAAGCGTCATAGCTGCAGTCAACGAGGTTGCCGATAGGGTAGCCGCCCCAAGTGCTGGCGTCGTTGGCATCGTGATATCCGTAACTCGGACAATGTGAGGTGTATGTGCTCCAATCATAGTCTGAAAGTGCACCTGTCAGTTGGTATGTGCCGTTACACAATTTGGTGATGAAATCCTGTTGTGATGATGCGTTGAAAGGCCCCCAACAGGCAAAATCAACGTCAAGACCGGTTCCGGTGTTGTCATATTGTTGTATATGGATAAGTAAGTCACCGGGAGAGGATATTTTCATATAGTAGTAGGCTGGTGCCGGCAGCGAACCGAGACATCCATACCCATACAATGAGGAATTTGCCCCAAGAAATGAAGAGGCATCTCCGGAGGTACCTGAAGCATACGTTATACCATACGGGTTCTGATCTGTACAAGAGGCATGTATGCCGTTAGGGTCACACGGGGATTGGCACAAGCAAGCCTGTATGACGCCAAATGTGAAAAGCACAGTTAAAATAACGTGGTTTGCTACTTTCATATTTTTATTAATATTCTGCTATTGTTAAAGTTATATCTGCGATAGACATTTTCTTCTGTTCGCCTGTCGTCATATTTTTCAGAGTAAGGACATTCTCGCTCATTTCGTCACTGCCTGCCATGATCACATACGGAATCCTTTTGTTATTGGCGTATGTCATCTGTTTGCCGATTTTAACGTTGTCGGGGTATAGCTCGCAAGAGACGCCCGCTTTGCGCAGTGTTTGCAGGTTTTTAAGTGAATAAGCGATAGTTTCCTCGCCAAAATTGAGGAAAAGGGCTTTTACAGGGGTATTGATGTCATCGGGGAAGAGGTTCAATTCTTCCAACACATCGTATATACGTTCTGCCCCGTATGAGATTCCAACGCCCGACATGTTGTTAAGTCCGAATATGCCTGTGAGATTGTCGTAACGTCCGCCGCCGGAGATGCTCCCGATTTCCACATCTTTCGCCTTGACCTCAAAAATTGCACCTGTGTAGTAGTTAAGCCCCCTTGCCAATGTAATATCCAACTCGACTTCAGAATTGATTTTGAAGTTGGCAAGATAGGAGAGGGTAGTCCTGATTTCTTCCAACCCTTTTTTACCTATTTCGCAGTTCTCGAACAGTTTTGACAATTTGTCAAGTTTTTCGTCATTGCTTCCGGTAAATCCGAAGCATGGTGACAGTTTTTCTAACGCTTCGGGGCTTATGCCACGTTCAAGCAGTTCTTCACAAACTTTCTGTTTGCCGATTTTGTCGAGTTTGTCTATGGCAGTGCAAATGTCAGTAACCTTGTCGGCGGCACCGGAAATTTCAGCCAAACCTGACAATATCTTGCGGTTGTTCAGCTTTATGGTTACGTTAATTTTGAACTTGGCAAATATTTCGTCGGTAATCTGTATAAGCTCAGCCTCATTAAGGAGTGAATTAGAGCCGATTATGTCAATATCGCACTGGTAAAATTCGCGGTAGCGGCCTTTTTGCGGTCGGTCAGCACGCCACACAGGCTGCATTTGGTAACGCTTGAAAGGTATTGTTATATCGTTTTGATGCTGCACCACAAAACGCGCAAATGGAACGGTAAGGTCATAGCGCATTCCTTTTTCGCAAAGCCTTGTCGCAAGGATATTAGGATTCTCCTCAGAAAAGTCAACATCTTTTTTGAAATCCCCTGAATTAAGTATTTTGAACAGAAGTCTGTCGCCCTCTTCACCATATTTTCCCATAAGGGTTGAGAGGTTCTCAATGGCAGGTGTTTCAATAGGCAGGTAGCCGTGACTTTCAAAAGTGCTGCGGAGCACTCCGAAAATGTAATTTCTCCGTATCATTTCAATCGGCAGAAAGTCGCGAGTACCCTTTGGAATAGTCGGTTTTATTGTCGCCATATTAGTTTTTGTTTTTAACTTGCAAAGATATAATAAATTTGCTATCGTTGTATGGTTTTTCTAACTTTAGATGACATTTTTTAATTGTTTTTGTTGCCTGAAAAATGTTAATTCAGAAATTCCCATAATTGAAGAAAGACAGTTGCCATAAAAATTGATTCCAAGCGACTTATTTTTGGTTATAAATGAAAAAAAATTGGTAACTTTGCAGCCTTTTACACAAATAAAACATCAATACTCATTGTACATTTTAAAGTTATTGAAAAAACTAAGCGTATGAAAAATAGATTATTGACTATTGCCGTTGTATTCTTTTTCGCACCGTTTTGCTTTCTTGGGGCGCAAGTTACCGTAACCCCATCAATAGGTCTGACACCTCAGAATCTGGTTAACAATGTCCTTGTAGGAGGAGGTGTAAACGTCTCAAACGTGAAATTCAATGGGGTCAGTACAGCACTTACCGCAACAACCGGAGCTCAAATAGGAACTTTTTCCAATAATTTGTCTGTCTATCCCACACTCGGTTTTTCGTCAGGGCTCATTATTGCGACCGGCAACATTGACGTCGCGCCAGGACCGAATAACATAAATGGCGCAAGTAACGAAGCCCCCAACAACATGACTTGTCCTGAACTTGACGCAATTATTGGATCGTGGGGTGATCCTAATTATCCCGCCGTGCTTGAATTTGACTTTGTGACAGTGGCTAACTCCGTGGCTTTCAGATATGTCTTTGCATCAGAAGAATATCCGGATTATGTGGGTACAAATTATAATGACGTTTTCGGCTTTTTTGTAACGGATTTGGTTACTAATGTAACGAAAAACATAGCACTGATACCTGGCACAACGCTCCCTGTCACAATCAACAACGTCAATTATGGTTCGTATTCACAATATTACAATGTGGTTCCTGACGGGTCAACAGCAATGCAATACAACGCGCATCTGTCACCGTTCACAGCAGCAATGGACGTTGTGCCGTGCCGTATGTACCACATGAAAATAGCCATTACCAACGTCTCTGACGAGTTATATGACTCAGCTGTTTTCCTCGAAGCCAAGAGCTTCAATGCGCCGGCAGTCGGCGACCTTCTTGTATATGATGACGTGGATAACCCATTTGTGATTTATGGTTGCAACAACGCCACACTGACCTTTTCAATTCCTGAACCGGTTGATTATGACACGACACTCATACTTACATATAGCGGCACCGCTGTCAATGGCATTGATTATGAGTATCTGCCTGATTCCATCACAATTCCCGCAGGGCAAACGGAATCTTCTTTGCAAATCGTAGCAATATCAGGTGATTCACCTGACACATTGGAACTTATAATTTCTTATTCTAACAACCTTTGCAACAACACTGAAGCCAGCGGCTCCGTATCAATCAACCTTATCAGATTCCTGCCGCACACTGTCATTAATGCTACCGTGTGTGCCGGTGAGCCATATACGGAAAATGACTTTAACATACCCGGCACCTCCGGCGGACAAGGAGGACTTTTCACATACCAGAATTCTTATCCGATGGCAAATGGCTGTGACAGCGTTGTTGACTTGTATCTGACGGTTATTCCGGTACCGCAGACGCAATTTACTGTTGACCCTGAATATATTATCTGGTCGGAAGGCTCTGAAATAACTTTCACAAACACCTCAGACGTTGGCATGATGGGAGGGTATGACTATGTTTACACGTGGGATTTCGGTGATGGGAGCACAGAAGAGAGCAACAGTACTGTTGTGAGCCACCAATACGACACATGGGGAGAGTATCTTGTAACATTGTCACTTGAAATTGAAGGCTGTTCGTCAACTGCATCACATTATACACACATAGAAGAGGATCTGATATTTCCCAATGTAATTACGCCTAACGGAGACGGCGTCAACGATGAGTTCATTATAGGCAATCTTTCCCCTGATATGCCGAACTCTCTGCATATATACGACCGCTGGGGCAAGAAAATTTACCACATGGAGAATTATAAGACTTACCAGAAGGATGGGGTATTGTATAATTTAGGGGAAGGCTTTTCTGGTGAGAAAAATTCTGACGGCGTTTATTATTACGTATTTTATTACACAGGATATACGAAGACATTTGAATATTCTGGCTCAATAACTGTGATACGGAGCAAATAGTTTTCGCTTATCAAATAAACAATTTTTACGCGCAGATTTTTTCTGCGCGTTTTTTTTAATTCAATGCGTTTCGTGTTGAAAAATTGCATTACGAAAGATTAAAAAGTATCCATATTCCGCTTTATATCAATATATTTTTATTTGTCCTATAATTTATATTATGTTAAATAGAATTATAAAATATTGAAAATCAGCTATATAAATTATTCTATCCATCAAATTCTACATGACCAAACAGATTTCCTTAAGATTGCACGTCAAAAGATTATGCTCGGAATTTTCAACCAAAAGCTGGCCATAAGTGTTTACGCCAACAATTTTTGCATTCTGAATCTTACCAAAAATTCTATACGTAGAAATTTCTTGCAATTTATACAAATGACTGAGATATTCTGAATTAATTTCAACAAATTTACCGTCAAGCAGTTTTTGATAAAAATAAGCGCAATATTTAAGCAGATTATCGAGAATTTTTGAAATATCGTAATTTTGAGCTGTAATATTAGTCAAAGAAACCGGATTCGGCAAATCTTCAGAAAAAACTTCCTGATTAACATTAATTCCGACTCCTGCAACAGTATATGCGATTTTTTCACCAACAAGTTTATGTTCCATAAGAATTCCTGCAATTTTCCTATTTCCAACGTATATGTCATTAGGCCACTTAATACACACATTATCAGCATATTCCGAAACAGTCATATAGACTGCCAATGCAAAGCATTGATTGAAAGCGAATTGCCTATTGGGGCTGATTGGCGGACGAAAATATATGCTGCAGAGCAGATTCTGCCCAGCTTCACTTTCCCATTTGTTTTTTTCAAGGCCCCTACCCGATGTCTGTTCGTCTGCATAAATGGCGAACATCTCTGGTAACTGACTATTATTCTGATATTTATATTCGATAATTCTTTTAAGGAGCAGATTTGTTGAGTCTGTTTTAGGAATATGGTGCTGTAAATACTTCATAAAAAACACTTCAAAATATAAAGTGTAAAAATAACATAAAAAACCTTTATCTAAACTCTTGAAAATTAAATTTGTTGTTGGTAAATTTGCAAAATTTTTTACAGATTAGGGTTAAAATGTATAATCCAATCTAAATCAGTAAATTAAACAGCAATTATGAGAAAAACAATCTATTTGTCAGCATTAATTCTTATATGTTTCACATCTCTGTTTGCTCAAGACAAATCAAGGCCTTACAATAACAGTTTTGGAGGCATTATCGGATTTATAAACGGCTTTTCCTACAAAGGGTACTTGAGTTCTGACTTTGCGCTTCAGGGAGATGCGGGGCTGTCGTGGAACTGGTACACGGGCTTCAACTTGAAAGGGGCTGTGAACTTTATGTATGTAGGCATGGCTACGCAGGACCTGTACTGGTTTGCCGGCGGCGGTTTGAACACAGGTGTCGGTCTTTCGCCTGAGAACAGCTATTTGAGCGGGTCGCGCAGCTATGGCGGATATACTAAAAACCATTATCCGTTTTTCTTCGGTCTCAACCTGATTGGCGGCATTGAGTACAAGGTGCCAGGACATCCTGTGACACTTCAAGTTGATGCGCGCCCGGGATTTTATGCCTACACGCACAAGTATAACGTTGAGACAAAAGGCATTGGCGACAAATACAGTTCCCGAACAGATTTCATCCCGGCTTTTGACTTCAATTTTCTGAATTTCAGTGTGAGATATACAATCATAAAGCATAACAGAACACGGAGCAGCGTCAAGCGCGGAGGCAGCATCAAAGCACACGGGAAATATTAGAATATTTCGTTTATAATCAAACAATTATTAAACAGAACTTTATTTATATGGCTAAATTATCTTCATTGACTAAAAATTTAAAAGGGGACATTTTCGGTGGACTTACCGCCGGCATTGTGGCGCTGCCGTTAGCGTTGGCTTTTGGTATTCAGGCGTTTGGGGTTATAGATGCGCAGGAAATCCCAAATATCGGGGCAATTGGAGCATTGGCAGGACTTGTCGGAGCGATGATGTTGGGATTTTTCGCGGCTCTATTCGGCGGCACACCTTCGCAAATCAGCGGTCCCACCGGCCCGATGACGGTTATAACTTCATCTTTCATCTCAACAATATGGGCCTCCACCCAGACACATGATATCAGCACAGTGCTTGTCGCCATGGCTTTGGCAGGCCTCTTTTGCGGTTTGTTCCAAATATTATTCGGCATCATCAAGATAGGCAAATACATTCGCTACATCCCCTACCCTGTCCTCTCTGGATTTATGAGCGGTATCGGGATCATCATCATTCTTCAGCAGATTTACCCGCTATTGGGGCTCAAATCACCGGTGCTTATCGTTGACATGATAACCCAACTGCCAGATAAAATCGATGGATTCAATCATCTCGCACTGCTGTTCGGCCTGAGTACCATTGCAATAATTTATCTTTTCCCGCTCATAACGAAAAAAATCCCGGCGACATTGGTCGCGCTTGTTATCGTATCCGTTATCTCCGTAGTCTTTTTCAAGGATTTCAATCTTACTATCGGTGAAATCCCTTCAGGCTTCCCACTCCCTATCTTCTTACAGAATGGAATTGACCTCTCGTCCATAAACTGGCCTGTGGTGATAAACATGTCGGTAATACCGGGACTGACGCTTGCGGGGCTTGGCTCTATAGACACGCTGCTCACATCTGTTGTTGCGGACAATATCACAAAGACAAAGCACAACAGCAACCGCGAATTAATCGGTCAGGGAATAGGCAACATGATGGCAGGGCTTTTCGGCGGGCTTTCGGGCGCAGGTGCGACAATGCGTACCGTGGTTAACGTCAAAAGCGGCGGGTCATCACGTATTTCGGGCATGGTTCACGCGCTCCTCCTTCTTGGTATTCTGCTTGGGCTCGGCAGTTTTGTCAAATATGTCCCGCTCTCTGTCCTGTCGGGAATATTAATTACAGTCGGTATCAGCATAATAGATTTCAAAGGGCTGAAAGACCTCTTCAAAATCCCGCGCGCTGACGCTTTCGTGATGATTATCGTACTGCTGCTCACCGTTTTCATTGACCTGCTGGTGGCAGTTGGAATCGGAATGGTGATAAGCTGCGTGTTCTTCATGAAGCACACGAGCGACATAGTTGAGAACAGTTATGAGTCGCACGGGCTTACTTCTTTCGACCGCACCTCTCCATGGGCTGACGAGGCTGACCTAACCGATGAAATAAAGCGCCATATTTACATTGTCCGCCTCAACGGACCTATCTTTTTTGGCTCAGTAACCCGTTTCCAGGAGATTATGCATAGTGTTCCTGACACCATGAAGATTGTGATAATAAGAATGAAACTTGTTGCTTTTATCGACCAATCGGGCGCGTATGCCATGGAAACTGCCATTAAAGACTTGAAAGACAAAGGGATAGAAGTGCTTATGACGATAATCCAGCCTCAACCGAAAGCAATGCTGAAGACGTTGAAAGTGATACCTGACCTTGTGAAAGAAGAGTCAACTTTTGCAACTTTTGAGGAGTGCGCGCAATATCTGAAAGAAAAATTTGATAACTGATAATCTGAAAATGTTATGAGAAAACTCTTCATAGAAACCTACGGCTGCCAGATGAATGTCGCTGATAGTGAGGTTGTTGCTTCAATTCTTTCTGATGAATATGAAATAACAGACGATGAGGCCGCCGCTGACTTGATTTTGATAAACACCTGTTCCATCCGCGACAATGCGGAGCAGAGAATCCATAAAAGGCTGAAGGAACTTGCGGCATTGAAAAGGCGGAAAACCGGCATGCTCATAGGACTTTTGGGATGTATGGCAGAAAGGCTTAAGGAAAGTCTGCTCGGGAACGGTTCGGTATTGGATTTCATTGCCGGCCCAGACGCATACAGGTCATTGCCACTTCTAATACAAAAAGCTGAAACTGAAGAGATTGCTTTTAATGTTGAGTTGTCAAAAAGTGAAACTTACGATGATATTCTTCCTGTGAGATATGCTGCCAACGGAGTTTCTGCATTCATTTCAATAATGCGTGGCTGTAACAATTTCTGTTCATACTGCGTTGTGCCATACACTCGAGGC
>JAGCRI010000123.1 GCA_017964755.1 Bacteroidales bacterium | reverse complement strand
TATGAGGACGTTAAAGACGCGATGAACTACCACCGCAAATTGGGCATGGATGAAGGCTTCGAGAAAGGGATGGAGAAAGGCAGAAAAGAAAATCATCGCCAAATGGTTGCTGGTATGCTGAAAAAAGTCATTGATATTTCTACAATAGCGGAAATTTCAGGAATGAGCGAAGACCAAATAGCGGCGTTGCAACCTTGATTTCCAATTTATTGCGGCATTTGCTGCAAACGAATTCCCCGCACACCTCCAGCGTGCGAATTTTCCGAACGCGCATATTGCTTCCTACAGAGCCATGCACGTCTGCGGTATGCAGGCTAACGGATTGAAATACATACTGATAGCCCTGACGCAACAGCCCGCAGCCCGTTAGGACTGCATGACTCGGTGGCACGGAACAAATGCGGAGACCGCTATTGCGCAGGCTGTAGGCTTGCGGGGAAAATTGGAACGACCGCGAATTACACCAATTTACGCGGAGTGGGACAAACAAATGAAACGCCTTCCAATAATCCGTGTTCTTCTATTCTTTGAGCTGATGTCGAATCGGAATTTATTGTATTCTTGCAATAAATACCGATTGTGTATGGGCACACAAACATATTTCGATATTCCTGTGTCTGTTGAAGCAACCACTAATGAGACGGAGAAATACTGCCCCAGCGGAGCGCGCAGCGATTATGAACTTCTCATCTTTCTAAAATCCTTACTGCCATAAGGCCTCTTTTTGCCAATTTTTTGGAAAACCCATTGCAGTTACATCTACAAGTGGATACTTCTCCAACAGGCGAAAGATTTCTGTTTTGACAGAATTGTCAGGTTGGATGTTGTTCACCCAGTACAAAAGGCAACATAGTGTGGCATATAATCGGTCTGGGACGACATCCGACACATCAATCCACGCAGACCTCATCCATTTGGCCTTGGGCATTTGCGGCTTTATAGGATATACCCTGTTCCACACACGCGCATGGTGCGCACAACAATTGCGCAAAGCAGCCAAACTTGCTATCCAACTCTCCAAATATTCGTGTTGCGGTACATTAAAACTTCTCGCTATGCTTTTTTTGACGGCAGTGTCGCTAAAATTGCTGAAAAGTTTTCCCAAAGTGCCAAATGACACCACTTCGAGTGTTTTCCATGCTGGAGGCATATCAGGACGGTCATATTTTGCAAAATGGGTTTTGATAAAATCCTCTTTGGTACGAGACAACTCTGTTCTAATAGTATTGAGACAGTCACTATACATTTTCGTATCCTTGAAAAGGCTGTCATCCATAAACCAAAATGGCCCGTATTTCATTGAAAAATTTTGAATGACACTGGTCCTCAATACAATCTCCACCGTTTGAATGGCAGAAAAGAGGATGCTTCTTAATTCCTTGTCAAAATAATAAAGGCGCACAGCATTGCTGAACAACTTCCCTTGTTTGAAGGTATGGGTTGACTTGTCGGCTTCGTAAGGACGAAGGTAGTTAGCAAAACGAAAGTAACTGATGATGGATAGTGTTTCCTTTGCAATTTCCTCATCTTCAATAATTAACCCCCTTGCCTTTAACTGTGCAATCTGATCGGCTATGCTTATCGGTTGTTTGTTGTATTCCATACTATATAAAACAAAAGTTCCACCCTGGTTCGCTGGACTTTCGTCGGGAAGCGTGGTGGAAACTGTCATTGCAAAAGTACAACTTTTTTCTTATAAAAAGGTCTATTAAGAAAAATTTATTTTTTATGCGATTTGTGCGGCACGTTCACCATTCCACTGCGTGGGATTTGGATAGACCATGGCGTGTAGTTCAATGGCTGGATAATTGTCAACGCCGTTGAGCGAAATCTCGTACGGCTGCTGCACCCCCTCGCTGAACGACAGCGAATCATCAGTTTGGTACTGCACCACAATTTGACCGATAGAGAACGACACGGAGCCGCCATCGCCGCTCGCCTCGCCGCCAGTGGAGAGCGTGTTGTTTTGCGCCGCCAAATGGAACAGCGGTAATAGCATCACAATAATCAAAGTGAATGATTTTTTCATAACATTTTTTCCTCCGGCAATTCCCAACCGGACATTTCATATTGTTTTGTACTAAAAAACACATAAAAAAAGCGCGGGAATCTCTGTTTCATCGCTCATCCCGCTACTCAGGCTCTCGCATTGCCCGTCTGTTGAGGATAAGCAATGCCGAAGCCCACGCTGTGTATATTTCAACGGATTCTATTGGTTATTTGCCCGTTGCGTTGAAACGCGATGCTTTGCATTTCAACCGAATATACAAACCAATGGACATTGAACATTGCCTTATCGTGCAACAGACTATGAATTTGCGAGATTCGAGTAGCCGCAGATAAGACGTTGACTCAACGCCTTTTATATATGTCTGTCGCCCGCCTTCCACCCCTCCGGGCTTCGCAGAGAACGACAGCGCAAAGATATGTAAATTTGTCCTGACTTCGACACTTTTTGTAAAAAATGAAACTCACTGATTATCAAAAGGAGTCACATTTGGAGAAAGTTAAGCCGTG
>JAGCRI010000122.1 GCA_017964755.1 Bacteroidales bacterium | reverse complement strand
TCCTTTTCTGTCATTCCTGAGAACCATGCCAACACCCAACTGTAAGCGACAGCAGAGCCGGCACACTCATCAACTTTATCATACATGCAAGCCATTTTTGAAGCGAACTCCCGCCACATAGGGTCAGCCTGCACCACACTTTGCCGCTCACTTGGAAGCCCCGCCGGAACAAACGGGCCATATTCATCATATAGGAACTTATACGCATTATAAACATCTGTCACCCAAGGCGTTAACTCGCCCATAAAATCTTCCAAGCCACTGCTTACCGCCAACTTCAACTCATCTGGAGTCATTGCAAAACTCATTATCTGCAACTGAAAAACCATCAACTGCTCCTCAACATCAAAAATGGAAGAGGTGTTGTCAAAATCAAAGACAACGTACGCGTCAGGTGCATTGGAATATAAGTCGAAAAAATCATTTATAGCAGATTTCACGTCCGCCGCCCAATCCGACCTTTTCAAATGGGCAATCTCATCTTTAGACTCCTCCTTTTTATGACAAGAATTAAAATTCATTCCAAACATGCACGCGATAAAAATTAAAACAATTCTTTTCATAATGTTGAGTATCAAAAATTTAGTCTTCAAACAGAATTATATTTTAATCTCTTCCTTAAATGACGGAACATAATTTTTATGGAAGCCAGCCTCATTGAGGTGGTTGCTATAGTGTCCACGCACCTCGTCCTCACCATGAACGATGAAAATATTTCTGACCTTTTTCTTGTCCTGACATGAGAGATAGCGTATCAGTTCGCTGTAGTCGCCGTGCCCCGAGAAGGCCTCAATCCGCACCAAAGTCGCCTTCACCTTGTAGTTGACACCGAAAATTGAGACCTCCTTGTCGCCACGCATGATTTTCGCGCCGAGCGTTGTTGGCGAGCAATAACCGACACAAAGTATTGTGGTGCGCGGATTCTCGATATTGTTTGCCAAGTGGTGCTTGATACGCCCCGCCTCCATCATCCCCGAAGCAGAAATAATGACGCATGGGCGGTTGTAACTGTTAAGATTCTTGGAATCCTCTATCGAACGGACATAGTGCAGATTCTCGAATCCGAACGGGTCAGTCTCTTTCGCAAGGAACTCCTGCATATCCTCGTTAAAACAATCCGCATGAAGTCTGAAGATATTTGTTGCCGACAACGCCAACGGGCTATCGACAAAAATGTCAATATCGGGTAGATCGCCCTTGATTTTCAGCCGGTGAAGCGCATAAACAATCTCCTGTGTTCTTCCAATTGCGAATGACGGTATCAGCAGTTTTCCCCTACGTTTCGCACAAGCATCCTTCACTGTCAGCAAAAGGTCCTGCTCCGCGATTTCCAATGTGGAATGCAACTTGTCGCCATAGGTTGACTCCGTGATGATATAATCAGCTTGCGGGAACGGCTTGGGGTCGCGTAAAATACGCTTGTCATACCTGCCAACATCGCCCGTATAGCACAAACTCCGCTTTTTCCGGCCTTCCTTATATTCAATATAGACTGCGGAACTGCCCAGCATGTGGCCTGTATCAATGAAAGTAACAGCAATATCAGGTGTCAGGGAGTATCGCAAATCGTATGGTACCGAAAGGAAATGCTGCATACAATCGGCGGCATCCTTCATGGTATAAATAGGCTCTACAGGCGGCAGGTTTGATTTGGCACGTTTTTTATTGAATTGCACCGTATCAACCTCTTGTATCTTGCCGGAATCTGTAAGCATTATAGAACAGAGGTCGCGGGTGGCCGGTGTGCAGAACACTTTGCCAGTGAAACCCAACTTATGGATATATGGAATCAGTCCTGAATGGTCAATATGGGCATGGGATAGCAGAAGAAAATCAATTTCAGCGGGATTGAAGCCCAAATCGCGGTTCATCGCGTCAGTCTCGAGCCCCTTGCCTTGATACATTCCGCAATCCAACAATATTTTCAGACCTTTTTTCGTGGTTAACAAGAATTTGCTACCTGTAACTTCCGATGTAGCACCCAAAAATTGAACTTTCATATCACAAAATATTTACTTCAGGTTCCAATTTTACATTAAACATTTCGAATACAGCAGATTGGATTTTCTTATAGAAATCAACTATCTCGCTGCCTGTTGCCCCGCCGTAATTGACAATGACTAAGGGTTGTGTTGGAAAAACACTTACGGCACCGGCACGCCACGACTTGCACCCTGCCAAATCTATCAGCTGAGCCGCTGACAATTTGACCAGATCATTTCCTATATTATAATAATTAAGGTCGGGATTAGAGAGCAAAAGGGAATTGACAGTTTCAGCAGGGAGAACAGGGTTTTTGAAGAAACTGCCGGCACTACCGATTTCACCAACTTTGGGCAATTTTGCGTTGCGGATAGATAAGACCGCATTCGCGACATCGTTTATCGTCAACTTTTTTATATCGGCAACTGCATTTTTAAGCGGAGTGTACGACAAAGTGAAATTCTTCTTTTTTGATAGTTTAAATATGATATTAGTAATCAAAACTTTGCCTTTTAATTCATGCTTAAATATAGAATCTCGATAACCGAAAGCGCATTGTTCATTTGATAAAACGACAGGCTCTCCTGTCAGCAACGAAATAGCACGCACTTCAACGAGCACGTCCTTTACTTCAACGCCGTATGCCCCTATATTCTGTACTGGTGCGCTGCCCACATTTCCTGGAATCCCAATAAGGTTTTCCACGCCATAATATCCGTTTTCAATCGCATAATTGACAAAATTTTCCCAACTTTCTCCTGCCGCAACCTCAATGAGCACGCTGGTGCCGTTATCTTCCACTAATGAGATGCCGCCAAAGGCTGGGTGTATGACTGTACCTTGAAAATCAGAGGCAAAGAGAACATTGCTGCCCCCACCAAGAATAAAGAATTTTTTCAAAAACAAGCCTTTGTTTACAGCTTCCACTGCATCTTTCACAGAATCCAATACCACAAAAGAATCACAATACACATCTAATGCAAAGCTATTATGATTCTTGAGCGAAAAATGAGAAAACTGTTTCATATCAAACTACTTCGCTAACAGTTCCTTGATTTTATTCTCTAATTCTGCTCCATGTAGATTTTTGGCAACAATACGCCCGTTTTTATCTATAAGGTATGTAGTCGGTATAGAGTGTACACCATAAAGTGCTGCAGCTGCTGATGCCCATTGTTTCAAATCACTCACATGGTTCGGCCAATCCAACTTGTCAGCTGCAATGGCATTTTTCCAACTGTTTTTGTCGCGGTCAAGAGAAACGCTAAAGACATCAAAACCGCTATCCTTATATTTGTTGTAAATAGCCACCACACCGGGGTTGGCATTGCGGCACGGACGGCACCATGAAGCCCAAAAGTCAAGCAGAACAACTTTTCCGCGCAAATCAGAAAGCTTCATTATTTGTCCGTCAGGGTTCGGAAAAGCGAGCTCAGGTGCAATGCTTCCACCCGCAGTCCCCTTATATACAGTCAGCTGGTCTTTGTATGACTGAACAAGCTGATGCTCAGGATAATTTTCCGACAATGCTTCTATTATCTCAGTATAGAAATCAATATTCTTTTCTTTTGGAAAATATGAATCAAGAAATATCATGACAGCAATGTCCGATTTATTCTTACGCATAAGTGCTACCAAACTGTCATTTTTGATACGCTCTTCGGCATTATACATATCCTGGTATTTTTTTACCACTGCATTTGCCCCTTTTTGAGCTTCAGCCTGAACATTTTTTAAAGATGCGTTGCCGGTTTCAATATTCATTTTGTATAATTCAGGTTGCCCGTCACTGTTAGGGTTGTTTTGCATGATAAAAGCCACAATCTCATTGCATAAAGCTGTCCGTACCTTTTTGTTTTCCAATGTGCCTTTATCATTTAAGTCATCATATTTGCCGATGAGCCGCAAATATTCGTCTGTGAATTTCCCCATAACTGCTTCGGCTCCTTTATGCCTCAATTCCAATGCGTCATCATAACTGTCAATGTATGCGTATATTTGTGAATACTTTTGGTCTCTGTTTAATGAAAAATCATAATAGGTCTTGACATTTTCCTTATAATTGCGATAAGGCTGGTAATGGTCTGATATGCTTTTCATCAGAGAAATAGCGCGGCTTAAAAATGAACCTGCCAACTTTGATTTGACGTTTTTCCCGTCGGAACACTCAACAGTTAGCTTGTGTAGAGAATCCGCATCTTCAAAAGTTTTCAAGAGATTATTGTCAACAGTCTGATTAGTCTGATGATACTGGTCAAATTTCTGAGCCAAAGAATAATAGAATTTTTGTTCTTTATCTTCTTGCAACCGTTTGTTCATTTCATTAAGGTAGTCGCTTTTCGCTTTGACTAAATCAAGGAAATTTTTTTGAAAAGCAAGCGAAGAAGAACCTGATACAGAAACTAAATACTGCAAATTTGATGCATCTACCTCTATTTCAATATTCTGATTCGGTTTCAAACAGATAAGCATATTATATTTGTCAGCAAAAGAAAGTTTGAACACATCATCTTGTGTTATCGTAGTTGAAAGCGTAAAAGAGCCGTCAGTAGCTATGGGCGATTCAGCGAACTTTTTTGCGCCTTGTCCGTAGGCAAGGAGCAAAACAACTTTGGAAAATTTAGTCTGCTCATTATTAATGACCTTGCCTTTCAAGACGGTCGTGGCAGGCTGGCCATTTCCTGAATACGTGTTTGCATTCAGTTGGACGTAGGATAAGCAAAATATACCAATAAAGAAAGTAAATAATTTTACGAAAAATCTGGTGTTTGTCATCATTATTAAAATATCAAATACATCTTACAAAGATACATCATTTTTCAATATTATCTTCAATGGCTTCCAAGTTGTTTTCCTTACTGATATTTAAAAGGACGCCAATCATAATTCCTGAAAAAAGAAGTGAGGCTCCGCCTCGGCTGATAAATGGTAAAGTCTGCCCTGTCGCCGGTATCAGTTCCGTATTAACGGCGATGTGGACAAGCCCCTGACAAGTGAACCAGAAGCCAATGCCCATTGCCAGCAGCATTCCAAAAGTGCCTTTGCATTTCTGGGCTATCCTGTATGCCCGTGTATATAAAACCAAGTACAAAAACAAAACCGGCAGGCCGATTATAAGTCCTGTTTCCTCAAAGAGTGTGGCATAGACATAATCGGTTTCTTTTTCCGGTAATGATTTTTTTATGACTCCTTGACCCGGACCGGTCGGGGTTATGCCTGACCTTGCAATAGCCGCTTTCGCCAAAATCATCTGGTCACCGTAGTGATCGGTGTTATCCTGTGTCAAGTAATAGTGTATTCGGCCTTTGAATGTCTCAGCACGGCCGATCCCTGTTACCCATAATCCTGCGACTCCAATAATAACTACCGCAAATAGTGTGAGTATGTATTTAGGACGCACCTTGCCCAAAAAAAGCACGACCACACTTGTAAGGAAGAGAATTATGGATGTTGACATATTTGTGTATGCAATACCGGCGCAAAAGAACAATATTATACCTATTAGTATCCAAGAAGCCCTCGGTGTAAGTTCAATGCCTTTATTCAATTGCCTTGCCAAAAAATGGGAAATGACATATACAACCAAAAAGCCTATCAGATAAAAAGTCTGTATATCAATTCCTCCTATGGACACTCCGCGGTTGGCTTCCCCACCGCTTAGCAAAGTCCAAAACAAAAGTGCAAGTGCGAGAATAAGAAGAAATGGAGCAAATACCGATGCTTTGACATAATTCACATGATAGAAAAATGCCATCGCAACAAAGCAGACCAAAAAATGTTTAAGATGTCCCCATACAACGCCAGTGGAACTATAAACAACTATAAATGAGATTAATGACAAAATGATTGTTACGCCCAATACCACCTTGTCGCCCCTGAAATTCAATTTGGACAATATTTTTGAAAAGTTCTTTTCCATGTTATTCTTTTTTGCTTTGCAAATATATTTTACTTTATTCCCAATTACATTTGTTTGTCATCTTAGAAATCAACATTTTTTTGTTCATAACATTGTATGGGGCAGCTCAAACATCAATATTTGACGAATCGTGCAGACTTGTTTGACATATTGATTACGTACATACCGCGCGGTAATCCTGACACATCAATTTTACAAGTATTGTCAAACTCAAAGGTGCGCACTACTCTACCAGACATGTCAGATACTATTCCGTATGCGCCTGCGTCAGCTCCGATAATTGCTATTTCAGTCGAAGCAGGGTTGGGGTATAGCGACAATTTGGCATCTGCCCCGGCTTTTTTTTCTGACACATACTCTGCCATTATTCCGTTGTCGCCACCAGTATTTACAATTGCTGACAAGTTCTTATGAACCGAATGACCTCCGGAAATAAATGGTGATGAAACAGCGGCCTTTGATTTTAGCCCCGCCTGATTCTGACTCATTACACGAACCAAATAACTTTTCCCCTTCTCAAATATCGGTCCGACAATGACTTCGCAATTCTCGCCTGCAGTGCTCCATTTTGAAGCGGTCTCGCTTCCGCTGCTTCCGACTTCCGATATTTGATAGAGGTATTCTACAGGCGAAGAATGGAGGTCATCGGTGCATTCCCAAGTTATTTTTACGTGTCCGTTATTATATTCGCATATATTGTCAGGATATGGGGCAACTTTTACCCATTTGGGCTTCGGCGGTGCTGTGTAGTCAATAAGAACCGATTTTTCCTCCAGAACCGAAAAGTTATCGGCGTCATCAATCACTATCGATTTGACTTTGCATTTGGAAACGCCACCAATGGCTTGACAAGTAACATCTTTTTGATTTCCTGTCCCCACTGTAATATCGACTTGCGAATCCCGTGACCGGTAAGCTCTCAAATTATCAAAAGCGGCACGGCAATTGTTTGTGCCGATCATGAAATAGCCGTTTGAAATTGTTGGTGGCAGCCCGTCATATACTTCCATTAGCACACTGTTGTGCCGGAACACCTTTATGGTTCTGCTGGCTTTGTCATGGCAAATCCTGTACAAGTAGTTTTGGTTCAGATTTGTAATACAATTTCCTATTGTCTTCAAAACAGTTTTAGTTCCATTTTTCAACCTGTATAGCTTCATTTTCTTTTCAATTGGAAGTATTTCCAAACAGTAGCCGTTTTTTTTCTCGTTTTTGTCGTCAATGCAGAAATAGATACATGCTTTACAATCATTATTTTCACTTTCCAGAATATTCGCATAAATATCGTAAAGGTAAGCATCACTTTCTGTTGGGTTGAAT
>JAGCRI010000121.1 GCA_017964755.1 Bacteroidales bacterium | reverse complement strand
TTCTGAACCGCCTCATAAACAGCGTGTGTTGTGGCGATATTGTTCACAATGCAGCCCACATCAATCGGGAGTTTCCCGTTCGGAACGGTGCGGCCTGTCAACGCCTGAATCAGCTGTTTCTCAGCACCTTGCGGATATTTTGTCTTTAGCGGGACAATCTCTATTTTCGGGTGTGTCTTCACAGCCTCCTTCAGCTTTTTGATAGCTTCGGGCTTGTTGTTCTCAATGCCGATTAACGCCTGTTTCGCGCCGGAAGCGATGAGCAGAGCCTCAACCCCGATAAGACAAGCCTCTGTCTGCTCCAACATCATGCGGTAGTCGGTGGTGATATAAGGCTCGCACTCGGCGGCGTTCACCAAAATGAAGTCCGCGGATTTTCCGGGAGGCAGCATGTATTTGACGTGTGTCGGGAAGCAGGCGCCGCCAAGTCCGACAATACCGCACGCCTTCATGCGCTTAATAATCTCCTCACGGCCCAGCTTTATCTCGCTTACAATATCTTCCGTAGTGTCGATGCTTTCGTCCCACTCATCGCCTGCAACATCAATCACTATCGCCGGTTTCTTGTAGCCTGTGAAATCCGCAACTGGCTCAATTTTGTTCACTGTGCCAGAAAATGGGGAATGTACGTTTGCGCAGATGAAGGCCTCAGCTTTGGCAAGCAGCTGACCAACCTTCACTTTGTCGCCTTTCGCCACGACCGGAACCGCCGGAGCACCAAGACTTTGTGTCACAAAAACGGTGGCTTGTTTCGGAAGCGGGAAAGTCTCAACAGAAACCTCATTCGACAGTTTCTGCGCTTCAGGATGAACCCCGCCTATTTTAAAAGTTTTCATATATTATATATTGTTTAGTCTTGAAAAATTATCTTGAGATAGATTTTATTCATCTGCTTTTTGCTCCATTTCAGGCTCACTTGTCGCACCACTGAAGTGAATCGCACCAGTCGGGCAGCCGGAAACGCATGTCTGGCAGAGAGTGCACTTGCGGAAGTCGATGTATGCGAGGTTGTTCTCCACTGTTATGGCTTCGGCGGGACAATTCTTGGCGCACTTGCCGCACCCGATACAGGCGGCGGAGCAGTTCTTCTTGGCAGCGGCACCCTTCTCCTTATTCATGCACGCCACATACACGCGACCTGACGTACCTTTGTCGCGCAACTCTATGATATGACGCGGACAGGTCTTGGCGCACGCGCCGCAGCCCACGCACAGGTTTTCATCAACGACCGGCAGTTTTGTAACAGGGTCGATATGTATCGCATCGAAGCGGCACGCCCCGACACAGTCGCCGCAGCCAAGGCAGCCGTATGGGCAGGCACTTGCGCCGGCGTAAAGCGAGGGCGCGAAAAAGCAGCTCGGCATCGAGTCGTAGTTGACTTTTGCCGGAGCGTTCTCACAGGTGCCGTTGCAGCGCACCACCGCAATTACAGGCGCGGCAGCCACAGCCTCAAGTCCCATCAGTTTGGCGATGTTCTCCATAGTGCTGTTTCCGCCAGCAGGGCAGCGCAGTTCGCCGATATTGCCGGATTTCACTATCGCCTCCGCAAGCCCGCGGCATCCTGCGAAGCCGCAGCCACCGCACTTCGCCCCCGGTAGCAAAGCCGCCACCTCGTCAATCATCGGGTTCTCCTCTACCTTAAATGCCTTTGAAATGAAAAATAGCAGTACCGCTGCCGTTAATCCTATAATACCTAAAACTATGACAGCCAAAATAATAACATTTCCTGACACGTTTCCTCCTTTGTTTTTGTTAGGTTAAAAAATCAAGCCGTAAAGATACCACTTTTTTGGATATTTTTTAAACAACATGTGATTTTTTTCTTGATTATTTTACAATGCCAAATAATATTGCACACTTTTTCACTTGCATTTTATAAGTTCAACTTAGAAAGTTATAAAAGCGGGAAACAAATAATCCCGCCGATCGGCGGGATTATTTGAAAAAAATGCTACATTTGAGGTCCATAAATCCTAACACAAATGGAACATTTAAATGTGACACAAAGGTACATAATTTTTCGAATGAGAAAAGACAAAAAAACACAAACGGAAATTGCACGGGTAATTGGTGTTTCTCAAGCGACCGTCAGCAAGGAACTCAAACGGAACCGATGTGAGAACGGATATTACTCTCCGAAATTCGCACAATTGTTCGCAAATGACGCAAAACAGCGCTCACATACTCCGCGCAAACTTAATGCGTCTATAAGGGCGTTCATACGGGAGAAGATAGAAAAGCAACAATGGTCGCCTGAGCAAATCAAAGGATTTTGCGACACAAATGGCACACCTATGGTTTCTGTTGAGTGGATATACCAGATGATACGAGATGACAAGCTCAACGGCGGAACATTGTACAAGCACTGCCGGCATAAACTCAAGCACAGAAAACGATGCATCGGTGCTGGTGTCGCGCATATACCCGACAGGGTTTCTATCCATAAAAGACCTGATAGTGTGGAGGATAGAAGTGAGTTCGGGCATTTCGAGATGGACCTGATTCAAAACGGGAAGGATTTCATTTTGACCATCACAGAGAGAAAAACAAGGTTCCTGCTGATGGAGCGCCTGCCTAACGGCAAAAACGCCGATGATGTCGCAAGGACCATCATCAAACTCCTCAAACCATTCAAGAAACACGTGAAATCCATAACCACTGACAATGGCGGAGAGTTCGCCAGACACATGCTGGTTGCGAAAAAGTTAAACGCACCTGTCTTCTTTACCGACCCTTATTCCTCTTGGCAAAAAGGTACTGTGGAGAACACAAACAAACTTATTCGCCAATATATCCCTAAATCTATGAATATCAAACTCTTATCCTTCAATAAATTATTGGTTATTCAAAATAAGTTAAACTACAGACCTCGTAAGGTCATTTTTTTTAACTCCCCTGCTGATTTATTTTATAACTTTGCCACTTGAATCTATA
>JAGCRI010000120.1 GCA_017964755.1 Bacteroidales bacterium | reverse complement strand
GAGAAACTTGATACGATGGGGATAAAAGTGGCAGTCGCGTCTAACAAGGCGCAGGTGGCGATGGCTCCGCTATTGAGACATTACTTCCCGACAGTGAGATGGGCGGCGGCGTACGGACAACGCGCTGGCGTTCCTACGAAGCCTGCACCGCAGATTGTTTACGACATTTTGGAAACTGCAGGGGTAAAGAAAGAGGAAACGTTATATATTGGCGACACAGGAACCGACATGGAGACCGCCGCAAACGCCGGATTGTATAAAATAGGTGCAGCGTGGGGATTCCGCACACGCGCCGAACTCGCCGAAAACGGCGCCGATGTCATCATTGACGCACCGGAAGAATTATTAGAGGTTATCAAAAGATTATAGCGACCTTCCCTATTTCGAAATTGTCGGAATTTGCGGGCAAAGTCTCCACAGCACCGAACTGGAACACAGGGAAGATACCCCAAGTGTGCATTGTCTGTCCGTTTTGCAACAACGCCGCCTTTGCAGGCACCGCCTTCCGGATGCGGTAGCCGCTGTTGGGAACATATTTTTCCTCCTTTGACTTTTCTGCAAGGAATTGCAGCCGTTTTTCGTGGGTTACTTGCGGTTCAAGCGAAAGCTGGTAGTTGTTTCCCGCATTTTTCGTGTCTTTTTTCAAAGAAAAGCCGCCATCTGCCGAAACAGAAAAGAGATGTATTGTTTGTGCTCCATTTTCAGCAGGTGTTACTGTAATGATATAATGTTCTTCGTCTTCAAGAGTTATGCCAGTGAAAAGGTCAAGATAGTTCTTCTCCCATCTGTTAAGTTCGTCAATCATCAGGTTCAAAGCCTCTTTGCTGTATGCCACTTCCTGCACGCCTGAAGTGAGATTGTAGCGGTCTTTACGGATTTGGATTATGAAGTCGGCCGCCTCCTGCGCTTTCTGCGCCACAGTTTTTGTAACTTTTTTTGTAGTGTTGACAGGTATTTCTGTAACAATGCTGTCAACAAGCTGTTTCACAATATATGTGTCTTCTTCCTCTATATAAGTCAGTTCAGAATAATTTTTGAAAAAATCAGGCAGCCGCGTGCTCTCATTGCTGTATTCCTCTTCAAACACAACTCCGTCACTCTGTAAAGGCATTTGTGCATACAATTTTGAAAGATAGTCGTTTTTCACCTGATTTTTTGACAATTCCACAAGAAATACTCTTGAAGTGTCTGGCGTTTCAAATGTGGAAATTCTCACATCGTGCAGCTTGTAATGTGTCTTATTCGCTTTAATTATATTGTTTAGTCCGAGTAGTTTTTCCGCATACTCAGAATAATAGCCTTTAATTTCTGAAGTTCGTGTGACAGTGACGTCTATTTTGAAAGATGTCTGCGGAAGCAGGTAACAGAATCCGTTTGTTTCCGGCAAAATTGCCTCTGTTCCGTGCTTCGCCGGCAGCTCAATCACACTTTTTTGTGCAAATGACTGTGCCGAAAACAGAATTATAAACGTAAAAAACAGAACTCTTTTCATATATGTTTTCACTTAATTATGGTAAAAAATGAACTTTTCTAATATATTTATTATCAAATAGTTGCTTTAAAATAGAAATTTGTGGCAAAAATAACGAATTATCCGACACGTTGAACGGATATTTTTGCAAAAAAACTATTGGAATTATTTTGAACAATTCTAATAAATGCCATTACATATCACACAAATCTTCGCGAAAAAATCGTATTTTTGCCGATAAAATGACGTATAAATGCCAGTTGAAAATGATCTCCGCTTATCAATCATAGTTCCGGTCTATAACCGGCCCGATGAGGTGGCGGAATTGCTGGAAAGCCTGTCGCACCAGACCAACAAGAACTTTGAAGTGCTGGTCATTGAAGACGGCTCGACTCTAAAGTGCGACAAAGTGTGCCAAAGATACGGGGACAAGCTGAACCTGCACTACTATTTCAAGCCAAACTCAGGCAGAAGCGAGACCCGCAACTACGGCATGAACCACGCCAATGGCAACTACTTCATCATTTTCGACTCCGACTGCATTATGCCAGAAGAATATGTAGAGTTAGCAATTAAGCACTTAACCACCACATACGTAGATTGCTACGGAGGGCCTGATGCTGCCAGTCACTCTTTCAACGACATGCAGAAAGCCATCAGCTACGCGATGACATCATTTATGACTACCGGTGGCATCCGCGGGGGAAAAAACGTGAAAGAATTCACCCCACGCTCATTCAACATGGGTATTTCCAAG
This sequence comes from Bacteroidales bacterium, assembly GCA_017964755.1. GTDB lineage: Bacteria > Bacteroidota > Bacteroidia > Bacteroidales > WCHB1-69 > RUG11942. The sequence continues at coordinate 8,809 of JAGCRI010000120.1, read as the reverse complement.
GAAGCGTACCAGAAAGTAGGCGGCTACAAAAATATGATCGGGGAAGATATCGACCTGAGCCTCCGCCTCAAGGAAGCCGGCTTCAAATCGCAGCTGTTCCCTGATGTTTATGTTTACCACAAACGGCGGGTGAATTTGAAGAAATTCTTCTGGCAGGTGAACACATTCGGCAAAGCCCGACTGTTACTCAACAAGTTGCATCCCGGCTCATTAAAGCTGATACATACCCTACCCGCCATCTTTACATTGAGCAATGTCTGTCTGGTTCTGCTTGCAATCCTTTCCGCCATTTTCAAGCACAGCTATTGGTGGGTCTGGCTCGTCCCCATAATTTGCTACATCCTTACCGTTTTTATCGGATCATTCATCAAAAACAAAAAAATATCAATAGCTTTTCTTTCCATTGCCGCAAGCTTCGCCCAGCTTTTCGGTTACGGTTTAGGCCTAATCGATGAGTTTTTCACACGAAAAGCCTCCCGTAAAAATCAGGAAGAACTTTATAAATAAACAATTGGAGGATTACGTTGCCGGAGCCGGATACGTATGATTCCTGTTCACCTTTGCTACGGAGCCACGCCGCCCGACTACTCTTTCCTTGAGAAAGGATATTTCGCAATGATTTTCACATGCGCCCACAAAGTGGCCATTATGCCAAAATGCTTCTTCATAATCCGATAGCGCTCCAGCCACGATTTCTTTCTCTGTCGGGCAGAAACACCGGCTATCATAAAACGGGAAAGATAATCGTCAATATAACAGTTTTGCGCTGATTTAGCCAGCACTTTACACACCCAATCATAGTCAGCTGAAATGCGGTATTGGATGTCATAATCAGGAGCAATTGCTTTTCGTACCAATATGGATTGGTGACACACCACTAACCCATTGAGCAAACTCCTGCGGGTAAGGTCTTGGGGCGCAATTTTATGTCTCTCACCAAGTATATTTTCTTCTTCATCAATGATAATTGACTGGCCATATACAACATCACAACTTGGATTAGCACCAATAGTATCAACAATTCTTTGCAAAGTGCCATTATTATAAATCTTATCGCCTGCATTGACAAACCATACGAAATCGCCTTGTGCAAGATGAAGTCCCTTGTTCATAGCATCGTATAACCCTTTATCAGGCTCGGAAATCCAGACAATTTCATTACAGTCAGCAATGTCTCGGCTCATAGCTTCATCATAAGAAAAATATCTGTGATTGTCATATTGCTTGATTATGTCAAGCGTGTTATCAGTTGAACCTCCATCAACAATCAAATACTCAAACTCCTTATTTGTCTGACTGATAATGCTTTCAATAGTATTTTTCAGGAAACGTCCCGCATTAAATGTAATGGTAATTATGCTGACTTTAGGTTTCATAGCAGACAAACTACACGATTATTTTTGACTCTGATACCACGCATACACCTCCTCTATGCCTTGACGCAGACTCACTTTATGATGCCATCCAATACTATGCAGCAAGCTCACATCAAGCAATTTACGCGGTGTCCCGTCTGGTTTTGAACTGTCATAGACAATATTTCCCTGATAACCGACAACATCTTTGACCATCAGAGCCAAATCATGAATACTCAGATCCTCGCCTGTGCCAATATTCACATGACTTTCTTGCGAATAATTATTCATAAGGAAAACAAGTGAGTCGGCAAGATCATCCACGTAGAGGAACTCACGGAGCACCTTGCCTGTCCCCCAAAGCACCACTGAAGGCTTATTCTGCAATTTTGCTTCATGGAACTTACGTATCATAGCGGGCAAAACGTGCGAGCTGTTCAAGTCAAAATTGTCGTTAATCCCATACAGATTCGTGGGCATAGCGGAAATGAAGTCGCACCCGAATTGCAGGCGGTAGAATTTGCACATCTGCATTCCCGAAATCTTTGCCAAAGCATAACCTTCATTTGTCGGCTCTAAAGCTCCGGTCAGCAAGTATTCCTCTTTGATGGGCTGCGGTGCCATTTTTGGATAAATGCAAGAGCTGCCCAAAAACAACAGCTTTTTCACTTTATACTGATATGCCGCGTGAATGACATTGGCCGATATCATAAGGTTATCATACATAAAATCGGCGGGATAGGTATTGTTAGCTAAAATTCCCCCCACCTTAGCCGCCGCCAGAAAAACGTACTCCGGTTTTTCCTCTTCAAAGAACCGGTTAACACTTATCTGATTTCTCAAATCCAATTCCTGATGGGTACGAACGATAATATTCTCATACCCATTATTTTGCAGGCTTCGCATAATAGCTGAACCCACCAAGCCGTGATGTCCGGCGACATATATTTTCGCGTTTTTTTCCATCGTCAGTTACACTAATTGCAAATCATACTGAACCATTCTTCTCACAAGTTCATTAAAAGGGGTTTTGGTCGGATTCCAATGTAACAGTCTCTTCGCTTTTTCAGGATTCCCTAACAGTTTTTCCACTTCAGCAGGACGGAAATATTTCGGGTCAACTTCCACCAATACATTACCTGTAGCTGTGTCAATCCCTTTTTCATTCTCATTTTCACCTTCCCAGCGAAGCTGGATGCCTGCCTCCGCAAAGGCAAGCGTACAAAACTCTCTCACCGTGTGCATTTCACCGGTTGCAATCACAAAATCCTCGGGTGTTGGATGCTGCATTATCAACCACATACATTCCACATAATCCTTCGCATAGCCCCAGTCGCGTTGGGCATCAAGGTTGCCGAGATAAAGTTTTTTCTGTTTCCCTTTCGCTATGCGTGCTGCCGCCAATGTTATCTTACGGGTTACAAAAGTCTCGCCACGCCGCTCACTTTCGTGGTTAAAGAGGATTCCGTTGGCGGCAAACAATCCGTATGCTTCACGGTAATTTTTAATAATCCAGAAAGCATACATTTTGGCAACCCCGTATGGAGATCTTGGATAGAAAGGTGTGGTCTCAGACTGCGGGGTCTCCTGTACTTTCCCAAATAACTCGGAGGTAGAGGCTTGGTATATCTTGGTTTTCTTTTCCAGCCCCAACATACGAACCGCCTCCAAAATCCGCAACGTCCCGACAGCATCCGTGTCGGCAGTATATTCCGGCACCTCAAAAGAGACCTTGACATGAGACTGTGCTGCAAGATTATATATTTCATCCGGCTGGATAGCTTGAATAATGCGGATAAGAGATGAGGAGTCCGTCATATCGCCGTAATGGAGGTTTATTTGGCGTTTCTGCTTCATATCCTCTATCCATTCATCAAAATACAAATGTTCAATTCTACCCGTATTAAAATACGATGCACGGCGGATGATGCCATGAACCTCATATCCTTTTTCCAGAAGGAACTCCGCCAAATATGACCCATCTTGTCCCGTGATACCCGTAATAAGAGCAATTTTTTTCATGATTTTGATTTTCAAGTTGCAAAAGTAAAAGAAAAAAACATTATACCTTCCGCCGTTTAGCTATTACCGGCTGCGCTATCAGTCCCCCTACAAAGAGAAGTAACAGTATTCCGACTAGGATATTACCCATTTTTGATATTTTTTGTGCCTTAATGAACACTTCATCAATACACTTGAACTCTATGGTATGTTTGCCCGCCGGCACCTCCAGCCCGCGCAAAATATAGTTGACACGTACAAGAGGCGCCTCATTGCCATCAATATAGGCATGCCAAGTTTTATAATAAACTTCCGAAAAGACAGCCAATTGCGCATTTGCATTGTTACTTTCGTAAAAAATGTTTCCGGGATTAGCATAATTCGTCAGAGAAATGGTGGCAGCCAGGTCTCTTTCAGGGATCACATCAGCGACCTCCTTAATATTGTCTTTCCAGCAATTGTCAATGAATGCTATTTTCGCCGGATTGAAATGGGTGAGGGAGCGAATCTCTTCGTCTGGACTTTTGACCCAACGGATAGTATCCACAAACCACGCATTTCCCATTGCATACCGATTACGTTCAACTTTAGGCGATTTATCATTGTCAGGGACAATAAAATAACGCGTATTCAGCATATTAAGCACATTCCAATTCAGTCTCTTTGAAAAATGATATTCAATAATATCCTGATAGCGGCGCAATTTGGCTGGACTGTACCCTCCGACAGATTTATGGAAATATGATGTTGAAGATTCATTAAATGTTTTAGTTGTAAGATTAAGCACTCTGTAATCAGGATCTTTATCCTTCAGAATCTGCTCATCTTCCGGTGTGGGTTTATGCTCCAACGCTTTTCCTTTTGACACAAAAGAATCATCATTAAGAAAACGTTTGTCAACAGTCCACAAATCAATCAAAATAAGTGCTCCCAAAGCTATTACAAGATAATTTGCCTTAAAAGAATATTTGATATAAGCCCATAAAAGAACAAACGCAAAAGCAATGAAGAGTAAAGAACGCCATGCGTCAGCCGTGAGCATATCTTTTCTGTCAGCCTGCAACGCCGAAACTAACTTTTCAGGATACTTTGTATCCGTAGGGTGTGAAAAATCGAACAGGCTTCCCCCGAACAGCGCGAAAATCAGACATAAGCCCCCCGTAATAGCTGCGGCAATACAGACATATTTCAAGCAGCGCTTCTGCTCTTGCTGCAAAGTCTGCTTCCGCTCCTTAAACAAAACAATCACTTCTTTGACAGCGAGGGCCGCCATTGCAGCCATGGTGAAACCAGCCATGACAAGAGCCATAGATGGTGAGCGGAATTTATTGTACAAAGGAAGATAATCGAATAGAAAATTGTTGACTATCGCAAAATTTTTCCCCCATGATAAAATGAACGAAATGACAGTTGCAGCCAACAACCACCATTTCTCAGGCCCTTTCACTACAAAAATGCCCAATATGAACAAAAAACAGACGATGGCGCCGGCATAAACGGGCCCTGAAGTAAAAGACTGCCCGCCCCAATATGTTGGCGCTTTGCTACAAAACTTCTTGCCTTTTTCAGTCCCACGTACCATCTTATAACATTCTGAATCAGTTCCAATGTTATAACTTGAACTTGCCCCGTACATGTTGGGAATCAGCAGAGTCATTGTTTCAGCTTTACCATAGCTCCATTCGTAGGCGTAATCCCTATCCAGGCCTGAATTTTCCTTTTGTCCCTCCGCATTGTTCTGCAGTACCGCCCCGCCACGCATGGTTTCTTTAGCATAATCCATGGCAGGCAAGAGTTTCCCCGCAGCCGGCAATGCGCCACAAATTGCCACAACAACAAGGATAATAGAAGCTATCATATAATTCTTGAAGGTATGTTCCTTAATGGCAAATATCAGATAAACGACAGCAAGACACCCTAAAATAAGTATCAGATAATAACTGATTTGCTGGTGGTTCCACATCACATTAAGCCCCACAAAAATCAGCGTCATCAGCCCGCCCCATAAATATTTTCCACGATACGCAAGAACTACACCGCCAATAATCGGCGCGATAGTAGCCATTACAAGCCCCTTGTTCACGTGTCCGACATCAATAATGATAAAATTGTAAGAGGCAAACGCGTATGCCACAGATCCAAGGATGGCCAACCATGGATTACAGCCCATTGCAACCAAAAAAAGGTAAAAACCTATAAGATAAAGAAAAACCAAACCGGCGTGAAGATGCGACAGCCATAGTGTAAAAGGCCCGACAAAAACAGTGAAGATATTATGTGTTTTATTGGCAACTGTGTAATTATGCGGCATACCGCCAAACATACTATTAGACCAAAAAACAGCCTCGCCAGTCTCTTTAACATAGTCATTCCCGTCTTTTCCCCAGCCTTGGGACTGGGAGACATCGTCCTGCGGCAGCCCCTTGCCCTCGAAAACTGCAGGGAAGAAATATATGCAAGTAAGCAGAGCAAAAAAACAAACTGCTAAAATATGCAACCCATAATTTTGGAAAAAGGATTTTAATGGATTCGTTTTCATTAATATGAATTTTAATTGTGATTTAGCAATCCCTCAAATTTATCCTGTTTGAACATCAAATGCAAAAATAAGCAATTTTTGTCATCTTCTAATGAGAAAGCGCCGCAGAATGTGTTACTTTTCCAGCAACTTCCCAAACAGTTCCTCCCACTTGCCAATTATCTTTTCAATTTCAAACTCTCTGCATTTTTCAATGGTATTACGACACATCTGCTGACGCTGGTCATCATTTGACATCATCTCGGCAAGTGCCTCATAAAATGCGTTTATGTTATTGTTCGGCACAATTTTCCCATTATAACCATCTTCTATTATGTCGCGCAAAGCCCCAAAAGATTCAAATGCCACAGTTGGAACTCCCATCTGTGAGGCTTCCATCAAAGTCATGGGCCATCCTTCGAAAGATGATGTCATTAGAAAAACTGAAGCTGAACGATAATATTCTAACGGATTTTGATGGCCTGTGAATACCACACGTTTTAAATTCCATTTCTTAACGAGATATTTGTAAAATCCCATAGCAGAGCCATCCCCGACCAAGGTCAATGTCCAATCATCAAAACGCCCATCCTGCTCGATTTTTTTCCATACCTCAAGGGCCAATGACAATCGTTTGCTGAAATCGTCGAAACGGGCAACTACAAGTGCCGTTTTTTGTTTCTTACTAATATCATTCTCAGATGCAAATTCATTGAAAGTCAAAGCATTTCCGATAGCTTCAAACTTTTGGGAATCTTTTAATCCGATAATATCCAAGTATGGTTTCCTATAGTTCGGCGACAACAAAACCACTTTGTCGCAATTAAGGTACGGGGTCTTGTATTTGTATCGAATAATCTTGTTTGCGAAAGGCCTGACAATGGGCTTAGTTATCGTTATCAGCCACCTGCGCAACTCCTGAAGTGGGGCTTCCATACGTGTAAAACTATAGAGTACTCTCTCCCACGAACCGTATGTCACAGTTTCAAATCCAGGACAAATATGCAGACAATACAAGACTTTAATATTATGCTTGTGTGCAATTTGATAAATATGCGGAATTGTACATAGATTCTCCTTCTTTATGAAATTTATCTGCACAATATCAATCTCATTTTCAGTTAAAAAAGTCTCAAATTCACGATGGTCAAAATTACGTGAGAGCTTTATGCGCCCGTCAAACTCCGCAATATGCCTGCCCTTGGGTTGGAACTCATAAAATCCAATAAAGCACTTATAGTTCTTAATATTCATAAAATACCGTGAAAGGAGATAAACAATACGGTTTACCCCTCCCGTCTGCGGAGAACAGTTATAGCTGTTGATATATAGAATATTCATTTTTATTGAAGTTCAGATTGCAAAATGTTCATTATCTTTTGGGAAGGCATCACGCCATCTTTCGGGTATAGGTAATCGAAGAAAAACTTTTCCCTTTTTTCCCTCATTGTGTCTTGTTCCCCAATCACCACTCTCGTAATAAAGTGTTCAATTTCATCCATATCATGGGCATGATAATGCATATCAAAACATTTTTCCCCAAAAATGTTCCAATGAGAAAGAACTTGCTGATCGCGCACCATAAATAAGGTCGGCTTTTTTGTGTACAAATATTCTACCGTAAAAGAGGCGCAATCGTGAATCAGGGCATCAGAAGTCTTGAACAAATCCATGTAATACCCCTGCTCAAGCTGGGTATTTTCCATTTCCTCCCATTTTTTATAATAGGCTTCTGTTTTCTCCTTCCCCCAAATATTTATCAACTTGAACTTAAGCACAGGATGCGGTTTGAAAGCGAATTGGACAGTATCTTCATATTTTTGGGCAAGCTCCAGCATCTTGTCACAATAAACTAAAAAATTGGAAAAGTTGAAGAGATAGTCCACTGTATGATGAGGTGCCCAAATAATTTTTTTCTTTGTGTGAGACTGTGGTTTCCATACGTCCTGTGGATGAAAATCAGGATCCATCAGCTTTTCTGTAGCCAAGGCGCCAACCACTACTGCATTGTCCCCTTTACACAATGAATATTGTTGCGAAAAATTGTATTGGAATTCGGTTTCCACCAAGAATTTCCATAACAGATTATGAAATGGGAGATTATAGCTTAAGCGGTAAATGTCCAAACATAACATCCCATACGGAGTGTGCAGTGTCAGCTTGTCTGTAAAATTATAAATATGATATTTCGGAAGAGTGTCTTTATATGGTTTGGTAAAAAAAACGATGTCGGGATTTATTGTTTTTTTTACGTCTATCCATTTGTTTTTCTTAAAATCGTAAGCGCAAATGGTATTGTATCCTTGTGCTTGCGCAAATGAAAATGTTTCACGCATCACATGGAAACACTCCTGTTTGTCATAAATAAGATGGACATTATACGGCGCAACAACCACTATCGGCTCGAACCGCTCAGATTTTTCAAGAACCCTGTAAAGCGTATCGTATTTCCAGATTGAACTGTTTTGTAGAAAAAAGACAACTGTCAGTTTGCTTTTCCCCTTATACTCACTAATCAATTTCTCTTGCTTCTTTCTGATTCTCTTTATCTTGCGTTTCTGGATGCCGGGGAAAGCCGTGATAAAAAAATCATGAAAAGTCAAAGTTTTATATAAAGTGTCAATTAGCGACAAACCTAAATAATCTTTTATAACACTACCGAATCCCATTATTTTTTCTGTTTCATTTAAAGTTACGGAAAGAGGCGAATATTGCCGCGCCCTCCCCAAAATAGACAACTTTTCACGTGCAAAGATACTAATATTTCCACTTTCGGTTTGTTTGCTGCACATTTTGGCTCTATTGGTTCAAAAAATTCCTTTGATTTGTAAAACAATCTTATTTTAATATTACCTTTGCAGATTAAATCTACTTTTTATGACAGAAAAATTCCTGTTTGAAGATACACGACCTTATAACGATGCCGAAGTGCCCG
>JAGCRI010000119.1 GCA_017964755.1 Bacteroidales bacterium | reverse complement strand
TGTAATTTTGCGCTTTCAAAATTCACTATTGTTTCACCAAAATTTGAAATACAAAACAGATAAATTGACATTTTAATATATTGACATAAAGCGTTTTCGCTTTTCTTTTATGTATCCGAAATCTCGACAATTTCTGATGTACTACAAAAAGGAAGCAGAAACGCTCACGTAGATAATCGTGAGCTTTCTATTTTTTGTAGTACAGGTAGTCGAGAACCTCGGATACGGAAACTGAAGTTCACGATTTTTTTTTGTGTTTGTGACGAAAAGCGGAAACGGTTAATAACCGATTGAATTAAAGATTATTACAAACATAAAAAAGTACGATTATGAAAAAGATTCTATGCTTTATTGCAATTGTCCTGATGGGCATTATGGCCTTTGCACAAACTGTAACCCTCACGTTCACGGGACGTGATGCAGCCAACCATTATGTGCAGCTCAACCGTGTGGAAATTACCAACCTGACCAAAAACTGGCAGGAGACCATCTACTGGCCTGACACAACGCTGAAGATGCAAAACGGAACGGGTATTGACGAATCCGTTGCCAATGGCGCTTTCGTTCTGTCGCAAAACAACCCGAATCCGTTTTCCAGAACCACAGACGTTAACCTTACGGTGGCTGACGCAGGCGTGGTGACGTTGGAAATTGTGGATGGGAATGGACGCATCATAGGGACGCGCCGTGGCACGTCCCTGCCAACCGGCACCCACCAATTCCGCGTATCACTGTCCGCCACCGGCACCTATGTGATGACCGCCCGACAAAACGGAAAAACATCATCTATAAAAATGGTGTGCAACGGCGGAGGCAATACCAACGACATCGAATATCTTGGAATGGCGCAAACCATTACATACGTGTTGAAATCCACTACCACCAATCCGTTCAATTTCGGCGATATGATGGAATATGTGGGGTATGCCACCATTAACGACACCGAGGAGGAGAGCCAGCACATTTCGCAGGCACAAGGTGGATCGGAGACTTTTGTTTTGCAATTTGATGCGATACAACTGTATGTTCCTGTCTTATCCACTGATTCTATTAGTGATGTTACACCCACCTCAGCCACTTGCGGTGGAAACATCACTAACGACGGTGGCGCCAACGTGACCAATAGAGGTGTCTGTTTTAACACCACAGGAACGCCTACGGTAAATGATGACTCAACAACTACTGATGGAAATGGTGTGGGGAGTTTTGTTAGTTCACTTAGCGGATTGACTCCGTACACTTTATATTATGTGCGGGCATACGCCACCAACAGTGTGGGAACAGGATATGGCGAGGAGGTTAGTTTCACGACCCTGTGTATTCTGCCTGAAGTGTACACCTTACAGCCTGATAATATATCGCCGACTTCTTTCACCTGCGAGGGTAATGTAAGTGCTATAAATTGTGATGCGCTGACCGCCCGTGGTGTTTGCTGGAACACTACCGGCAATCCCTCCATTGCCGACAACCACACCACCGACAGTATTGCTGCTGGAAGCATTATCAGCAGTATAACGGGACTGGCTTGCAGCACCACCTACTATGTGTGCGCGTATGCTACGAATGCAGCGGGAACAAGCTACGGTGAAGTTTACGAAATTACAACACTGGCACCTGCAGTGCCTGACGTTACTACATTGTCAGCCAGCCTCTATAATGGCCTTTCTATGATTGTTGCCTCAGAAGTGACAGATGAAAACTGCGAGTCCGTATCTTCACGTGGAATTTGCTACAGCACTTCTCCGAATCCCACTATCAGCGATTCGCTCACCATCCATTCTGTTGGTTTGGGTACAATAATAGATACCATCATTGGGCTGGATACCAATACCACCTACTATGTGAGGGCATACGCCACCAATAGTGTGGGGACTGCCTACGGAGTGGAGTTGAGTGTTACTACTCCCACGCTGCCTACTGTAACCACAGACTCTGTCACCAATATTACCACTACCACTGCCAAGAGTGGCGGCAAAGTAACCAATGACGGCGGCGCAACCGTAACCGCCCGTGGTGTATGCTGGAGCACTTCACAAAATCCCACCATTAGCGACAGCCACACAACAAATGGTAGTGGTACAGGCAGCTTTAACAGTAGCATAACAGGACTGTCCCCCCTCACCACCTACTATGTGCGGGCGTATGCTACCAATAGCGTGGGGACAACATACGGTGAAGAAGTAAGTTTTACTCCCCCTTTTTATGTTGATGGAAAGCCTTGTTATGGTACTTCTACCCTCACCGATATTGACGGTAACACCTACAATACGGTGGTGATAGGAACTCAGTGTTGGATGAAGGAAAATTTGCGTACCACAAAGTACGCCGACAACACATCCATTGCGCAGGGCAGCAGCACTTCTACTTCTTCTACAACCGCCTATTGGTACTATCTCTGCAACAATTCCTCCAACAAACCCACATACGGCTTGCAGTACAACTGGAAGGCGGTGATGCACAATTCCGCTTCCAGCAATACCAACCACAGTGGGGTGCAAGGCATCTGTCCTACTGGGTGGCATGTGCCAAGTGCTGCCGAATGGCAAGAACTCATCAACTACTTGAGCAGCCAAAGCCAGTATTGGTGCAGTGGCAACAGCCAATATACCGCCAAGTCGTTGGCAAGCACTACGGGATGGTATAGCAACACCATTACTTGCACACCGGGCAACACGCCAAGCAACAACAATGCCACTGACTTCAGTGCGCTTCCGCTTCCTGATTGCTCTATAGCTCTTTATTCATACTTCTGGAGTGCTACAAGCCATAACACCGCTCTTAGTAAGGCATTCGCGTTATTTTATGGTTATGCAAACCCAATGATCCGTCCTGAAGCAAACTCAGACATGTTGTCTGTCCGTTGTGTACGCGATGATAGCCCTATCGTTATCACAGACTCTGTCACCAATCTTTCTTTCAGTTATTCATCTCCTTCCACATACGTTATTTGTGGCGGCAAAGTAACCTCTGCTGGTCCCGACTCAGTAACTGCCCGTGGAGTGTGCTGGAGCACCAGTCCATATCCTACGATAAACGACAGCCACACTACCGATGGTAGTGGCACGGGCAGTTTCACCAGTATTATAACGGGGCTGACAGCAGGCACTACCTACTATGTGAGGGCGTATGCCACCGGTGCTCTGAAAACAGGGTATGGTCAAGAAGTGAGTTTTACTACAATTCCTGGGTATCCATGCCCTGCTGGTGTCGTTACAGACATTGATGGGAACACCTACAACACGGTGTTGATTGGCACCCAGTGCTGGATGAGGGAGAACCTGCGCACCACCAAATACGCAGACAACACATCCATTGAGTACGGCGGCGGCAGCACTTCTTCTGCCATCGCCTACTACTACTGTCCTGACAACAATATCTCTAACAAGCCCACATACGGCTTGCTGTACAATTGGAAGGCGGTAATGCGTAATGCTTCCTCCAGCAATGCCAATCCCAGCGGGGTACAAGGCCTCTGCCCAACAGGCTGGCATGTGCCAAGCGAGGCCGAATGGACACAACTCACCAACTATGTAAACAGCCAAAACCAGTATCGCTGCAGTGGCTTAAACAACTATATCGCCAAGTCGTTGGCATGTACTACGGGATGGAACAGCAGCACCACTACTTGCACACCGGGCTACATGCCAAGCAATAACAACGCAACCGGCTTCAGTGCACTTCCTGCTGGCAATATATCCTCCTCCTCCTCCTTTGGTTCTTATGCAGACTTCTGGAGTACTACAAAAAATGTGAATAGCATACCTGAGTATTTCAAACTCGACATATATAACACTTTAGCTATAACCACTGTAAACCTCTATACCTACTATTATGATGGTTTCTCTGTCCGATGTGTCCGTGATGAGTTAGGACCTTCCTGTCCTGGCACACCAACGCTTACCGACATTGATAGCAATGTTTATAACACTGTACAGATAGGCAACCAATGCTGGATGAGGGAAAACTTGCGCACCACCAAATACGCCGACGGAAGTTCCATAAGTCAGTACAATTGGTATTATCCTAACAATGACACTTCTACCAAAGCCACACTCGGTCTATTGTACAAATGGAGTGGGGTGATGTACAAATCATACTCCAGCAATGCCAACCCGAGCGGAGTACAAGGCATTTGCCCCACCGGTTGGCATGTGCCAAGCGATGCGGAGTGGACACAGCTGATCACTTACGTAAGAAGTCAGAGCCAATATGTGTGCGGTAGCACAATCACACAAATCGCCAAGGCACTGGCTGATACCACAGGCTGGAATAATAGTACCAACGTTTGCGCCGTGGGCGACTCCCCCTCCAGTAACAATTCAACATGCTTCAGTGCTCTTCCTGCTGGCTACTTCGACTCCGATGGTAATTACTCCGGGTCCGGTATTTACGTACGATTCTGGAGTGCGACGAGTGTTAATAATAGCCAGGCGTATATGCGCGGCTTTAGTAACAATGACAGAGGAATGATGTACTATGGACCTCAACCAACGAGTTACGGTTTTTCTGTCAGCTGTTTAAAAGATTAAAAAGATAAAAGTATTATTAACCAACAAATTAAAAATAATAAATATGATAATAGAACAAGAAGTAACGATGCCCAATGATGGGCAAAATGTGAATGTAAAACAAAAAGTGGATAGCAGGCAAAGTTCGGGCAATACACCAACAAGCACTACCCCAAACGCTTCATCTACACAATCCGATGCAGAAAAAGTGTTTGAGTTGGAAAAGCAATTGCACGAGCAGTACGCCATTAACAACAATGCTCACACATCCTCCTTTATCTCTTTTCTGGTTTCTTTATTGGCTCTATTCGGGGCTTTTGGCTATGTATTTGTTGAAACACCTCCATATCAAAACCACAACTATGATTTAGAAGTGTTCTTATATCTCGCGCCTATTGTATCAGGCATTTTGCTGTTTCTCTCTGCACTCTGTATTCAAATCGGCTGGTCACAAAGACGAGACCATATTGTTATAGAGAAATTTAGGATTAAGTATGGCATGAAAAATTTATTCAACCCTACCAGTGAAAAAAATTATTGGAATTTTCTTCCTGACTACTACAATATGTTTTTCTGGCTATTTATTGCCGCTCAAATCACCGTAATGTTGTTTACAATTATCAAGATTTGCGACAATTGTCCCTGTGGAAATATTAGCGAGGCGTGTTCATGCTCATTAGCAATAACGTCTATCATCTTTCAAATTATTTTTACCATTGCTCCATTTATCATTAGAATAATTTATTTTTCTAAATATGTGAGTTTTAGTAAAAAACAAAACGATAATGAATCAGAGCAGTAAGATGTAGTTAGTTCTATTAACCATTTATTTAAAAAATTATCTTTATGCCAACAAGACCAACAAAAATTTCATCTATTCCTCCAATTTGTGGTAAAAATCCACAGATATTGATACTCGGCACGATGCCAGGCGAGGAGTCGTTGAAGGAGGAAAAATACTATTGTTCAGCCAACAACATCTTTTGGAAAATGATTGCCGCTATCTTCAACGATGGGAAGGATTTCGCAAATTATGAGGAAAAGACGGCTTGCCTCATCCGCAACCATATCGCCCTTTGGGATGTATATGAGTCGTGCAGCAGAAGCGGTTCATCAGATAAAAACATGGCAGATACGGTGCCCAACGACATTGCCAAATTTCTAAAAGAGCATCCCACCATCCAACGTATCGTAACCAATGGCAGAAAAGCACATTCTGCTCTTACAAAACAGAGAATCTGTGCATTAATCGCCCCATCTACCAGCAATGCCAACACACACCAAAGTTTTGAACAGAAGGTCGCAGGGTGGCGCATTGTGTTGTCGGAGAAATAGAAATATGTAAAATAAAATCGTTTTAATTAACCTGTAAATCAAAAAGTTATGAAAAAGAGTGCAGCATTATCCAAACTCATTGAAGAGTATTGGCAAAATCATGATGTCTGTTGTTTAGAGGAAGACAAATATGAATGTAAGACATTGGAAGACTGTGTGCGATTGGGCAAAAAACGTCATCACAGAAGAATGACAGAAGAAACAATCGTGAAAACCATTAAAGCATTAAAAAAATCCAATCTACACAAAAAGTCTTTCAAAGATTTCGATGCGCTTTATGATTCTGTAAATAAAACCATTAGGGAAGTTGATGGTATTGGGCAACTCGCAGTGTATGACATATCCGTTCGTATTGGGAAGAAATTGCTCAATCCTTCGATAGAACCCGAAAAATATGTGTATCTACATCGTGGAGCATTGGAAGGCGCAAAAAAATTATTCGGCTCAAGCGTTAAAATAGAACCTCGCATGCCTATTACAGATTTTCCGAAAGAATTGCAGGAGATGGGAAGCTATCACATTGAGAATTTTCTGTGCGTAATGAAGGGAAAACTATAACTGTTTCGCGTCCATCATCGCAATTTGCGGTCTTTCCAATTTTCCCCGCAGGCCTATAGCCTGCGCAATAGCGGTCTCCGCATTTGTTCCGTGCTACCGAGCTTTGCAGCCCTAAAGGGCTGCGGGCAGTTACCGTAATGTTATCCGTGTGTATTCTAAACTGTTAGCCAGCACGCCGTAGGTATGCATGGCTCGGTAGGCTGAGAATTGCGGGAAAGGTAATCACGCACGCCGTAGGTGTGCGGGGACAAATAATACATACGCAACAAATATCGCAATATGTCGGAAATAAAGGTTACAACGCCGCAATTTGTTCTTCGCTCATTCCGGAGATTTCCGCTATTGTAGAAATATCTATGCCTTTTTTCAGCATACCAGCAACCATTTTGCGAAGATTTTCTTCTCTACCTTTCTCAATTCCTTCTTGCAGACCTTCATTTCGACCTTCTTCCCGTCCTTTCTCCATACCTTTCTCCAAGCCTTTCTCCAAACCTTTCTTCATTCCTTTCTCGAAGCCTTCATCCATCCCCAATTTGCGGTGGTATTTCATCGCATCTTTCACGTCCTCATACTCCAGCACACTCTTCTCATAGTCCTGTTTTTCCATGGCGTTCAGTTTTGAAATGTTACACTCCTCAAACAGTTCGTGGAATAT
>JAGCRI010000118.1 GCA_017964755.1 Bacteroidales bacterium | reverse complement strand
ACCAGCGCGCTGTTCGGCTGGGGCACCATTCTCGTTGTCGGGCTTTTCATGCTAAGGCTTTTCTCATGGCGCGCCGCTTTTTTCGGAGCGTTGTTCCTCTTCGTATCGCCACGGTTCATAGGGCACACATACAGCAACCTCACCGACATACCTTTCGCATTCGCCTACGTTTTCACCCTATATCAACTGCACAGGCTCTTTGAAGAACTTCCCGTCATAAAACGCCAGCGGATAGCACTCCTTCTCATAAGCGTTATCCTTTGCTGCTCAATACATGTCGGCGGCACAATACTTCTTATTTACATAATAGTTCTTCTGCCGCTGTTCTATTTCATCAACAATCCGATACGCAAATTCTCATCAAAAGAATACCTTAAAAACTTCGCACTGATATTCGGGATGGGAGTGGCTGTGGCACTTATAACATACATCGTATGCTGGATTATCTATCCTGACAACCAATTCTTCACAGTATCGCCCTCGTTCGCCCTATCACAAATGACCGCTAACCGGCTGCCGGTGAAGCAACTCTTCGAGGGCAGACTCATTTTGTCGAATCAAGCTCCGTCGCACTATCTCATCAAGTATCTGTTTATCACCACCCCTTTAGTCATCCTTATTTGTTTCGCTCTTTCAATTTTCATGATAAAAACGGCTGTAAAAAAAGCCAAGCTGATAAACATAATAGCTATCGTTTTTGCTTTCATCTACCCCATAATCTATTTTGTGAACCACAGTTCACTCAATGTTTATGAAGGGATTGCGCAATACATGTTCATCTATCCGGTTTTTGTAATAATAGCAACTGCAGGATACGAATCGCTATTGGAAAAAGTTGACGACAGGTACACCAATATTGTAATCGTAGGTGTGGGAATTTTCCTCACACTGCTGCCTTTCCGCAACTTGCTGCTAAACCACCCCCACTCTATAATATACTTTAACGAGATTTCAGGCGGGATACACAATGCATACGGGCAGTACGAACTCGACCCGCACCGCCAGACAAACCGCGAAGCCTGCACAAAATTCATCAAACTTCTGAAAGAACGCACTTTACGCGAGCACAACGATGACTCGAAGATTGTGGTATGCACCAACGGCAACAAAGCCTGCGAACAATTTTTCAAGAACGACACCGCATATATCGAGCTTCGCTTCTGCGATTTCGGACAACGGCACGAAGAGCACTGGGACTATTTCATATCTTTTCCATACAAATTATCGGGTTACGAGCTTAAAAACGGCATCTGGTTCGCCGATGAAAACACTTTTGACTCAATTATGTTGGAACGAATGCCCATCGTGGTATATTTCAAAAACCGTTCTAATGACACCATAAAATAAGAATGCCACTATATAACAGAGAATTTATATAAAATAGATAGCAGCATTGTAAAAACGAACAGCAAAACGCCACAAATACCCCATGTATGCTGCGATTTGTCAAATTCTTCAGGGGTTGTGCTGTCCTTTTCCTTTTCCCACGCCCACTCGCTTCCATAAATCGCCAATACAAAGCACATGACAAGCCTAACAAACGGAATAAGGCTCAATAACGATATCCACACACGGTGCGAAAGCCCCCATATCCAAGTCAAAAAGAATGCACCCCAGTTCCATTTTCCTACACACTGCGGAAGCTCATCAATCTCTTCTATTTGTCCGTTACCATATTGTACACCAGAAAAAATACCACAATCTGATCCGTCATATTCAATCAGCTTATTGTAATAGTCACAATAATCGACTCCTTCCTCAGGCTTAACCTCTTTAAACCCCATAGCAGCCACTCCCTGATTTTCTGATTCATTATTATATATTTCCTTGAAAGAAAGATATTTACAATTTTCACATTGATGTATTTGGGGCATAATATATATATTTTTATTTGTTTAAAACTTTAATTTCCCGCGCACAAAGCCGCCCCTTCAAATTCGATGAACATACGGCGGTGTGCGTCACTCATCGGGACCGCCTTATTGCTTTTCCGGTCGATGCATGCAAGGACACTGCGGCACTCCGTCTTCACCGCGCCGCTTTTAGCGTCAATTAGTCTCTGTATCATCTTAACGCTCTTATTTCCAAGTTCATACACCGATGACTCACATACAACTTCATCGTAAAAAAGAATCGGCGCCTTGAAATCAAATTCAGTGTGGACAAGCACAAAATTCATTTCCGCCCAGTCTATCTTCTTATTGAAAACCGCCTCAAAATAGCCGCTGCGCCCGCAATCAAACATATTGCACTGCGCCCCGTTGTTGACATGCGAAAACGGGTCAAGGTCGCTCATCCTTATTTGTATTGTTTTTGAGTACATAATAAAAAAATTTTAGCGCAAACGGTTCAAGCCGTCAATGGCCGGCTGGAAATTAGGGTTGAATTTTAATGCGAGATTGTAGTCTTCGCGCGCCTCACCGTACTTTTTCAGTTCCTCAAAAGCGATAGCCCTGTTGGTGAGTGCTTCCACATAATCCGGCTCCTGCTCAAGAACGCGGGTAAAATAGGCGACCGCCTCATTGTAGTTTTTGTCATAGATGAGGGCGACAAAGCCGAGGTTGAAAAGCGCACGTATATTGTCAGCATCAAACTCAAGGATTGAGTTATAGTACTGCTTGGCCTCCTCCACCCTGCCAAAATCCTGCATAGCCAACGCCAAATTGAAAAGTATCTCCTCGTTTTTAGGGTCAATGGCGAGAGCATTCTGATAATAGGTTATCGCCAAAGGGTCATTTTTCTGCTGATGGATATAACCCAACTCCAAATAAGCCTTTATCTCTTTCGGATCCTGGTCAACAGCGAGTTGCAGCATTCTTATACAGCCCAACGTATCTCCTTGGTCCTTAAGCATAAACGCTCGTATGAGGTGTGCTTTCGGATTGTGGTTCTGAAGTTTGAGCGCATCATCGAGAGTAGTATTGCACTCTTCAAACATTCTCAAATGGAAGTAGAGTTCCGCCAATTTCAAATATGCCTCATTATTGTTTTGGTCAAGCGAAATGGCCTTTTGAAGCATCTCCTCAGCATCATCGGTTTGCTTTAATGAAAAATAGACATCAGAAAGCCCGACATAATATTTTGACTGCAGAGAATCAAATTTAACTGCCAATAAAATATCATTTAAAGCATTATCAATCTGACCTTTATCATAATAATACTGAAATCTCTGGTAATAGAGTTCCGGATTTTCTGGAGCATCGTCAATCTGCATACAGAGGTTTGCAAGTTCTTTTGGCAAATCCGAATAGTCTTTCTTCTCGTGTCTGTTGCAAGAAACTGATAATAAGAATATTACCGCAATAAATAGTAATCTGTACCTCATTGTTACAAAACCGTTTCTTTAAGTCTTTCAGCGTTTTCCGCAACTTGCAGCGCCTCAATTGTCTCCTGAATATCGCCGTCCATAAATCCGACCAAGTTATACATTGTCAGGTTGATACGATGATCCGTAACCCTGTTTTGCGGATAGTTGTATGTGCGGATTTTTGCGGAGCGGTCACCGGTGGAGACCATTGTCTTGCGCTTCGAGGCCACCTCATCGAGATATTTCTTGTATTCACGCTCAAAGAGGCGTGTACGAAGCACGCGCATAGCCTTGTCGAGATTCTTCAGCTGCGACTTCTCATCTTGGATTGCAACCACAATGCCGGTGGGGATGTGGGTAAGGCGCACAGCCGAATAAGTAGTGTTCACCGACTGACCGCCGGGGCCTGAAGAGCAGTATGTATCTTTGCGAATATCAGACTGTTTGAGTTCAACATCAAACTCATCGGCTTCAGGGAGAACCACCACCGAAGCAGCGGAAGTGTGTACCCTACCCTGCGTCTCGGTCTGCGGCACACGCTGCACGCGATGCACCCCCGACTCATACTTCATCAGTCCGTAAACGCCTTCGCCAACAATGTTGAAGACAATTTCCTTATAGCCGCCGACAGTGCCTTCGGTCATCGACATAACCTCAATTTTCCAGCCTTTCTTATCGCAATAGTGCTGATACATGCGGAAGAGGTCTCCGGCGAAAATACTCGCCTCATCGCCGCCGGTGCCGGCACGGATTTCAACCTGCGCATTCTTACTGTCCTGCGGGTCTGAAGGAAGCAGAAGAAGCCTTATATCCTCCTCAAGTTTGTCGCGCTTTGAAACGAACTCTTCCATCTCCGCCTTGGCCATTTCCCTGAAATCCTCATCTTTCTCATTTGCAAGTATCTCCTTGGCATTCACTATGTTATCAAGAACATTCTTGTAGTCCTTATACGCATTCACAATCGGAATCAGGTCTTTGTAATCCTTATTCAGCTTGATATAGCGTTTCATGTCATTCATAACGTCAGGCTGCTGTACCTCCTCGCCAATCTCAAGCCAGCGTTTGTGCAGTTCTTCTAATTTCTGTAATAAGTCGTTCATGTCTTAAAATTTCAAGAGTGCAAAGATAGTGAAAATATCGGAAAATATCTTAATCTTACTTAAAAACTCAAGTTCAGAGATATTCCGCAGCAACAGAATCAACTATTTTTTTTACAAAATCATCAGAAATGTCTTTAACCAGACCTGATTCTGAAAGCTGTTGTGATAGTTCAATAGAATATTCTATATCATTAGCAACCAATGTCTTAACCTCATTCTTAGTGATAGGGTTGCGCGCAATGCCTTCACTGACGGCGGCAGCTGCGACCTCCGAAGCAACAAGCGGAACCATATCCGTATCAAGCATCGTTGGAATTATATATTGGGGCGACAAACCTTTTTTTTCAGCATAACCGGCAATAGCGTGAGCTGCGGCAATAGCCATTGAATCAGTGATTTTTGAAGCCGAGACCACGAGCACACCTTTCAAAACGGAAGGGAAAGCCAGCGAATTGTTAATCTGGTTCGGGAAATCGCCGCGACCAGTAGCCACAATAAACGCGCCAGCCTTCTCCGCCTCGTACGGATAAATCTCAGGCACAGGATTGGCACAGGCAAACACGACCGGTTTTTCAGCCATAAGGCCAATCCATTCTGGTCTGACAGTGTCAGGACCGGGATTGGAAAGGGCTATCAGAACATCCGCCCCCAAAAAAGCCTCCTCATGCGACATTATGCCATCCTCATTTGTGTCAAGACACAAACGCCACTGTCTGTACCCCAACGGTTTGTCACGATAATCGAAACGATTTTTATGCAGAGTCCCCTTACTGTCAAAAAGAATCATCATTGCAGCCGATGCGCCGGCAGCAACAAGCAGGTTTGCGACAGCCGTATTTGCAGCTCCAGCACCATAAAGCACTATTTTACAGCTTCTTATATCTTTTCCAACCACTTTAAGCGCATTAAGCAGCCCTGCTAAAACAACACAAGCAGTACCCTGAGCATCATCGTGCCAGACAGGTATAGGGCACTCTTCTCCCAAAACATCCAGTATTTTGAAACAGTTAGGCTGTGAAATATCCTCAAGGTTGACGGCGCCGAATGACGGGGCAATCATCTTCACAAAATCTATAACCTTGTCAGCTGAAGGAGACCCATGTTCGTCCCTATTGTCAACACAAAGCGGAACGGCATCAATCCCTGCAAGGCGGCTCATCAGCAACGCCTTGCCCTCCATCACCCCCAAGCCGCCAAAAGGCGTACAATCGCCGTCACCCAGCACACGGGTGCTGTCGCTGACAATGGCGACACGGTTCGCGCGCCCGGTCAAGGCAAACGACAAATCATTGTCATCACGAATGGCTGTTGACACTGCTGACACGCCCGGTGTGTACCACACGTTGAACGAGGAAAGTCCCCCAAGCGGCACTTTCGGGACCAACTGCAATTTGCCTCTGTAGCAGCGATGCGCCTCAAGTGAAAAGCGTTTGTAGAACGCCGTCTTGAATGCCGCCAACTGCCCTGCATCAAGATTTTTCGGAAAAAAACGTTCTAAATCATTCCAATCCATAACTTTTCAAACAGTTTTAAACGGGCACCCATTATGATATTAAATCGCTATTTATCAATTATTTGCAAAAATAAAAAAATAAATTTGGACAAATGGCGGCAAAAATATTGATTTTTTTTTATATTTTTGCATTTTGAAAAATAAAATTTATGGTGAAAAAGAAAATTTTGTACATAGCATCCGAAATTTTTCCATATCTACCTTCAAGCTACATTTCAGATCTATGCCGATATTTGCCGCAAGGGATACAAGAAAAGGATAATGAGATACGCACTTTCATGCCGAAATACGGCTGCATAAACGAACGCAAGAACCTGCTGCACGAAGTCATACGCCTTTCAGGGCAAAATATCATCATAGAAGACAGCGACCACCCGCTTATCATCAAAGTGGCATCGCTTCAGGCAGTGAGGATGCAAATCTACTTTATTGACAGTGAGGACTTTTTCAAGCGCAAACAGATATTCCGTGACGAAAACGGCACTTTCTTCCCCGACAACGACTCACGCGCCATATTTTTTGCGAAAGGTGTTATAGAAACCGTATGCAAACTGGGCTGGACACCCGACATAATACACTGCCACGGCTGGATTACAGCCCTTGTGCCGATGTTCATCAAAACCTATTACAAAGACAACCCATATTTTCAAGACACCAGAATCGTCTATTCAGCTTATAACGACCATTTTGCAGAAAACTTCGACAAAAACTTCAGCAAGAAGTTAAATCTTACTGGTATTCAGGAGAATTTCTTAAATCACCTTAAAAAGCCAAATTACGATTCCCTCATCAAAACAGCCATTGACTTCTCTGATGCGGCAGTGATTGGACATCCTGAGGTCAAGGATTCCATCAAAGAATACATGAAAAAGCAAAACCGTCCGATTTTCACCCACAACATTAACGACAACGAAGAGAAATTGTACGTTGACAAATACGACTTGTTCTACGACCAGCTGATGACAAAAACTCCCACCAACTTCTAATAATTTTTCAGATGAAACATCTCTTATTCTGCTGTTTAAGTCTGCTGATTCTTTTTTCGGCATGCAAAAAAGAACAAGATGTAATAGGCTTGGAGCTTCAGGAGGATGACGCGCTTCTCGGCAACACATTTTGCGACACGGTTTCAATCACAGCGTTCTCACTGCGGCAGGACTCAATAGTTACGAAAAACCTTGCAAATTGCACTTTCGGCTGCATTAACGACCCTGTTTTCGGGAAGACAACCGCAAGCTTTTACACCCAATTGGACCTTAGCGGCTCAAATATCAACTTCGGGACATCACCCACCCTCGACTCAGTGGTCTTCACCCTGCCTTACACCGGATACTACGGAGACACAAACACCGCCCTCACAGTCCGCATTTACGAACTTACCGAAGCACTCACCTCAGACGAAACATACTACCAATTCACGACAAAAGCGCACGCTGCAAGCAACCTCACGTACGAAGGGAGCCACACCCTAACCCCAAAACCGACTACGGGAATATACCTCGATTCAACGCTTTCTGACCCGCAGATAAGAATAAGGCTTACAAACACATTCGGCACCAACCGCATTCTCAACAACACATCGCTGACTGACAACAACGCATTCCAGAACGACCTCAAAGGCCTTTTCATAACAGTTGACAATGTTAGCGGGAACGGCTGCCTCATCTACTCAAACCTCCTATCATCACTTGCAGGGCTGACTATCTACTACAAAAATGCAAACAACGAAAACCAGCAGAAATACACTTTTTCGATAAGTGCCTCAAACTGCATATTCTTCACCAACTATAATCACAACAATTATGCCGGGGCATGCCAAGACTTAAAGAATCAGATTAACAACGGACAGACAGAACTCGGAAAATCAACACTTTATCTGCAAGGCACTGCTGGTATTATGGCGCGCATAAAATTCCCGAACCTTTCAAACAGTTTTGCAAAGAACGTCATTGTCAACAAGGCGGAACTTGTAATCAGTGATCTTTCTGAAGAAAGTGAGACGCTTACACCGCCCGTTGAGCTCGGACTTCAGCTTGTCCGCACCGACAACCAACTCGGCTATCTCCCTGATGACAAAATCTACACGAGCGCCTCATATTTCGGCGGAGCATACGACTCCGACAAAAAAGAATACCGTTTCAGAGTCACGAAATATGTTCAGCAGAGGATTCTCGGCGGAATAGAAGACAACGGCATAAACATTGTTGCAAGCGGTGCGGGCATAAGGGCCAACCGCCTTATGTTCTGCGGGCCGCAACCTGATGAGATACTAAAAGAGAAAAGGCTGCGTTTGGAAATTTATTACACAACATATTAATTTGTTTTAAGCATGAAAAAAATATTGATTACAGGTGGCGCCGGATTCATAGGGTCTCACCTTGTTCGTCTTTTCGTAAACAAATATACTGATTATCAGATATATAATTTAGACAAGCTGACATACGCAGGGAACTTGGAAAATTTGAGTGATGTTGAGAAAAAAAGTAATTATCACTTTGTGAAAGGCGACATTGTTGACGCCGGTTTCATAAACAAACTATTTGCAGAGCACAAGTTTGACGCGGTCATCCACCTTGCAGCGGAGTCGCATGTTGACCGTTCAATCACCAACCCGATGGAATTCATTTTCACCAATGTTGTGGGCACTGTGAACCTGCTGAACGCCGCAAAAGAGACTTGGAAAGAGGACTTTACGGGAAAACTTTTCTACCATGTCTCTACAGACGAAGTTTACGGCACTCTTGGCGACAACGGCTCATTCAAAGAGACTACGCCATACTCGCCGCACAGCCCCTACTCCGCCTCAAAAGCGAGCTCCGACCATTTTGTCCGCGCATACCACGACACATACGGGCTGCCGACACTCATATCGAACTGCTCAAACAACTACGGTCCGAACCAATTCCCTGAAAAGCTTATTCCTCTGTTTATCAACAACATAAAACACAAGAAAAAACTGCCGGTTTATGGCAAGGGAATAAATGTGAGGGACTGGCTCTATGTGGAGGACCACGCCGCCGCAATCGACACGATATTCCACAACGCAAAACCGGGGCAGACATACAACATCGGGGGAAACAACGAATGGAAAAACATCGACCTGATTAAGAAACTCATTGAGATTGTTGACCGCAAATTAGGCCGTGCAGAAGGCGAATCATTGGAGCTGATAACCTACGTCACCGACCGCGCCGGCCACGACCTCCGCTATGCCATTGACGCAACAAAACTCAAGACGGAACTCGGTTGGGAGCCAAAAGTCAAGTTCACAGAAGGATTCGAGACGACTGTGGAATGGTACCTCGCAAACGAGAAATGGCTTGACAACGTGACTTCAGGCAGTTATATGGATTATTATCAAAAAATGTACGGCAACCGCCTATAATACGGTGAAAACCAGATTCTTATCCTCTACAATAGAGCGAATCAAAAACTCTGAATTCGTCCGCAACTCAGCGACACTGCTGACCGCAAATGTCGTTTCGCAAGCAATTGCGATAGCGGTGTACCCTATCGTTACTCGTTTGTACTCCGCCGAAGACGTAGGAGTCTATTCACTGTTCCTGAGCATAGTCTCAATATTGAACATCATCGCAACCGGAAGATACGAATCAGCGACAGTGCTGCCAAAAGAAGACAGAAAAGCCGCCGCAGTGTTCCAGCTGTGCCTGCTAATAAACATCTGCCTTTTCGTCATCATTCTGCCAATATGTCTGTTCTGCAAAAAACCTGTAGCACAACTTTTTGACGCGCCCGCATTGGCACACGTCCTTCCGCTCCTTCCGTTTGTGGTGCTCACGGCAGGATTGTGGCAAGCCATTAACTACTTGTTAATCAGAGAGAAACGTTACAAAAACATAAGCGGCTACCAATTAGGGCAAAACATTGTGAACAGCGGAAGCAAGTGTCTGTTTGGGGCGGCAGGACTTCTCCAAAGCGGACTCATCTACGCAACTGTCCTCGGACAGCTGAGCGCCCTCGCCGGCTCGTGGGTGGCGGCGCGCAAGAAAATCGGAGAATATTTGTCAAAACCTGACAGCGCTGAGATTAAAACCACCGCAAAAGAATACGCGAATTTTCCGAAATACGAGCTTCCGCACGCGGTTGTGAACACATTGGCAGGCAACCTCCCGATATTGATTCTCTCGGCTTATTTCGGCATGAAGGAAATCGGCTTTCTGTCACTTGGTATCACGTTGGGATTCAAGCCAATATCATTGGTTTCATCTTCAATGGGACAGGTACTGTACCAAAAATGCGCCGCCGCACACCAGCAGAAAGCGCCCATAAAACCGTTCTTTTCTGAATTTGTGAAGAAAATCACACTCCTCACACTGCCTGTTTTCATAATATTGTATTTCTGTGTAGAATGGCTCTGCGGCGTGATTTTCGGAGCGGAGTGGACAGAAGCGGGCTTCTACACAAAATTCATGCTCCCTTGGTTTTTCTTCGTCCTGCCGACAGGAACACTATCTTTCATTCCCAAAATATTCTCGAAACAGAAAGATGCCATGCTGATAGAATTCAGCTATATCACATTAAGAATCATAGCTTTAGCTGTAGGAATATATTTCAATAACCTTCTTCTCGCAATAATTTTGTTCAGTGGCATATCAGCCATAGTCGTAGCATTGCAATTACTTTGGTATTTCTCATTGGTAAACAGATATGAAAGACAAAAATAAGCCCTATAAAATCTTAGAGTTGCCCTCTTGGTATCCACCCGAAGGCGGTAAATTTGTAAAACAGCAAGCCTCTGCCCTCCGCCGCGCCGGTGTTGACGTGGCAGTCGCCGCAAACTGCCCCCTGCCGTGGAAGAAATACACATGGCGTGTCCCGTTCTTCCCGCACCGGATATTCAGCATTTACGAGCACGGACTCCTGACCTACCGTTGCTACACCCGCCGGTTGCCACGCGCCGAGAGTTTCAATACGGAGCACTGGATTACAAAGACCATACTCTTGTGCGAGGAGTACATCAAAGAGCAGGGCAAACCCGACCTGATACACGTACACAGCAGTATGTGGGGCGGCGCCGCAGCTCTTATCCTGAAAAAGAAATACAACATACCCTACATCATTACGGAGCACCGCGGCCGCTTCTCAGAAATGTCAGACGAGAACTGCATCCGCATTGACAAGAAATTCCGCGACCGCCTCATCGACATTTTTTCAAACGCTGAACTTATAATCCCTGTCTCATCTCTTCTCATTCCAAAGATTAAATCATATCTTCAGAAGGATATTTCTATTAAGGTGATTTCCAATATGATAGACATTAACAAGTTTCATTATATTGCAAGAGAAAAAAGAGAAAATTTCACCTTTATAAACGCCAATCATTTCGTCTGGCTTAAAGGCTATGACATTTTGCTGAAAGCTTTTGACATTGTAGCGGAAAAACATGGGAACGCACGGTTACTTATTGTTGGCGGCGGATTTAACTGCCACGATTTCAAGAAGATATGGGCTGACTGCAAAAACCGCGACAAGATAACGATGTATGGCGAAGCGAATCAGGAGCAGGTGGTTGAATGTCTCGTCGCCGCCGACTGTTTTGTACTGCCAAGCCGCGTGGAGTCGCAATCCATTGCAGTTTTGGAAGCACTTGCCACAGGACTGCCCGCCGCCACAACCGAGGTCGTGCCGCCGGAAGTACTTACAGAGGAGTGCGGTTTCCGCGTGCCCATCAACAATGCGGAAGCCCTTGCGGAAGCAATGGAAAAAATCATGCTCAATTACAATTCTTTTGATAAAGAAAAAATATCAGAAAAAACTATTCAGACCGCCTCAGAGGAAAATGTGGTTTCAGAATTATTAAACATTTATAACACAATTATTTATGATTAAAATCCTCACAAACAACAATAGCGGGTACAAATGGTATACAAACGAAACGTCACATGCTAAAGGTTTTGTTTTCGATGCGAAAGGGAATTTGTACAAAGATGAGAAAATTTTAGATTATTTCTCTGATATTCAAGACAATATAAATTTTGAAAGAAAATTATCCGAAGCAAACGGACAATTTGCAATCATTATAAACCAAAATGGGAAATTACTAGCAGCGACAGACATAATTCGCTCTTTTCCAATCTTTTATAAAAAAGAAGAGGAAGACATCACAATTTCTGACGACATTTACATCATAATAAACCCAGAAACAAAAATTGATGAAAACTCAAAAAGGATTTTCCGAGCAACAGGCTATGTGACAGGTTCAGCCACACTTGCCGAAAAGGTGAGCCAAATAGAAGCTGGGCAATATATCTCATTAGAAGACAATAAATTAACGATAAAATTCTATCACACATTCATACAAGAAACAGAAAAAAAGAGTTTTGACGAGGCGAAATCAGAGCTTCGTGTGATAATGGAGCGTGTCGGGAAACGGCTGACGAAACTGCTCGGCGACAGACCTGTCGCGATTCCGCTAAGCGGCGGCCTCGACTCGCGGATTATAGCTTTCCTGTTACGTGAGAACGGCTACAACAACGTGAAATGCTTCACATACGGCGTGCAAAAAGGTAATCCGGAGCTGGAGCGAGCGCGCAAAGTCGCTGAGACCTTAGGCTACAACTGGACTTTCATCGACTATAACCTATACAAAAACACCAATTTTTTAGATACTGAACAATTTGCGAATTATGTTGACTATGCCTCGCAATTCTGCTCAAAATTCTATTTTTCAGAATATTTTGCGGCAGAAAACCTGAAAAACAATCTCTGTCTTCCAATGGAAACAGTTTTCATTCCGGGGCACTCAGGCGACAGCATTAGCGGAAGCCATCTTCGCCCATACATGAATAACTATCACAATATCAAGACAATAGCAAAAAACATCCAATATTCCCAATTCAATCTCATAGATATGTCGGGAGAAGATCGGCGCAAATGCACAAAAGAGATTGCCCTGCAACTCAGCCGCAGCAATTACACTGATTATCAAGTATTTGAAAACTGGATTATGAAAGAGCGGCAGGCGAAATACATTGTCAACTCGTGCAGGATATGGGAATTTCACGGCTACCAGTACGTGTTGCCGTTGTGGGACAAAGAACTCGCGAATTTCCTTATCAGACAGCCATTTGAATACAGGTTATATCAGAAATTGTACAGGGCTGTTTTAAAAGAATGGTTTTCAGAAAAAGGGCTTTGGTTTGCAGCGGACGAAAAGAAGCACGAAAGCAGCCTCATGCAGTTCGTCAAAATGACAGTGAAAAGCGTAATGCCGTGGCTCCGCAGGAAAAGGGACTTGTATGCAGGCGACTGCTACGGCTTCCGTGAAATAACACGCGAAATGGTTTCAAGCCTCCCCCACCCCGAAAAAATCCGCTCCTACAATGGTATTTTCACGGAGTGGTACATTCGGAGAATAAATGGATAATGTTTTTATAAAATCACCTTTAAATTTTCCCAAAGGCAAAGTCCATGTGACATTTTGAGTGTTATATACCTGTCCCATATTCAGGAGTAGATTCCGCGGCCAGTAATTCTGTCCATTCTTCGTTTTGTTGGTACATGCGCACCCTGGTATTTTCATCATCGTCTTCCACCCTGTT
>JAGCRI010000117.1 GCA_017964755.1 Bacteroidales bacterium | reverse complement strand
GCCAATAGCGTTATTCAAAGTCTCGTTCCTGTTATCGTAGCCGTCAGGTCTTTCGCCACGGCCGTTATGGTTAGAGGCAAAACCGTTTGAAGAACTTCCAACGGATTCTCTGTGAGCATACACGAATGATCTGTTGTGGTCAAAATTGTTGTGGTAGTATCCTGCGCAAGAGCCTGCATATAATCCATCATAATAGCCATTTATATAGCCGTTGTGGTATCCGTTATGGTAACCGTTGTGATAGCCGTGATTGTAACCGTGATAATATCCGTGTCCGTAGTTCCAGCCGTGGCCCCAATTGTGTCCCCAGTAGTGATCATGGTGCCAGCCCCATCCGTAGGTGAAGCCGTGGTGGTAATATCCGCAGTGATAATAATATGGACGATAAGTGTATGACGGCCACCACCAGTTGTATCCGAGATAAATGCTCACGCCCCAGTTTGACGGATATGGATCATACCAGTAAAGGTTTGTGTAATATGGGTCGTAATAGCCCCAGTAGTTGCAACTGCTGTGGAATCTGCGCAGGCGTGAGGTATAGTAGAAATCATAATAGTCGTCAGGGTCATAATAGTAGTTGTTTGTGATATAAGTGACGCTTCCACAATCATTTTCTATGTAAGAGGTTGTGCTTACAGGTTCTTCGTTTGAGTATGAATCGTCACCGTAATAAAGATCGTCAGACGAGCTGCCGCCATCGTATGACGAAGTGTTTCGCTCATACTCAATATAATTTTCAGCGGGAGCAGGGGTTGTGGCAACGGCAGCGGTATTTTTCACCGGTGCGTATTGTGCGTCTGAAGAAACAGTGTAAACGTCATCATAATATGCGGTTTCGGAAAGTTTACAAGCCGAGAGGCCGACCGCCGCTAATAGGACTGATAATAAAAAAAACTTTTTCATGGCGCAATCTCCTATAATTTTGTTTATTTTTGCAAATCAAATTTTAAGACTACAAAAATAGTAAAAAGTTAAATCATAACACAAAAAATAAATGGCAAAAGATATAACTACACGAGCAGAAAATTATTCACAGTGGTACAATGACTTGGTAAAGAAAGCGGATCTTGCTGAAAATTCGGCAGTTAGAGGATGTATGGTTATTAAGCCATACGGCTATGCGATATGGGAAAAAATGCAGGCTACGCTTGACAAGATGTTTAAGGAGACGGGACACACTAACGCCTATTTCCCACTTTTCATTCCGAAATCATTTTTGAGCAGAGAGGCTGAACACGTTGAAGGCTTTGCGAAAGAGTGCGCCGTAATCACACATTACCGCCTGAAAAAATCCCCAGACGGCAACGGTGTTGTAGTTGACCCTGAGGCAAAATTGGAAGAGGAGCTTATTGTCCGCCCGACTTCGGAAACAATTATATGGGACACTTATAAGAATTGGATACAGTCGTACCGTGATCTGCCGATTCTGTGCAACCAGTGGGCGAATGTAGTGCGCTGGGAAATGAGAACACGTTTGTTTTTGCGCACCGCCGAATTTTTGTGGCAGGAGGGACATACAGCGCACGCGACTAAGGAAGAGGCTGAGACCGAAGCCAAGCGTATGCTGGAAGTTTATGCCGATTTTGTAGAGAATTTCATGGCAATTCCAGTAATCAAAGGTGTGAAATCACCGAATGAGCGTTTTGCCGGTGCGATTGACACATATTGTATTGAGGCACTCATGCAGGATGGCAAGGCGTTGCAGGCAGGCACTTCGCATTTTCTCGGGCAGAATTTCGCAAAGGCATTTAATGTGCAGTTCCTGAATAAGGAAAACCAGTTGGATTATGTTTGGGCTACTTCATGGGGAG
Organism: Bacteroidales bacterium; assembly: GCA_017964755.1. GTDB lineage: Bacteria > Bacteroidota > Bacteroidia > Bacteroidales > WCHB1-69 > RUG11942. The sequence goes on along the minus strand of JAGCRI010000117.1, from coordinate 6,723 downwards.
TATCCACACGCCTCATCGGTGCGCTCATCATGACACACTCTGATGACAACGGTCTTGTGCTGCCTCCGAATTTGGCGCCTATTCAGGTTGTTGTTATACCTATTTTTAAAAATGATGAACAACTGAACCTCATTCGAGAGAAACTACAGCCGTTTTTGGCACAACTGAAACAAAAAGGTATTTCTGTAAAAGTTGACGATGACGATTCAAAGCGTTCGGGATGGAAATTCAATGAATATGAGCTGAAAGGTGTTCCCGTGCGTGTTGTTGTGGGACCGCGCGACCTTGAGAACAATCAGGCCGAAATAGCCCGCCGCGACACGATGGCAAAAGAAACCGTGCCATTTGACACATTGGCTGATTACATAGAAACACTTCTGGCTGAAATCCAGAAAAATATTTTTGAGAAAGCACGCGCATTTCGTGACGCTAATATAAGAACCGCTGACACGTGGGATGAACTTGTTGACATATTGGACAATAAGGGCGGTTTTGTTGCAGCACACTGGGATGGGACAGTGGAGACCGAAGAGATAATTAAGGAGAAAATCAAGGCTACAATACGCTGTATTCCTTTGAATAACAAATTGGAAGACGGCAAATGTATTCTGACTGGCAAGCCATCCAAACAGCGAGTACTTTTTGCAAGAGCGTATTAACCAAAATGCAAATAAATGTCTGAGGAATTTCATCTTCTATCAGATTTGGCGTTAATCCTAATTTCAGCGGGGATCGTAACAATAGTATTCAAGCTGCTGAAGCAACCGTTGGTGTTGGGATATATAGTGGCTGGTTTTCTCGTTGGCCCCCATTTCGGACTTTTCCCGACAGTTGTGGAGCTGAACAGTGTGGAGGAGTGGTCGGAGATAGGGATTATCTTTTTACTTTTCGCGCTCGGACTTGAGTTCAGTTTCAAGAAATTGTTCAGGGTCGGGTCAGCGGCGTTCATAACTGCGGGGATAGAGATTGTGACGGTTGGGTGCGTAGGTTTCCTCACAGGTTACTTCCTCGGTTGGACAACAATGGAGAGTGTCATCTTGGGAGGTATGTTAGCCATGTCTTCAACCACTATCATCATTAAGGCATTTGACGATTTGGGGTTGAAGAAAGAGCCGTTTGCCGACATAGTTTTTGTGGTTCTGATTTTGCAGGACATAGTTGCAATCCTTATGATGGTATTGCTCTCCACTGCGGCGGTGAGCCAGCAGTTTTCGGGCGGCGAAATGATGTACAATATCGCCAAATTGCTTTTCTTCCTCATATTATGGTTTGTGATAGGCATCTATTTTTTCCCCTCTTTTTTCAAGAAATTCAAAAAATGGATAAATGATGAGACACTGCTGATTATTTCCATCGGGCTCTGTTTCGGCATGGTTGCCATTGCCACCAACTTAGGCTTTTCATCAGCACTTGGAGCCTTTGTAATGGGGTCGATATTATCTGAAACTGTTGAGGGTGAGCATATTGAAAAACTTATAAAAGGAATCAAAGATTTGTTCGGCGCTATCTTTTTCGTGTCAGTTGGAATGATGGTTGACCCGACAATTTTGAAAGAGTATTGGGGTACAATAATAATAATAACGCTTGTGGCGGTCGTGTTGAAGGCGTTGCTTTCTTCGGCGGCGGTGCTCCTTTCAGGCCAGAGTCTGAAGACCTCCCTGCAGTCAGGATTCAGTCTTGCGCAAATAGGGGAATTCTCTTTCATTCTTGCAACGCTCGGTATCTCGCTGAAAGTGATGAATCCGACAATATACCCTATAATTGTTGCCGTATCTGTGATAACGATATTTCTCACGCCATACTGTATCCGCGGAGCCGTGCCCATTTACAACAAGTTGTATAGAAGACTTCCCAAAAAGATGTTGCAAATGCTTGACTCATACCAGCTTGGTGGTAAGCATGAGCGTATTTCACCGGAAAACAAAAGAATGATTATGGGGGTACTGTTCCGTACTATTATAATAGCAGTGCTCTGTTTTGCTTCAATAGTCTTCTGTGTGAAATGGCTTAACCCGTTTTTGTCGGAATTTCTGCCAAAAATATCCGCATTTTTCAGCGAAAAGATTATAATGGTGATAAATACGGTGGTAACTCTCACGGTGGCTTCGCCGTTTTTGGTCGGGCTTATGACAAACCGTTCGAAAGATGTGAACAGGTTTACGGAGTTGTGGAAGGAAAATGCACGCAACAGGGTGTTTTTAGTGGTTTGGATTTTAGGGCGGCTATTTCTGGCAGTATTCTTTATTGTCTTCATATTGTCAAAATACCTCACACTTACGGCATGGCTTTTGATACCTATTGCACTTGGCATTGCGATGTTCATTTTTTTCACGAGACGTGCTTTGCGGCGTTTCTCGAAATTGGAGGAGCATTTTATGACAAACCTTAACGCTAAAGAAGAGTAAGAATTAAATTTTATAAATATCATCAAAACAACAAGTTATGAAAAAGATTTTTTTACAATTGATTTTATCATTAATGATAATAGTTCCTGCCTTGGCGCAAGAGGAGAACCAGAATGAGAAATCTGACCAGAAAAAAGAGACGAAACAGACAGAAACATTACGCCCCAAAATCGGTATTTCGTTTTCAGTCGGTGGCGTGCTGCCGCATTTGCAATTCAGTGAGATGACCAAAGAGACAAGCGCAATAGTGCCGGGGCGCAACACACTTGGAAGTTGCGGGAATGCCATGTTCGGAGCCTCAATAGGCTTGAAATACAAATACACCATCAAAAACAAAGAGGGGAAAAGCACAGGCTGCGGCTTCTTCATAGCCTCCGACTTGTTTTGGAATCCGATGAAAAAAGCCATCAGGGAAATGTATGACACGATTAAGTGCACTGCACCAACATACGCCAACATACCCGTAACGGTTGGTTTCAATTATACCTCTGAGTTCAGCAGCAACTTCGGCGTTTGGGTTGAAGCGGGCGCAGGTGTGGATGTCCTTTACAAAACTCCTGAAGGTTGGGACGGTCAAACCACCGAATACAAATTCAACGCAGCGTTCGCGGCACAAGGCGGTGTAGGAGTCATTTTCGCACGTACAATCAGCCTTGGCGCACACTATTATTGGCTTGGCAAGCATGACATTGTAGAAGACCGCACTGACGCACCATTTAGTGATTCAATGAAAATGGGCGCATGGGTATTCAAACTCGGTTTCCATTTTTAAGCCTCAACAAACTTTTTTTCTGAACTCTTCGTATTGTTTTTATTGTTATCTTTGCGGAATTAATGGTAATTGTATGTTTTAATTAATGATATAATAATTTAAAATATTATGGCAGAAGTAGTTAGATATTCAGATGAGGATTTGAAGGAATTTAAGGCCTTGATTGAGGAGAAAATTGCTAAGGCTCGCAAAGATATGCAGATTTATCTTGACGCATATAACAATGCGGGAAATGACACGATGGACACCTCCCCGACATTCAAGAATTTGGAGGAAGGGAATCAGGTGATGGCGAAGGAGGAGAACGCGCGTTTGGCGTCACGTCTTGAGAAATACATCAAAAACCTTGAGGCGGCGCTTGTGCGCATAGAGAACAAAACGTATGGTATTTGCCGTGCCACGGGCAAACTCATCCCAAAGGAGCGCTTGAAAATTGTACCTCACGCAACACTCTCTTTTGACGCTAAAATAGACGAAAAAAAATCAAAGTGAGCCGTAAGCGATTAGCTATATTATCAGGTTGTCTCATTGCCTTTTTGCTCATTGTTGACCAAATTATAAAGATTTGGGTAAAGACACATTTCTTTCTTGGTGAGGATGTTGCGGTTTTCGGCAATTGGTTTCATATCCACTTCATTGAGAACGAAGGGATGGCGTTTGGAATATCATTCGGAGAGCAGATAGGCAAGTTTCTGCTTACGTTCTTTCGCGTTGTAGTAGTTGGTTTTATTATCTGGTATCTTGTGCGTCATATCCGCAAAGGAGAGGGCTCGGTGGCTTCGGTGGTTACCCTGTCGTTGGTGATTGCCGGTGCTTTGGGTAATATTATCGACTGTCTATTTTATGGTTTGGTCTTCAGTGAGAGCACGGTGGCGGCTGTCGCCACAGCGTTTCCTGCAGATGGCGGATATGCTCCGTTTCTGTTTGGCAGGGTAGTGGATATGTTTTATTTTCCGCTTTTCCCGATTCCAGAAAGCTTCCCTGTATTCGGCGGCTCGTATTTCTTTCCCGCGATTTTCAACTTCGCCGACAGTTGTGTCACGGTCGGGGTTGTTCTCGTAATTATTTTCAGTAAACGTATTTTTGGCTCGTCAGAACCTGCTGGAAGTGATGCGGCGTAATATTCAAAAGTATAGGATTTTGGCATTTGTGTTTTGCCTGTTTCTCCTGCCTGTGCTTCCTATATATGCGCAGGAAGATGATGAAGCTGATAGCAAGCGGCATCCACATATTGATTCGGCATTGGCGTTTTCGCCCGATTATATGCCCGTTGAACGTGCCAAATTGTCTGAATTGATGATAACACCACTCGTATTCAATCCTATAGATACTTCGGTAGTGCATATTCACCGTTATGATCCAATGCTGTCAACAGAGAATATGTACCAGAATCTTGGTATTTTTGGTCAGGCACACAATGCAATTAAATTTGACTATGACCATGAAATAGGTTTTTCATACATCACCCTTCCTTATCCGTTGTATTTCAAGCGGCAGAGCGACCTTTGTTTTTACGATTTGAAAACATCGTACACAAAACTTGCATACACATACGGCATACCTACAGAAAATACGGTAAATGCGATTCATGCGCAGAAGCTGAATGGGGCGACTTTCGTCTTTAACATAGACGGGCGTGCAAACGAGGGCTACTACACACACCAGAGCATAGCCAATGTGGTTGGGGATTTCCTTGTCCACTATGAGATACCTTCCGGCATATACGGGTTCAGGGCGAGTTATATATACAACAGGTTCAGACTTCAGGAAAATGCGGGGCTTCTCAACTCTGATGACTTCCGCGAAAATGTGAGCACGCAGCTTGCGGGTTATAATCTCAACCTCTATAATGCTACATCGAAGATTAATGCACACGACGTGCTTTTCCAACAGTATGTCAATATATTGACACCTTCAAAGTCAAATGCCTCGGAAACAAAGCACTGGGGGACTCTGGTTCATACATTCCAGTTCAAAGCGTTGAAGAGCATTTATTTCGACCATGACTTGGATTCGTTATATTATGATAATACATTCTATTATTCAGCTGACACCACGAATGACTCGATACATTATTATAGCGTGATAAATTCATTGCAATGGTCAACATTCCGGCCGTATCAGCGTGAAAGCACAAAGAAATATATGATTCATGCGGCCGGCGGCATCAGGCACGAATATGTGGAGTCGTTCCCCAAAGGCCGGCTCAATGTCACAAACCGCTATTTTGGCAACACATTCACCCTTTTTGCAAACCTGTACAGCCGCCTATTCTCAGTGGTTGACATTCAAGCAAGTCTCGCATATTCTTTTGCAGACTACAACAAGAATGACGCTATTGCGAAGATTAAGGCTGACTTTTATATCAAGCGCGAAAGCCGCCACTATCTCGGTTTGCAGGCCGATTTTTTCCGTGTCGCCCCCGATTATGTTTACTCATACTACAACGGCAACAATTACCAATGGGACACATCATGGTCGAAGCAGAATATCCTGAAGCTGTCGGCATATTGGAATTATGGGCGTTACCGCGCTTCATTCAACTATTTCATGTTGGACAAATATATGGTTTTGGGTGAGGATTATTTTCCGCAGCTAATAGAGAAGCCGGTCAGTCTGATACAATTGAATGTGTTTGCTCCGTTCCGATATAAGGGGTTCGGCTTCGATTTTAACGGCTCGCTGCAATATTCCGACAATGTGAATATACAGGTGCCGGTTTTTGCAGGCAAATTGGCGGTTTTCTATGTTTTCCATTTCTTCTCGGAGAAGATGAGACTGCAGATTGGTACTGACTTGGCCTATAATACTGCTTATTATGCCTGTGGCTATTTTCCTGTTTTACGGCAGTTCTATTGCCAGCATAGCGAAAAAACAGGCAACTACTTATATTTTGATGCATATTTGAACATGCGTATTAAGCGTGTCGGGTTCTTTTTCAGGTTCGGTCATCCGTTGGCAGGGGTGATGGGGTACAATTACTTCACAACACCGCGTTATCCGGCGCAAGGCCGAAGCTATTCAATAGGAATCAATTGGGTGTTCTACGATTAGTTTTCGGAGCTGCCACGCCCGCAAATCACATTGTAGTCGCACCATTTGCAGTGTTTGTCATCTTCAGTTTGTGTAAAACTGATTTCAGAGTTGAAAATCTCCTCAAAGAGAGAAACCAATTTTTTTGAAAAAATGTCCAAAAGCTCTTTGTCCACTTCAAAAGAGAAAGTGCACTCGTTGTTAGTCGCAGCGCTTTGCAGGCTGACAATGCCGCAGCGGTAGGGAGGTGTGGAGGCTGGCAGGTTGCCATTGAGAAGATATGCGTATGTGAGGAGTTGCAGCGGCTGTTTGTATTTCTCCTCTTTTGTTATCTCTTCAATATCGAATTTAATGATGTCGTTTTTTTCTGTTTTCCCCGTCTTGTAGTCTAAAATGGAGGTCTTGCCGCCGCGTTCCTCCACCAAGTCGGCGTACCCTTTCAACCTCACCTGCGCGTCGCCCACCGACAATACCTTTTCCAGTTTGAGTTCCGGCCGGATGATTTTGATACTC
>JAGCRI010000116.1 GCA_017964755.1 Bacteroidales bacterium | reverse complement strand
GTTTCTTTAAGAATCCCATTTGTATCAGTTTAGAGTTTAGCGTTGATAGTTTAGAGTTATGGGAATGCCGTTTGGCAAAATTCGTGCAAAGGTAGGGAATTTCCTTGAAATGGTGGGAAATTGTGTCAAAAAGTCAGATGATTTTCAGTCAATCGAGGCGGGACAAAGGGCAAAAAGAGGCAAACATTTTGCGAAAACTGTCGTTTTGGGCGAAAAACATTTTGCGAAAACTGCTGTTTTGGCGGAAATAAATTTTGCGAAAACTGTCGTTTTGGGCGAAAAACATTTTGCGATAATTGAAAAACCCACAAATCCTTGGACGAATTCTGCAAGAAATTTCCATCAAGAATAGGTGAACGCATTCTGCTTTACACCAAAGACTATCAGAAAGACGGCGTTGTCACTTGCTTGCCGGTGTATTATGCGGGGTTGATGTAGTATTTGGATTGAGAATCCGTGCCAAAAAGTCAGATGATTTTCAGTCAAATGTTTTCACAATCTCCATAAAATAAAAAGGATAAAAAAAGACTTACCCTAAGCGCGCTGTTCTTGCTGGAAGCGGGGTAAGCTTGTTGCTGCAAAGATAAAACAATTTCTTCATATAGCACTTCTTTTTCAAAAAAAGTTCTCTTTATTGTCTTTTAGTTTGGATTAATCAGAAAGATGGCATTGTCACTTGCTTGCCGGTGTATTATGCGGGGGTGATGTAATATGCGAAGAAGGCGCGACAATCATGCCGCGCCTTCTCTTGTTTTCTTTGTTTTTGTATTGAAAATACTGATATTCAATACTTTCTGATTACAACTACGATAAAAAACTGGATAATCAGAAATAGAAATGGGCAAAAATACCACCCGAATTCAGATTAAAAATGAACCGATGGACATTATAATGACCATCATTAATGTTCGCATTGATATTATAATCTCTGATTCGATATGACACATCACCGACGACAATCCCTAATGCAAAGCTATGACTCACACGACACTGAAATGCTAACAAATTAACATAAAATGCATAATCATTGTAATTGTAATTGGTTGATTGGTTAATTGATTGCTCATAGGTGTTTTTACCCCAGCCAATACTCACTCCAACCTCTGGAGTGTAATAAAAGCCTTCAGCCAGTTTTACAAAGTATGACAGATTCGGGTTAACACCAAAACCTTTATACTTATCTTTCAACCATACTTCACCTAATTTCTCTGCAGGATTTGACTCAACATATCCCGAAAGGCATAATTCTATGCGGAAATTTTTTGCTACAAAATACCCGAAACCTGCCCCAATTCCAATATTTGTGCTTAATGGTTTTTCGGAAGATACTGATTGATAACCATCTGTAATTTCTGACAACAGATTTCCAAAAGATACATTGGCAGTAGTGACAATGTACTTTTCTCCCTTATTCTGCGTAAATCCAATTGTTGACATGGCAACAAAACTAATGAGTAAAAACAGTTTCTTCATTTTTTAAACCCTAAATACGTTAATCGGGCGCAACTTCTAAAATCCTTTCAAGCACCTCAAAGGACGATTTCCATAAACGAAGCGTGGCACTGATATACCACGTCTTTTGATGGAGGTCGTGAGAATTACCTTTGCAGGAAGATGTAACTATAACAGCCCACGCATAACGCGCGAACCCCTATACTCACTTGCCTGCGAAATTTCTCACGTTTCCATCAACAAGCCGAGCATAACGCTTCGTGTTTCTTTATGTCGGCGGCACAAAATCCGCCTTAAGAACTGCTGCAAAGTTACAAAGAAATTGGAATAATGGAACAAAAAATTGAAAAATATTGAAAATCAATAATTTCAACCTCAAAAAGGGGACTTTTTCCGAAAATTTCAGCCTAAAAAGGGGAATTATTCCATGATTTTAGGGGGTAAAAAGGGGACTTTTTCCGTTTTACTTCCGATAAAGTTGTACTGCTTGCAGAAAGTAATTTCTAACGCTCTCCTAACAATACCCTTCGAGCGAGGGAGCTTGTTATATTGACAAAATCCGCCGTTTAATTGAATTGAGAGCGGCTTTGGAACAATTTTCCACAAAGCAATGAAATAATTCGGCAGAAAACCCGTCTAACCAAACGCAAATCTTACTACTTTTGCACCTTATTAATAAAGCAACGACATACAGAGAATTGATTTTTATGAAGAGATTGATTTTTAGGATTTTAGCCATCACAGCAATAGGTACAATCCCATTTTTCGCGCAGGCACAAGAACCTCTGCAACTTACTCTTGACCAAGCTTTGGAGATTGCCCTTTCGGAAAGCAACACCATCAAGATTGCCGATATGACGGTGGAAAAGACCGGCTACGCCCAAAAAGGCAGCTATGCCTCGCTGTATCCCAACGTCAACATTAGCGGCTCATACCAGCGCACTTTGCAGAAACAGGTGATGGTGATGGACATGGGCGGTCAGGCGATGGAAATCAAGGTGGGCCGCGACAACAACATCAGCACCTCGGCATCAGCCAGCATGCCTTTAGTGAACGCCCAACTCTGGGAGAGCCTAAACCGCTCGGCGTTGGATGTGGAAATGGCTGTGGAACAGGCTCGTTCATCAAAAATCGGGATGGTC
>JAGCRI010000115.1 GCA_017964755.1 Bacteroidales bacterium | reverse complement strand
GTTGATACTCTCTTCCAAGTAGTCAATATTCCAGAATCTTGACAGGTTGCGAAGGGTAGAACGAATGTCAGCGTCAACATGTTCGTTCGTACGGGAAAAGCACTTGATGAACTGGGCGGGGAAGATGTGTCCGTAATCGCCATTTTCATCCGAAATTTCAAATCGGTAGCCTTTGTCAAAATCTTCAGTTGCTTTTGCAATGGTTACATAATCCCATTCGGGCAGACGGGGAATGATCAGAATGTCGTCTTTTTTAACTTTTTCAAAGATGGCGAAATTCCTTTTTGCACCTGCATCATCGTCGGCAGAAAAATCCTTCAGATTCTGACTGTCGTCATATCCCCAGCCTTGACGAAGCCTGCCTGCTTCAAGTTCCTTCCAAAAAAAGTCAATGTAATTGATATCTATTCGATATCCCCAATAATGTATTTTGCTCATTTTCATCTCCCTTATTCGTGTCGGGCACAACTGTTAAAATTTATGCCTACTCTGTTAAACGCTTTTCGGCGGGGGCGTTGGTTCAAATCCTCAAACAAAAACAGCGCACCCTTTCCGCCCTTCAGGTAGAAAAGGCATCGCCAAACGCCACGCAACAACTGAAAAACCGAAAAGAGTACGCCTATTACGGACGTACTCTACGGTGGGCGCTGTTGCTGAATTTTGGCGATTTCTTTCTACAGCCACACCATAGCTTACGCTATCTTCATTTGATAGCGCAAAAGTAATCATATTTTCATTTTCCACAACATTTATTTTTTGTTTTTGTAAAATTTTTTCGCCGACAAAAATAATGCGCGGGTATGAAAAGGTGTGGCATAATCGGGAAAAATTATATTTTTGCAACCATAACACATTCATTTATTCATTCTAAAAATCCCAAAACAATGAAAAAATCGATCTTTTTATGGCTCATCATCCTTTTCACCTCTTTTGCCATAAAGGCGCAAGAGAATGAATATCAGGCACCTGACTACGATGCCATTCAGAAAATGATGAACGAAGACCCCAATCTTTACCCCTCCATTGAGGCCAAATTCCTTCGGGCGGATTATTCATCCCTTTCAGAAGATGAAGCCACCATTTTCTATTATGGAAAGGTTTTCCGTGACGACTATTCGCCTTACAAAAGCCTCGAATGGACAAATAATATCAAAAAGATTTTGTTTTCCGAGCACCCTAAGAAATCCCTCCTCAAAAAAGAGCTGAAAAACATAAACAAAGCCATAGCCGATTACCCCGTCTTGTTAGAATGCTATTTTATAAAATATGTCATTTGTAATGAACTTTATGGAGAAGAAAGTAAAGAGGCGAAGTCTTCACTGGTTCAGATTTCATCGCTTTTGAAAGCCATTCTCAGCACGGGGGACGGCAAGTCCATGGAATCGGCTTTCCATGTTGTGCAAGTTCACGATGAACACGCTATAATGCGAATGAGCGGAATTGGCTGGAAACAGCAGTCTTTGCATGAAGATGAGGGGCAGTATTATGACCGTTTTGAGTTGGATGATGAAGAGGTTACGGAACTCTATTTCAATATTACCCCCTGCTTTAAAGCACTTTTCGCTGAGTTTGCCCAATCTGATGCGTCTGACAGCTACAGCAACCGCATCGAAATTCCGCTTGGCACCAAGGTGACCCTTCGTTTGAAAGAGGTGGAAAAGGGCAAGTACCAAGCCGCCATCATCGACAAGCAGTCGTTTAGCGGAGAAGTTGACGAGACGACTTTCTCTGTGGAAAACGACTCCGACATTGTAGAGCTCGTATTCGCACAAATCAAGCTTGACAGTGGCAAAGAAAAAGTGAAGTTGTGTGCTAAGAGTTTTAATAACAATATTTTGTCTTTTGACTCTTTTATTCAATATGTGGGTAAAAACGATTTTGAATCCACCTCTAATGTGGGCTGGTACCCCAAAGCCCTTATGATCGAGCAATGGTATCCTGGTATCGCGAAAATCCGATTGGAGAATATCCGAATTACGGAACGATAACTATTTTTCATTATTGACGGTCAAAAGATTATTCCCAAATTATTTGATTTTGAATGGCTGCACTATGCAATAGATTTTCATAGTGATTTGTTATCTTTGCAAAAAAATAATATTGCAATGACAAAAGATTTGATAAAACGTTACATCTGGCTGATTGACACTATTAATCAGGCTGGAGATGAAGGGATTACCTTTTCAAGATTAGCGGAAAAATGGGAGCAGAACATACTGGTCTCAGGCGGAAAGGAGTATGCATGGCGGACGTTCATGAACCATAAGAAAGATGTTTTTGAGCTGTTCGGCATTCAGATTGAGTGCAAGAAAAGTAGTAACAGTTATCGTATTGCCGACAGACGCGAATTGAAGGATGCCGCCGGTTTCAAACGGTGGATGTTCGACGCCTTGTCGTTAGGGAATCAGCTGAGTGAAAGTGTGGCGTTGCGCGGGCGCGTTCTCTTGGAGGACAATCCTTCGGGACAGGAGTTTGTGTCTGCAATTTTGGAGGCGATGCGCAACAATAAAATGCTGACGTTCAGTTACAAACCGTTTTGGATGGGGGAGGGGCGTGTCTCGAATCTTTTTCATGTGGAGCCGTATGCGCTTAAGTATTTCAAGCGAAGATGGTATCTGCTTGCAAAGTATGGCGATAACCCATTGAAAATATATGCTTTGGATAGAATGTTGGATATAGATATTGAGTTTGAGGATTTTACGCTCCCCGATGATTTTGACGCCGAGGATTTTTTCAACAGTTGTTTTGGTATCATTGTGGGTGATGAGGAGCCGCAGATTATCAAACTCAAGGTGGACGCTTTTCAGGCTAACTACTTGTGCTCTTTGCCGCTTCACCACTCGCAAAAGGTGGTCGAAAATACGGCTGAATATACGGTCTTCAGTTATTTTTTGCGTCCTACGTTTGATTTCAAGCAAGAACTTTTGGCATTAGGAGAACAGGTTGAGGTGCTGGAACCCAAGGATTTGCGTGCTGAGATGGCGAGCATAGGTAAGACGATTGCGGCGCGGAACGGGAAAAAGAAATAGTGCAGAGTTATAGTGCAGTTCAAAGCACTTCTGCTGAAATGATTGTGTTTGTAGGTAGTTGGCAATAGTTAATATACCAATATTTTTCGGGCAGGGTAGCCCTCCGCTTTGATGATGTATATGCCTCTGCTGTTCAGGTGTGCCGTTCCGTTTTCACCGTGCAGGCGGGTTACAAGCCGTCCCGTAACATCGAAGATGTCTGTTCTGCGGCTGCCGGGTGCGTTGATTTCAACCTGTCTGTTGTGTATGGAAATGTCAAATAGGCCAGCCGGTTGCGTTGTGGCGACAGAGTTCGGTGAAAGTGGCGACAGCGGGCCGGGTGAAGGCTCGCTCCAAATAAGGCGTTCCACGTCAATGCCAGGACATTGTGATTGATTGTACCAGTACCACCATGCGAAGTTCTGGAGCAGCGTGACTGTCAAATATGTGTTATCGTCGCAGTATACATCCATATTCACTCCGAAATGCGCCACAATGTAATGTTCATGGTATTCGCCGAAAAAGTTTCCGTCAGGGTTGCCGTTTTTGTAAGTTGCATCTACAGGCACCCAGCCGTATCCGGGCAATAGAAACTCTGCCCATACGTGGAACTGTCCGTCTCCGGTGAATGCGGCCACATGACGTGATGGTATCTCTTTGTTTCTCAATAAGTTGACATATAGTGTGGTGAAATCCCCGCATTCGCCGCCTTGGCGTGCAATGACGGTGTCGAGTGGCAGCAAACCTTCGGAATAGAGGTGGTAGGTCAGCGTCTGGGCAACATATTCGTAACATTTGTAGGCGTAGTCGGTTACGGAGTGGTCAGAGGTGGCCCATATCATGTTTGCGATTGAGTCGATGTACGGGTGGTGGGGTTTTATGAAAACACCTTTGTCGCCTAAATAGTATTGGTAATCGTACGATTCAGTGTCGTATTGTGCGTTTGGGTCGATGGTTGAGAATGACACCGAAACCTCCTTGTAAACAATGTCGAATGTGTCGCTTACGGTGAACCCTGTGAGGTTTGCCAGTTGGCTGTTGAGGTAGAGAAAGCGCAAGTAGGATTGGTGGTCTGATGATTGCAGTACAATTCCGTCAGAGGTGTGCCGGTGCCCTACGACCTCATGGTATTGGTTGCTTTCCGGATATGGCAGCAACATAACTAATTTGCTGATATTCTGGCATACATTGTTGATAGTTAGGCTATTATATATGCGTATGGTGTCAGCGCAATAGGCTGAAAGGTTAAGTATGGCAAAGAATGCTAAAAAAAGAAATCGTTTTTTCATTATCTGTTTAATAAAATTTAAAGTGCAAAAATATATTAATTTCGGATATGAATTTGGAATGCCAAAAAAATATTGTTCTCGATTTTTGTAATCGGAATTAGCCATTTACGTCTGTAAAATACAATGGAAAATGTCACTTATTCCATAAATTTAGTGGCAAAAATTGTCATTTATTCCATTTTTTAAGAGGTGAAAACGACCACTTATTTTATTCCGTTTTTCATGTTTTTTAAACGTCAAGATTTTGCGATAGTTGCATAAAATGAAGAAAAAGATTTTGCGATAATTGCACAAAATGTAGAAAAAGATTTTGCGGAATGAAAAATTACCGTATCTTTGCAACAAATTTCAAAGTGAAAAGATTATGGTGTTTAAGCGTAAATTGTATGATAAGATGCTTGCGTGGAAGCAGGAGCGTAGAGGTGATTCAGCATTGCTGATTAAAGGAGCAAGACGCGTGGGAAAGTCAACATTGGTGGAAGAGTTTGCCAAAAACGAATATGATTCGTATGTCCTCATAGATTTTGCTCAAAATTCATCTGAAATAGACGAACTGTTCGAAAATATACGGGATCTGAACTATTTTTTCTTACGTTTGCAAGGCCTCTTCAATGTGGTGTTGTATGAACGGCGGTCGTGCATCATTTTCGATGAGGTGCAGCTGAAACCTATTGCGAGACAGGCAATTAAATATTTGGTAAAAGACGGAAGATATGATTACATTGAGACTGGTTCACTGTTGTCGATTAAGAAAAATGTTAAGAATATCCTTATTCCCAGCGAAGAAACGCGCTTGACGCTTCACCCCATGGATTTTGATGAGTTTCGTTGGGCAGTAGGTGATGAAGTGCTTCCCGAACTTATCAGGCAATCATTTGCTCTTAAGCGCCCTTTGGGACAAGCCCTTCACCGTGATTGGATGCGCATACTGCGTACCTATATGTCAGTGGGCGGTATGCCACAAGCGGTTGACACCTATATCAAGACTAATAATCTGCAAAAGGTAGATGAAAAAAAACGCGAGATTATCATGCTGTACGATGACGATTTTCGCAAAATAGACGACAGCGGAAATATATCAAAAATGTTTCTGGAGATCCCTTCCCAGTTAGCAGGCAATGCCAATCGTTTCATCGCCTCAAGAGCTGTGAAAAGCAGGGGCGGGCGCAGGGGTAATGTATATATTTCTGATATGGCCGACAGCCAAGTTGTTACGATTGCGTACCATGCTAATGACCCTAATGTCGGCTTCGGTATGAACAGAGATGATTCTCGATGCAAGATGTATCTGGCTGATACAGGGCTATTTGTAACATTGGCCTTTTGGGATAAAGAATATTCTGAAAATACTGTCTATCGGAAACTTTTGTCTGACAAATTGTCTGTTAATCTCGGTTATGTATATGAAAATCTTGTGGCACAAATGCTTTCCGCAGCCGGTCACACGCTGTATTATTACACTTTTCCAGATGGCAGCAACCACAACTACGAAATAGATTTTTTGTTGTCGGAAGAAGATAAAATCATACCAATTGAGGTTAAATCGTCGGGCTACCGCACACACAAATAATTGGATGTGTTCTGTGAAAAATTCTCCTCACGCATCGGCAAAAGAATCCTGCTTTATACGAAAGATTATGACCAGGACGGCCAAACCACCTGTCTGCCGGTGTACTATACAGGATTGTTATAAACATGAAGTTTATAACCACTTCTTGCAAATAAATTTTTTCCAATTAATTTTGTGGAGAAAATAATATTTGTTATCTTTGCAAATTGTTTTAAAATATAGAAAAATAAAATTATCGAAAATATGAAGAAACTGTTATTGTTCACTGCTTTTTTGGTATTTGTCGCACCATTTTCCTTTTCTCAAAATCCAGATTCCACAATGGTTGACGAATTGGAAATCATGGCTGCTGAGTCGATGTACGATGATATCGACGATGATGAGACAGGTTTGTCGAACTATGTGCCGGGACTGTTGCACTCGTCATCTGATGTGTTTGCAAGCGCCAGCTACAGTTTGAGCATTTCATATTTCAAGGCCAGAGGTACCGATTCCAAGTATCAGACAATCTGCATGAACGGACTTATGATGTCTAATCTTGTAACAGGTCGTGCCCAATGGTCGCAGTGGGGCGGTTTGAACCATGTCATCCGCTATCCCGAATCTGTCTTGAACAATAATCCGGCGACATTTACTTTCGGCGACATCGGCGGTGCTGGAAACTACACTCTTCGCGCCTCCACTTTCCGCCAGCAGGTGAGGGCCACATATTCTCTTTCTAACAGAAGCTATAACAACAGGCTTATGCTTACATACGCTTCAGGTCTGTTGAAGAACAACTGGGCGTTTACTGCTTCCGTATCAGGACGTTTCGGAAACGGAATCTCATACGTTGACGGGACTTATTACAATGGTGTGAGCTATTTTCTTTCTGCAGAGAAACGTATCACAGAAGAGCATGCGCTTTCTGTAAACCTCATCGGCGCATATACCGACCGCGCCACACAGGGAAACGCAACCAACGAAGCATACGACCTCGTGGGGTCACACTATTATAATCCGAACTGGGGCTATCAGAACGGCGTTGTGCGCTCTTCAAAAGTGAAGAAAGCTCACGAACCGCTGCTTCTTATATCTCATTTCTACAAACCTGCAGACAAGAAATTCACACTTATCTCATCTCTTGCCGGCTCTTACGGAAAATCAACAAGCAGCGCACTCGACTGGTATGACGTGCAGTCGCCGAAACCTGACTACTACCGCTATTTGCCAAGTTATCAGACGACAGATTATCTTAAAGATTATGTGACTGACCAGTGGCTGAATGATGTTAACGTACGTCAGATTAACTGGGATCAAATCTATGAAGTCAACCAGTACAATGCCGCAATCGGTGAGCGTGCCCAGTACATTATGAAGGATTATGTTACTAAAAACCTTCAGGTGGCAGGTTCTTCAAATTTTATTTTGCAGGCGACAAAACATTTGAAACTCAGTGCCGGCGTTGATGTGCGCGGCTTCAAACAGCGTAATTACCAGCAGATTACCGATATGCTTGGCGGCTCTTATTGGCTTGATAATGACAAGTATGCTGAAGGTGATAATCCTGAAAACCCGTACATTTTGTATAACGACTTGGACAACATGGACAAACTTCTGAAGAAAGGCGACATTTTCGGGTTCAACTATTCGTTCAACATATTCAAACAGTCTGCTTGGGTGATGAACAAGTTCAGCTATGACGATGTTGAATTTCATGCCGGAGTTAAGGTCGGTGCTTCGCAGTATTGGCGTACCGGTTATATGAAAAACGGGCTCTTCCCTGATGACTCAAAAGGAAGATCTAAAGTGCTGAATTTTATTGATTTTGGTGCTAAAGCAGGTTTGACATATAAGATTAATGGCCGAAACTTCCTGGTGTTGAACGGAATATTTATGACCAACGCTCCTGAAGTGAAAAACTGCTTCCTCTCGCCAAACAGCCACAACGGTCTTGCCGCAACAGTCCAAAACGAGAAGCATTTTGGCGGCGATTTTTCATACATAATGACCTATCCTAAAGTGAAAATGCGTCTCACTGGTTTTTACAACCAATTCTATGATATGTCGAAACTCACTACTTTCTACCATGATGACTATGCAGCAATGGTCAACTACTCGATGACCAATATGAACCAGCGCTACATGGGCATCGAGTTCGGTATTGACGTACAGCTCGGAAGCATGTTCTCAATATTTGCAGCTGCAAGTGTCGGCGACTACACATACACCAACAATCCAAACGTTACCATTACGGCAGATAACGGATATGACATGCTCGCTTCTGACAATGTTTCGGCGAACCACACAGTTTACCTCAAGAACTATCACATAGCCGGAACCCCGCAAATTGCCGGGACTGTCGCCTTGAAGTTTAAATACAACTACTGGTGGGCAACAATCAACGTCAACTATTTTGATGGGATTTATGTTGATATGAACCCTGAACGCCGCACCACGGCCGCCCGCGGAACTCTGGACGCAAACTCAGAACTTTACCACAAGATTGCTGACCAAACCAAGTGCAAGGGACAGTTCACCCTCGACGCTTCCTTGAGCAAATCTTGGAAAATCAAACGTTATATGATAGGGTTCAACCTGAGCGTCACAAACATCTTGAATAACAAAAACCTCGTTACAACAGCTTGGGAACAGTATCGTTTTGACTACAAACAGAATAACGTTGACAAATTCCCGATCAAATATTACTACGCATACGGTACAACATTCTACGCAGGAATCAATTTCACGTTCAATTAATCCTTTTATATAATATAATGAATTGCTGATAGCAGCCGACTTAACGGCTGCTATCTTTTTTTATTTACAATTCTTTTCTGAATTTATACAAAGATTGTGGAAATCCACTGATTATTTTGCCATAAGATACTGGTCGTGGAACTGCTCAATCTTATGCCACATCTGTACGCGGTCAAGGCCTAAAACGTTGTGGTCGTGAGTGGTGTAAGGAAAGTATTGGATTTGGATGTCATCAAGT
>JAGCRI010000114.1 GCA_017964755.1 Bacteroidales bacterium | reverse complement strand
ATATTGACAATATCAATTTCGAGATTGTTACTTCCATTGACGAATACGGGACCGCAGCAACGACAGAACCGCTGCTCATCTTCCCGAATCCGGCTAACGACCATATCGAAATCCGCACTTCCGACGACAACGGCATCGATATTCTTGACGAGGTGATAATTTACAATATGTTCGGAAAACTCATCAAAAGCTATAAAAATACAACTTCCAGAATCTCAATATCAGACCTCGCAAACGGCGTTTACATTGTGAAATCGGGTAACGCTGTCGGAAAATTTGTCAAAAATGCAAAATAACAAGAAGAGCTTCTCATGGGTGGCAAAATCGGAAGACGACCTACCAGCCATTGCGCAACAGTTATTGGAAAACTTCACCGAAGAACGTCTGTTCTGCTTTTACGGCACCATGGGAGTCGGAAAAACGACTTTCATAAAACAGATATGCAAACAGCTTGACGTTGAAACCACCGCTATCAGTCCGACATTTTCAATAGTGAACGAGTATTTCACAAAACAAGGCGATGTGGTCTATCATTTTGATTTTTACAGAATTGAAACAGCTGAAGACCTATATCAGATTGGTTTCGAGGATTATATTTATAGCGGGAAATATTGTTTTATGGAATGGTCTGAAAAAATAGAACAATATCTGCACAGCGATTTTGTAAAAGTACTCATCACAGAAACCGGGGAACATAACCGACAAATCACGGCAGAGAT
The DNA here is from genome assembly GCA_017964755.1 of Bacteroidales bacterium. Lineage (GTDB taxonomy): Bacteria > Bacteroidota > Bacteroidia > Bacteroidales > WCHB1-69 > RUG11942. Next base: position 16,019 of record JAGCRI010000114.1, on the reverse strand, counting down.
ATGAAAACCAAACTTGCCGAAACACATCCGCTGTCGGGAACACAATTTCAGGAAGCTCCTGCACCCATTGACACATCAAGTCAGGAAAGGGTCCTCGGTATCATTAAAAGCGATTCGCCCATTTTCAACATGGGAATCACCCCCGACATTGTAAATGCGCTTGTGGAGAACAAAGTTTCGGTACTGGTGCAGCGCGGCACCGGCAACTGTCTGTTTATCACCGATTTGGAATACGCTGACAATGGTGCGGAAATCTACGACTTCACTCTGTCAATCACGGCACACGCGCACGTAATTGTCAAAACCTCCCCCATAACGATAGAAGAGTTGAAGCTGATGAAGACGGGGCAAATCATTGTTGCGCCTTTTCTTCCCGAAGATTTTTCCGAAGCACATCACAGGTTGATGAGCCAGAAACAACTTTCCGCCGTTGCATACAACTTCATAAAAAACAGGGACGAACTTCCCTTTCTTGAAGCGATTGCCCACAAACTTCCCGATGAATTGTCAAAACAAAAAGAGTTTTCAAACTTTTTCATCCCATTGATTTCCAACCTTATATTCAATAAAGACATAAGGACATCCATACAAACCGACCCTTCGATTCTTCAAGGCACATATTACTATAAAGGCAAACTTACCAACAAGAGTATAGCAGAGGAATACGGACTTCCCCACCGTGACATTTTAGAATTGTGCTGGAACTGGAACTGATAATTTCAAAACATATATTATTTATGAAGAAAAAGATTTTTGCATTCTTTTTATTATTTGCAATAATCGCAACATCTGTAACAAGTTTTGCGCAAAAAGTATATTCGTGCAACTACAAATCTGACGCTGATGTGAAAGTCTATGTCAGCGACTACAAATCCGATGCCGACTTGGTAGTATATACCACTGAATACAAATCTGATGCAACCGACAATTCAGGTATCTGGTATTTCTGCCAATACAAATCTGACGCCGACAAGAAGATATACTTCTGCGACTACAAATCAGACGCTGACATAATTATCTACTTTTCAAAATACAAATCTGATGCCGGCTGGCAAAGGAATGACAAAAAGCACCTGATGTACAAAAGAAACTAAGCAGCCATGAACGCAACAATTATCAACATTGGTGACGAACTACTCATAGGACAGGTAACTAACACCAACGCGAGTGTAATCTCACGAATGCTCACCTCAAAAGGGTTCGATGTGAAAGAGACATTCACAATCGGCGACAACGCTGAAGAAATACGCTTTTACCTTGCACATTGCATTCAAAGGAGCGACATTGTCATCATCACAGGAGGCTTGGGGCCGACTAAGGACGACATAACCAAGAAAACGCTGTGCGAGTTTTTCGGAAGCGAACTATATGAAAATGAAACAGCTCTCAACAACATAAAAGTTATTTTTGAAAAACGCGGTTATGAGCTGACCCCTATAAACCGCCAGCAGTCATGGATTCCTCGCTGCTGCACACTCCTCAACAACCTCTTGGGTACAGCTCCAGGAATGTGGTTTGAGAAAGACGGCAAGGTCGTTATTTCTCTGCCGGGCGTTCCATTTGAAATGAGCTATCTCATGGAAGCGGAAGTCCTGCCGCGGCTGCAAGAGCACTTCAACACAGGCTATATCATAAACAAAAACATTATAGTCCAAGGAATTGGAGAATCATTTTTAAGCGACAGGATTGAAAGTTGGGAACTTGCGCTGCCAAAAAGCATAAGGCTCGCATATCTTCCGCAGGCAGGCATGGTGAAATTGCGTCTGACAGCCCGCGGCGCCGACCACAACAGGCTGGAGCAGGAAATTGCAGAAGCAGTCGATAAACTATACCCCATTGCAGGCGAATACATTGTCGGGGAAGATGCCGAAGCCCTTCCCGAAATTGTCGCACAGACAATGACAAAGGCAGGAAAAACACTCTCTTGTGCTGAAAGCTGCACCGGCGGCAGTATCGCCTCAAAGCTAACGCAGCTTGCAGGAGCTTCAGAATATTTCATGGGAAGTGTTACAGCTTATAGCAACGATGTGAAAGAAAGCATTTTAGGTGTCTCCAAACAGACATTGGCGACATACGGGGCGGTGAGCGAAGAAACTGTCCGCGAAATGGTTTCCGGTGTCAGGGAAAGACTCGCAACTGACTACGCTGTAGCCACAACAGGAATCGCTGGTCCGGGCGGTGGCACCACCCAAAAACCGGTGGGGACGATTTGGATTGGTATTGCCTCCGACAGACAAGTCATCACAAAACTACTGCATTTCGGCGACAGGCGGGCGCAGAACATTGAACGCACCTGCAACGCCGTATTCAGCGAGCTCATAAAGCTGGTAAGGGCTGAAAATGCGGACTCTTTCCAAAGGCAATAGAACCGGCTACATCTCATTAAGCCTTATAAACACGAACAGCAGTATCGTGAAAGCTATCAGCGAAGAGCCGCCGTAGCTCAAAAACGGCAGTGGAATGCCAATAATCGGCATCAAGCCGATAGTCATACCTATATTTATAATAAAGTGCACAAAAATAATTGAAGCCACCGAATAACCATAGTATCTTACGAAGCGTATGCGATGCCGCTCGGCCAAAAACAGTATCCGCAAAATCAGCCAGACGAAAAGCGAGACTATAACCAGACTTCCCAAAAAGCCGAACTCCTCCCCTATCGAACAGAAAATAAAATCGGTATGCCGTTCTGGGACAAAGTCGAGTTTTGTTTGCGTACCTTTAAGGAACCCTTTGCCGAAAAAGCCGCCGGAACCTATCGCAATCTTCGACTGATTCAAATTAAAATCCGCACCCTGCGGGTCCACAGTCTTGCCGAAAAGAGTTTCTATCCTCATTCTCTGGTGAGGCTCCAACAATTTGTTGTATGCGGGATTAATAGCAAAGATGACACCCACAGCAACGAGGAAAATTGCTGTTGTCTTTATCATTTTCCGCTTGTCGCGTCTGTTGAAAATCATAAAAGCTATATATAGCGCAGTTGCAGCCGAAACAGCATATATCTCATTCAGGCAGAAGGTCAGGAGAAAAAGCACAAACACACCTACACCAATAATAAAAATATTTCCGCTCATACCTTCCCTATAGAAGAGAAAAATGAACGACAAATAGACCAAAGCCGAGCCAGCATCGTGCTGCAGCATAATGATTACAATGGGGACCAGCACCATAAGCCCCGCCACTATCCACTGGTTTGCGCGCTGCTTATCAGTCTTGCCGTCATTGAAAAATTTCGCCAAAGCCAAGGCGGTGGCGAATTTGGCGAACTCGGCCGGCTGGATGCTGAACTGCCCAATCTTAATCCACGCTTTCGCTCCATTTATAGAGGTGCCCAAGAAAAACACCAGCAACATAAGTAACAGGCAGAAGGCATAAATATAGTAAGCATAATTCATGAAGACACGTGCCTCCAAAGTGAGTATCACTATTGAAAGTATGGCAGAGATTCCTATCCAGATGAACTGTTTCCCGTATGGCTTTGAAAAGTCAAATATTGATATATCTTGTGTGTGTCCGACAGAAGATGGGAATATTGACAACCATCCTATGACGACCAAAACCACATATATAATCATCAAAGTAGTGTCAAAGCTCTTAACATTCGTTTTTTTCCCTATCATCTTGCGCTTATTTTTCTTTCAAGTTCCTCTTCAAGTTCTTTTTTCCTATTTTCATCTTTAAGATAATACTCAATAACAGATGTGGCAACCGGTGCCGCTACAGTCGCCCCGAAGCCTGCGTTCTCCACGAGTACGAAGACGGCTATCTGAGGTTTGTCAACGGGGGCGAAAGCGGCAAACACGGAATGGTCGCGCCCATGAGGGTTCTGGGCTGTCCCTGTCTTACCCGCAATTCGGATTCCCTTGACGTCTGACCGCCAGCCGGTTCCGCTTTTCATAACCCGCTCCATCCCTTCAATAACCGGTGTAAAATATTTCTCGTCTATATTGCAGTAGATTTTTTCAGTATAACGTTCATTGATATTGTCCTTGGAGCCAATCGCCTTGATTACATGCGGTTTGATGTAGTATCCGCGATTTGCGATTATTGCAAGGAAATTCGCCATCTGGAGCGGTGTTACCGCAACCTCACCCTGCCCTATACCCATGGAAACGATAGTATTCCCGTTCCACTGTCCACGATATTGTTTGTCAAAATAATCGGAACTTGGAATTATCCCGCGTGTTTCGTACGGGAGGTCACTCTCGAATTTCTGCGCAAACCCCAACGACATGATATAATTTCTCCAAGCTGTATATGCTTCCTGTATATTCTTGTATTTTTTTCTGTTAGAAACGATATTATAAAAAAGTTTGCAGAAATATCCGTTACATGAAGTCTGAATAGCACCATACAAATCGGGGGAGCCGGCATGGTGGCAGCCAACAGTAAGCGAACCCACCCTATAGCCTTTTGCGCAGTGGTAAGTGGTTGCAGGGGTGATAATTCCCTCCTGAAGGCCTATAAGCGCGTTCGCCAATTTGAAAGTCGAGCCAGGCGGATACATCGCCGAAAGTGCGCGGTTGAACAGCGGTTTCTTTTTGGTGTCGTTCTGCAGCTCCATATAGTTCTTTCCACGCGCACGCCCGACAAGAAGATTGGGGTCATAGCTCGGTGATGAGACAATGCAAAGTATCTCGCCTGTCGCGGGTTCAATGGCGACCACGCTGCCCGAATAGCCTTCAAGCTGCCGCTCGGCGAACTGCTGCAGGCGCATATCCAACGATGACCAAAGCGGTGTTCCGGCAATAGGTGCATGGTCGTGGGCACCGTTTTCGTAACTTCCCCTCTCACGGTTGTTCACATCAACGAGCACCACACGCTGCCCCTTCTCACCACGCAGCTCCTGCTCGTATGCCTTCTCTATTCCGCTTATTCCTATATAATCCCCCATCTGATAATAGGAATCCCTATCTATCATATCCTGATTCACCTCGCCGACATATCCGAGAATATGCGCTGCAATTGGCACAGGGTATGAGCGCAACGTCCTGTTCTGGACAAAAAAGCCTGAAAGGCGCACTAACTTCTCCTGCAAGTAACCATAATCCTCTTTCGAAATCTGTTGGGCAAACACCGAGGGTAGCAGAGGTGAATATTTCCGCGCTTTCTCAATGCGCCTTTCAACCTCCTGCTTGTCAATCTCAAGAATGCGGCACAAGTCATTGGTGTCGAAAGCGCGAAGTTCGTTAGGTACAAGCATCAAATCGTAAGCCGCCTCGTTATATACAAGCAATGAGTCGTTTCGGTCATAAATAAGCCCGCGGTCAGGATGCATTGTAATCTGCCGCAGTGCATTGCTTTCAGCGCGGTCCTTATAGTTCGTCTTTATGACCTGTATGAAAAAGAGCCGTGCAAGCCAAATCACAGAGAGCAGGACAACAATGCCCCCCACAACAAAATACCGTCTTCTTTCCTGTAATCTGTCCATGCTATTTATTGCGGAAAGTTAACTGTTCTATCCATCCCTTCAATTCACCTTTAAGGCTATCAGCCACATGAATATGCATAAGTTCTTCAAGAGAAAGAGAGACATATTTCAAAATCTCGGCTTCAGTCTTAGACTTAATATCCAAATCTGCATAAATCTGTTTTATAGCAGAAAATTTTTTATCAAAATCGACATTATCAGAGGAAAAGAAAAATCTCAATTTCTCATGCTGCGACTCTGAAGCGTCGGCAAGTGCTCGCAGGAACAGATATGTTTTTTTGTTTTCCTTTATGTCACCGCCAATCATCTTACCGAACTCAGCCTCATCCGCATAGACATCAAGAAGGTCGTCTCGAAGCTGGAAAGCGAGTCCAAGGAATATTCCGCAATTATATATGTGCGCAGCATCCTCATCCGAAGTGGCGGCAAGCAGCGCTCCCGCCTTTAGGCAGCCTGCAAGCATAACGGCCGTCTTCAGGCGTATCATCTCAATATAATCGTCAATCGACACATCGTCCCGAGTTTCAAAATCGAGGTCAAGCTGCTGTCCCTCGCAAACTTCAATGGAAGTCTGTCCGAGCAGGCTGACAAGCTGCAGCACGATCTCAGCCCGTGCAGGGGTCTTCAGCATCTCCTGCACCGCCAAAGTCGCGAGAGCGTCACCGGCAAGAATGGCGACATTGCCATTCCACTTTTTATAGACTGTCGGCTTGCCGCGCCTGATCGGGGCTTCATCCATAATATCATCGTGTATCAATGTGAAGTTGTGCAACATCTCGAACGCCGCTGCAACATTGCCCACCGCTTTGTCGTCAGCCCCAAACATCTTAGCTGACATCCGTACCAAATTGGGGCGCAAACGTTTTCCGCCCTGTTGCAAAATATAATCTATAGGATTATAAAGATTCTCCGGCATTTTGTTGTTTAACAGCTTTTTAAAATATTCTTCCAACATAATTTGCATATTAAAATTCTAAAATCAATCTTTAAAATGATAAATAATACCCACGTAATAAATATTTTCAGGATCAGAAACCTGCACCTCATTGTCAGCCCGCAGAAAAAAAGTAAGCGAATTTGACTTGTCGATACGGTAATTGAGACTTATGATTGTACGCAATGCATCAATTATTTTTTTTGAAGGATGGTTCAACCGCCAGAAGAACTCTTCAGAGACAGCGATTTTCAGAGGTTTGCTGAAGAAAGAGTACTCCCCTTCAAAACGGTTTCTCATATAAATCTTCGGGTTGAGCTTGTGATACGCTGTGCGGTTGTCATAAAAATCGAATTGAAAACGTGCGCGATACCCGATTTTGAACTGCTTTATTTTCTCAGAATAAGACAGATTAAGGTTCAACTTATACATATTTTCGTAATACTCAGTCTTATCCCGATAAATATAATTGAAAGAAGTACCGACCTTGAATCTCTTATTGAAGAAGGTATAATCTGCACCGGCAGAAAGTTTAAGACGGCTGAAATTGGTGAAGTTGTGGTTAAAACGGCCTTCCGCCTCCGCCGTCAATCCGAAATGCGAGAATTTCTTAGTCGCCTCCGCCCCGACAATCGCGCCAAAATCAGTGGACTGCGCAAAAAGCACAGACTGCACCAAAAGGCAAACGACAGCTATAAGGAGACGTTTCATAAACTACTTTGAAAAATCCTTCAATTTTGTAATAGTATCTATTGTATTTATCTCATTATCAAGAGGAGTGTAATAAATCTTCACATACGCGACATCCCGAAGAAAGTCGATGTGCCCTACTTCAAGTTTGAGAATGTCAAGACCTGTGCGCTCCTTCAAATCAGCCATCAGTTCCTCCTCACGACCATGTTTTACAAGTTCAATTTTATCGTAAAGGATAATTTTTGTTGCACGATGCTTCAGCATTCTGTTACCATCGAATATTGCTGTCAAAATCAGGAACAACGCATTAACAATCAACAAATTGACATATCCATGAGACATTGCCAAGCCATTGATAACCGAAATACCGATAATAATGAACAAATATGTCATTTCGCGAATCGGAACGGATTCTGTCCTGTACCTTATCATTCCGAAGATGGCGAACAGACCGAGCGCAAACCCCATTCCAACATTAACGTTATTGAGCAGGAACATCAGCAAGAAGACGGTTACACCAAAAAGCAGGAATGTGAAATAGTAATCCTTGCGTTTGCTCTTCTTATAGTAGAAAAAATGTATCAATACCCAGCAGACAATAAGGTTGAAAAAGAACATCACAAGCAGCGTGCGGAGGCTTTCAGCCTGGATAATTGGCAAACCCAAAATATCATTCGGGGAACCGACTGTTGAATAATCGGCTCCACCAAATTCATGCGCGATGTCTGGGTCAAAATCTGGTGCCTGAAGTTTAAAAAAATTCAATAAATTACTCATTTTCAATACATTTAACAATATCAATATTTAATTTCCGCATAAGACGCAGTTTTTTCTTAAATCTGTTTATTTTCACATTCGGGTTTGTGAGCACCGTCCCTATACAATACTTGCTCATCCCACAAGGTTTTATCCGCTGGTTGAAGAGCACACGTTTACCTTGCGACACACAGCGCCCGTCCTGCTTAAGCTCCAGAATCACAAGGTCGGGAACACGTACAGCTTGGCCGGTAACATGATTTTTAAAGAGGATATTCATATCTATAGTCATTCGCTCTGTTTTCGCCATATTAACTAACGTTATCCTTTCAAAATTATTCTCAAGTTGAGGGATAAATCCATTGACATCAAAACGGAGATAACGGCTCACAAAATCCACAGTCTCCTGATTCACAAAGATATCACTATAGCCCGATTCGTCAATTTCAATACGTTTTTTCTTTGTACGTCCCTTATTGCTTTTGGTCTTGATTTCACAAAAAAATTGATTGGTAAGCAGATAACAGCGGGTGCGTAGTTTCTGCCGTGCCAATTTCTTGTCGTGATGCTGGATGTACATCAGACAATCCGGGGTATCATAATAAAGGGTCTTGTATTTCGGAATAAGGCAGCCTTCAATCGACTGCACATAATAGTCGCCGGCCATTGCCTGAAGCAGCGGCGGCAACTGTGACTTGTGGAAAAAGTATTTGGTATCGACACGGTTCATCAGCTTAACAACTTTCATCTCTTCAAGAGATATTGTCGTCATACTGTCCAATATAGAGCCGATTTCATTCATAAACAGATACCATTTCCGACAAAGCCGCTATTTCAGTTTTATTTTCTGACCGATACTAAGAATAGAATCTTCGCTGATTTTATTAAGTTTCAAAAGTGTCTTGACCGGGACCCCGTATGTTCGCGAAATCTTGTAAAGAGTGTCGCCTTTTCTGACAATGTGGACACTCGGCCGCTCGCTGGATTGCGCCGTCCCTGCTGTTTGATTTTCCTGTGACTCTGAGGCTGACTCCTGCGGTTTTGCAGCCGTAGCCTGACGATGCAAATCCTTTGCAGTAAGGACAAGGGTATCAGAAAATAGTGATTCGGTTGTATAATCAATAGCCTTACGCGTGTTGAAATGCTCATACAAAAAACGGAGTTCAAAATGCAGATGCTCTGTGGTGGCACGCCCTGTGCGCCCCGCAAGGCCGACCATTTGTCCCGCCTTCACCAACTGTTTCGGCTTGACTTTTATCCTGTTGAGGTGCGAATATACCGACTCAAGCCCGTTTGGATGACGCACCAACACGACCTTGCCGTAACCGCCATACTGCCGCGCAAGCCGCACCACTCCGTCAAAGCAGGCGACTACCGTGTCGTTGAGCCGCTGCTTTATGTCGGTTCCTGTATGCATCCGCCCATGTCTTACACCATATTCAGAAATCACTTTGCCGTTTTTTACAGGAAAAATAAAATTATCTTTATTCAGAATCAGCCTGAGCGAATCATTAACAAACGGTATCGGTACTGCTTTCAGCCTGACATGTTCTTCGTTCCAGTCCTGTTTATAATACTGTTGTGCAGGCAATTGGGAAAAATTTTCAATAAATTTCTGAGATGAAAAGTCAATACTGTCAATATCCGTGTTTACAGAATCTGCAGAAACAATTTCAAGAGAGTCGGAGTCAGATACGAAACTGGAGTCCGCAGTACTGCCATTAATTTCTTGTGCATAAGAAACTGAAAACAAGAAAATTACGACAAGAAATGCGGACAAACGCTTCATACAAGCCAATATTTTAAATTCAAACGGCAGTTACAGCTATCCACATTATTAAAAGCGACCTTTTTTGAGGTCGCTTTATCAGCTGCGCAAGCTGCAACTGTCATCGTAATTAATTTATATACAATTATTTGACAAGATTATATGTATCTGTTGCAATTACGAGTTCCTCGTTTGTAGTTACAGAGAGCAATTTCACACGTGAGTCAGGTGTTGAGATTATGCCGTCAGCGCCAGCCATCTGTTTGTTTGCTTCCTTATCGAGTTTTGCGCCAAGAAATTCGAGTCCTTCGTCGCAAATTGCCTCGCGCTGGAACCAAGCGTTCTCTCCGATTCCGCCCGTGAAGATTATGATGTCAACGCCGCCGAGAGCCACAGCGTAAGCGCCGATATATTTTTTCACTCTGTATGCGAACATGTCGAAAGCGTAAGTTGAGCGCGGGTCACCAGCTTTTTTGCCTGCATAGATGTCGCGCATGTCAACGCTCTTGCCTGATATTCCGAGCAAACCTGATTTCTTATTGATAAGATTGCTAAGTTGTTTAGTATCAAGGTGCTCTTTGTCTGCAATGTAGAGCAGTGCTCCGAGGTCGAGGTCACCGCTGCGGGTTCCCATCACAAGACCTTCAACTGGAGTAAAGCCCATAGAGGTATCAATAGACTTGCCGTTCTTGATAGCGCAGATTGAAGCGCCATTGCCGAGGTGGCAGCTAATAATTTTGCAATCCTCATATTTCATTCCGACCATTTCTGCGGCTTTCGGAGCGACATACTTATGACTTGAGCCGTGGAAGCCGTAACGGCGGATTTTGTATTTCTCATAATATTCATACGGCAAAGCATAAAGATATGCTGTCGGTTCCATTGTCTGATGGAATGACGTGTCGAAAACGCCGACATGCTTCACATTGGGCAGAAGTTTCTTCATCACCTTAACGCCGAGGAGGCTTGCAGGATTATGTAACGGGGCGAGGTCGCAAAGTTTCTCTATTTCTGCAATCTCCTTGTCACCGAGAATCATGCTCTTGGTGAAATATTCGCCGCCGTGGGCAGCACGATGCCCTACAGCGTCAATTTCCTGCAACGAACTGATAACACCATGCTCTTTGTCAACCAAAGCGTTCAGCACCAAATTGATACCGGCTTCGTGGTCAGCGATAGGGGTCTGAATGTAATATTTATCTTTTCCTGCCGGCTTGTGGGTAAACTCGCCCATTTCAAGGCCTATGCGTTCAACAAGACCTTTGGCTTTCACTTCGGCATTGTTAGCCATGTCAATCAACTGATACTTAATGGAAGAACTTCCGCAGTTCAATACTAAAATCTTCATAATAATATATTTACATTAAATTAGTTTATAAATTTCCAAAACGGAAGCAAAGGTAAGCATTTTTTTTCAAAACTGCAAGAAAAATAAATTTTTACGCCCCAAATATCAACCACCTCATCCGCCAAGCTCAACATATACTCATTCTACCATTTCTATCACCAGCCCGTCAAATCCCAGAATAACATTTTCTGGCAGCAGCTTGGAGACATCAGCATATTTACCCATCTCATGGCTGATATGTGTCAGGACAGCCTTTTTCGGGCGAAGGGAATCTATAACTTGCAGAGCCTGCGACAAGTTGAAATGCGAATAGTGCTCCCTTATTCTTAAAGCATTAAGAACTAACAAGTCCAGATTTTGAAGTTTCTGCATCTCCTTTTCCGAAATGAAACTCGCGTCAGTGATATAGGCTAAATTTCCTATACGGTAGCCGAGAATCGGAAGAGTGAGATGTTTCACATGAATAGGTTCTATCTTCACATCATGAACATAAAACGGTTCGTCATAAACAGGGACGACAGCCAAATCCGGCACACCCGGATATTTTACCGTCTTAAAAGCGTAGTCATAATCTTTTTTAACCACATTAAGCACACGCGGCAGACCGTAAATCGGCATTGTGTGCTTCATTCTGAAATTGATGGGGCGCACGTCGTCAAGTCCGGCCAAATGGTCTTTGTGCTCATGGGTGATCAAAACAGCGGTGATTTCAGTGATATTGTTTGCCAGCAGCTGCATCCGCAAATCCGGGCCGGCGTCTATAAGGAACTTCTCCTCCCCCACTTCCACAAACGCCGATGTCCTGAACCGTTTGTCGCGACGGTCGGCAGACAAACAAACATCGCAGGTGCAGCCTACAATCGGCACGCCCTGCGATGTTCCTGTTCCCAATAATGTAATTTTCATTACAGGAAAAAAGATTACTCTTCGTCTTTGTTTTCTTCTTCGTACTTCTTGATGATTTCGCTCTGAACCTCGGCAGGAACCTGCTGGTATTCAGCGAATTTCATGCTATAAGATGCACGACCAGAAGTGATTGAACTCAAAGTTGTGGAATATTTGTTCATTTCTGCCAACGGCACTTTTGCGCGGAGGTTCTGGAACTCGCCTTCGCTGTCCATGCCCATCACAATACCGCGACGTCCCTGAAGGTCGGTCATCACATCGCCCATTCTGTCGGCCGGAACAAAAACTTCAACATCATATATAGGTTCAAGGATCTTAGGACCTGCATTTTTGAATGCTTCCTTGAAAGCGTTACGGCCTGCCAACTTGAACGCCAATTCGTTAGAGTCAACGGGGTGCATTTTACCGTCATAAATGTTGACGACAATGTCGCGGGCGTATGAGCCTGTGAGCGGGCCGTCTTCCATTTTCTCCATGATACCTTTCAGAATCGCGGGCATGAAGCGTGCATCAATTGCACCACCGACGATACAGTTGTTATAGATAAGCTTGCCGCCCCATGGGAGGTCGTAAGTCTCAGTTGCACGGATCGGATATTTCTGCTGTGTCGGCATACCTTCGTAGTAAGACTCGATAAGCATGTGAACTTCACCGAACTGGCCTGAACCGCCTGACTGTTTTTTGTGACGATACATAGCCTCAGCCGATTTAGTGATAGTTTCGCGATATGGGATCTTCGGAGCGTAATATTCAATTTCAATCTTGCTTCTCTCAACAAGCCACTTGACGATATTGAGGTGCTGCTCGCCCTGACCTGAAATAATCATCTGCTTGAGTTCCTTTGACTGTTCCATCAGGAAAGTCGGGTCAGTCTTGCGGATTTCGTTGAGTGCCGCACCCATCTTCTCTTCATCGGCGGTGTTCTTCGCGCGGACTGCTGTACGGAATTTCGGTTCCGGATATACGGTTGGTTCAATGATGTCATCACCTTTTGCAACCAAAGTGCTGCCGGTAGGTGAAGATTTCATCTTGATAGTTGCAACTACATCACCGGCGACAGCCTTTTCAACTTCAACGCGGTTTTTGCCTGCGAAAACAAGAAGCTGTGAAATTCTTTCCTTGGTATTTGTTGTTGTATTGAGAAGGTCAGCAGCCTTAACTATCTCACCGTCACAAACTTTGATGAACGCAACCTCACCGATATGCTGTTCGATAGTTGTCTTGAAGACATAACCTGCGAAAGGTTCTGCCGCGTTGCATTTATGTTCGTTGCCGTTAGTAGCTTTCATAGCGGGGCTTTCATCCGGAGTCGGGCAGTTCTTGACCACGAGTTCCATCATGCGGTCAACGCCTTGGTCAGTCTTTGCAGCGACACAGAATACCGGGAAAGTGCCACGGTTCAGCACGCCGAGTTTGAGACCGCGGATCATCTCCTCTTCAGAAAGCGTACCCTCTTCAAAGAATTTGTCCATCAAAGTCTCATCGTTCTCTGCTGCAGCCTCTATAAGAGCATTGTGCATTTCTTCAGCCTTATCTTTTTCACCTGCAGGAATATCCTCAACAACCATTTTGCCGCCGCCGACCGGGAACTTCAGGAGTTTCATCTGAAGGAGGTCAATGACTGAATCGAAGCCGACGCCTGCATTAACAGGGTATTGGAATGGCATGACACTGCCGCCGAAATAGTGTTTCAGCTGGCGGAGAGTCTCGTCAAAATTGGCTTTTTCGTGGTCAAGTTCATTAACAACGAACATAACCGGAACATTCATTTTCTTTGTCCAGCGCCATTGGATTTCCGCACCGACATCAACACCGTTCTGGGCATTGATAACCATAAGGGCGGCGTCCATAACGCGCAAAGAACCGATAACTTCGCCCACGAAGTCATCGAAGCCTGGGCAGTCAATCATATTGATCTTGCAGCCTTCAAATTCAGCATACATCACTGTTGACTGTATTGACTGCTGTCTTTCCAACTCTATGTCACGATAATCGGAAATTGTATTTTTGTCTTCTACTGTTCCTCTTCTTGAAATAACACCTCCGTGAAAGGCCATCGCCTCTGCCAAAGTGGTCTTACCCACGCGGTTACCACCGATAATGGCAACATTTCTGATTTCTTTAGTCTGGTAAACTTTCATTGTTTATGTAATTATTTTATTTATAAATTTTTGAATGATTTCTTTTATCCACATAATGGGCGGCAAAGATACAATTTTTTTTGCGATTTTCTATCTTAATTATTAAATTTTTCTCAACATAAATTCACAAATCCAACAGCTCAAGCCTAACTCCGAAAAATGCATACGAAAAGAACGGCAAAAGGCTGATTTTGATATTTTTTGAGTATTTTTGCAACTGCAATTTCAAATTGCACACTTTTCTGATTTTTAAAATAATTTTTTTAAGATGGCTAACAACGAAGAACTTTTCAAAAAGATTGTCGCACACGCGAAAGAATACGGTTTTATCTTCCCGTCAAGTGAGATTTATGACGGTCTCGCAGCAGTTTATGACTATGCGCAGTATGGCGTGGAACTCAAAAATAACATCAAACAGTACTGGTGGAAGTCAATGGTGCAATACCATGAGAATATAGTCGGCATTGACAGTGCTATTTTCATGCACCCGAAAATTTGGGAGGCGTCAGGCCACGTCTCTGCTTTCAACGACCCGCTCATCGAAAACAAGGATTCAAAAAAACGCTACCGCGCAGATGTTCTTGTGGAAGATTATATCCAAAAGATTGAAGATAAGATAAATAAAGAGGTTGAAAAGGCAAAAAAACGTTTCGAGAATTTTGATGAGACTTTGTACCGCCAAACCAACCAGCGTGTAGTCGATTATCAGAAAAAAATTGACGATGTCAGCGGTCGTCTTGCTAAATTGTTAAATGATAATGATTTAACAGGAGTAAGAGATTTAATTATAGAATTGGAGATTGCCTGCCCTATTTCAGGGACAAGAAATTGGACCGATGTGCGCCAGTTCAACCTGATGTTTGCCACAAAAATCGGCTCATTGTCAGACGGTGCCGACACTATCTACCTCCGTCCGGAAACAGCGCAGGGCATTTTTGTCAATTTCCTCAACGTCTATAAGACAGGCCGTATGAAAGTTCCGTTCGGCATAGCGCAAATTGGCAAGGCGTTCCGCAATGAAATCGTGGCTCGGCAGTTCATTTTCCGCATGCGCGAATTTGAGCAGATGGAGATGCAGTTCTTTGTCCGTCCGGGCGAAGAGATGAAATGGTTCAACTACTGGAAAGAGGAGCGTATGAAATGGCATCTTGCTCTCGGGATGGGCGAAAAGAGCTACCGTTTCCACGACCACGAGAAACTTGCCCATTACGCCAACGCTGCCACTGACATTGAGTTTGATTTCCCGTTCGGTTTCAAAGAGTTGGAGGGCATCCACTCACGCACCGACTTCGATTTGTCGCAACACGAGAAGTTCTCCGGCAAAAAACTCAGATATTTTGACCCTGAGACAAACGAAAGTTATGTCCCATACGTCATTGAGACCTCTATCGGAGTTGACAGAATGTTCCTTTCTGTTTTAAGCCACTCATACGAGGAGCAGACATTGGAAGACGGTTCGGTGCGTACTGTACTTCACTTGCCTGCAATGCTCGCTCCTGTGAAAGTCGCTGTTCTTCCGTTGGTTAAGAAAGACGGAATGGCTGAAAAGGCGACAGAAATTGCAAATATGCTGCGCAAGGAGATGATGTGCCAGTATGACGAGAAAGATGCAATCGGCCGCCGCTACCGCCGCCAGGATGCGATTGGAACCCCTTATTGCGTGACAGTTGACAGCCAGACGATGGAAGACAACACTGTTACAGTCCGTGAGCGCGACTCGATGAAACAATACCGCGTTGCTATCGACCAACTTGTGAATAGTCTGAATTTCTAATCACTTTTCCATGCAAGTTGTCCAGCTTCCTGTATCGAAAAGCATACTGATTAGAAAACTGTTCATACATTATATTTATTATAACGAAATTTTCCCGATAAAGTCGAAAGTTCCTGAAGATATAAATATTGTCTTCAGGAATCTTTTGTTAATAAAGAGTGCAGCACAAAGAAAAGATAAACAGACAGTTACAATAAATGTCAAGGATTGCGGCGCGGCGTGCCGTTTTTTCACGGCGTTGCTCGCAACCACAGAAGGGCAATGGCTT
>JAGCRI010000113.1 GCA_017964755.1 Bacteroidales bacterium | reverse complement strand
TCTGATTCTTGTTGCCATACTTTTTTGATTTTAATATTGGTTAAAAAATTGGGTGCAAAGATACACTTTTTTTCTGAATTATAATTTTTTGTTTTTATTATGGTTTCAAATCATGTATTTGCGCATATCCAAACGCATTATCTCGTCCAATTGATGCTCGGTGGTGCTATCCGTCTTCAAAAACACGGTGGCGGCAACACCTGCTTCGGGATTCGGTATGTGCCGCACGTCAATCACGCCCGAAAAGTCTTTGCGGAACTTCTCTTCGTTGAATTTCAGCGTAGTGTCGGCTGACGGCCTTTCAAGCACCGAAAAGCTGTATGTGAAATTTTCTTTGCCCTTCCACATCTCTTCTTTCGGCACGCTCTTGTTTCTGAAAAATGAGAGTATCGGGTGCTGCCCGCTTATGAAGACCTGCAGCTCGTTAAGGCAGAAGCCGGTGAAACGGAGCGGGTTTATCTCTATCGGCACAGCTTTTTTACCGTCATAGCGGAACTCTATATGCATTGGGAAATTTTTCAAATGAAGAGTGGCGTTAAGATTAACGAGAAAATCAGTGAATGGTTTTTCATATTTTTCATATAGCCCAAGATTTGTAAGATACATACGGTCGGATGTATCGGAGTCGTCAATGAAACGGTGGTGGAAAATATTCAGAATAGCAGGGACGCCTTCCTCGTTGAAATAGGCGTCAACGGCATATTCATTGCCCTTGATATATTCTTCTATGAGGAAGCGGCTCGTTCCTACCACAAATTCTGGGAAATCGGTGCGCGCCTGCGAGAAGTCGTTGAGAATGGTTTCAACCGCTTTTTTGTATTCTTCAGGATTACGGACCACAAAGACGCCTTTGCTCAGGAATCCCACTGCCGGTTTTATCACACACGGAAATACAATTTTATCCGTATCAAGATTTTGCAACCCGTTGATATTGACCTCTTCAAAGAAAAAATCAGGATAGATGCCGCGGCAGATTTTCCTGAACGCTGACTTGTCTTTTACTATAGAAATGCTTTTCAGGAAAGTCTCGTCCTTAATATTGTCGTATATCCATCCGAGAGCATTTTCTGAGACAGAATATATCTTTTTGACTTTTTTGTACTCCTCGCAAAATTCAGCGTCTGCCAGAACGTTGCCGTCAGGGATACATTTTTCTGACATCTCATTTTTGAGAACAGCAATCCGCTCCTCTTTCAGAAGGCGTACCAACATATCGGATGCAAAAGGTTTTTCTAAAATTACCATAGTTCAAGTTTTTATAGTTTTACCAAAAAAAAGCGTTTTCCTGCAGCCATTTGCCTTGCAGTTTCAAAGTTTGCTCAATGATGTCGCGGGCACAGCCGCAGCCCCCGTTCTTGTCGGAAATATAGTCGGCTATTGACTTTATCTCTTCGGCGGCATCGGCCGGACAGCAGCTCACCGCGGCCATCTTCATGATATTGTAGTCTGGAATGTCATCGCCCATAACCATTATCTCATCGGCGGTGATGTTCTTTTTTGCCATGTATTCTTCCAACACTTCAACCTTGTTGTGCACTCTCAGATAAACATCTATACCCGTGAATGACTTGTAGCGCAGCCGCATTGATTCGGCAATGCCGCCCGAAATTATTGCCACGTTATATCCTTGTCTTAGAGCGTATTGCAATGCATAGCCGTCTTTCACGCCCGTGGCGCGCACCTGCTCGCCGTCAGGCATAACCCATATTTTCCCGTCAGAAAGGACCCCGTCAAAGTCAAAGATAAAAGTGGTGATTTTAGCAAGTTTTTCCCTGAAGTTCTTCATTAGATTATTCTTTTACAAACTTTTTGACAGATGTTCCTTTTGAAGTTTCACATTTAACGAAATATAATCCGTTGCAAAGATCTGATATTGATATGGTTGAGATATTGCCTTCAATAGTTTTCACAAGCTGTCCGGCAAGATTTATTATTTCAACTTTCCTGATTTCTGCATCAGAAGTCAGAGTTATGTTATTTGTTGCCGGATTTGGCGAGATAGAGAAAATGGAACTGTTTGTCTCACCGATGCCTTCGTTAACGTTTTCACCGTTTGCGTTGTAAACAATATCGTTGGCAGGAAGGTTGCCTGAAGTTATCTCTGTGAAGCTGACACCTTTTGAATTGAGTATCTGACGTTTAAGCACATTGGCGTTGTATTTTGCCACAAAAGCTATTAAAGAACAATTAGCATAAGTATATGTAGTCGGGACAGTGTAAGTAAATGTGCGTGAATAAGTTGTGCCAGCTTTGTTTGAAGTGATAACCCCGTTGTCGCCCCATACTCCAGATATGTTGGCGCGCATCACGTTGTTGTGTATATAGTTGGTGCCTAATGTGCTGCCAGATTGTCCTGGTGTCGTTTTCAGGTTATCTTCCTTGAGATAGAGGCCGAGTCGCAGGTCGTTTGCATCCGGCTCAATGTCGCGCAGGAGTTCGCCTTCAACGGTAACAGTAAGTTTACTCTCCGCCTGATCGAATGTTGCATCAGTGATGTTCACAGTTACAAATGCCGGGACCGCAGCCATTCTGTCCAAAAGCTCTTTAGATATATCAGATGTGAGGAATACAGGGGAGTGGCTCCCTTCCTCAACCACAGTTCTGTCGAGCATGCAGCCCGGTGCATATACATTGCCGCCGTCGTTATAAAATGCAATTAACTGGTTTGCTGAAGCGTGGGTGAGATTGTCTGTACCGTAACCTTGGTGATGGGCAACCCAAGTGAAGTCAGTGCGTCCGTTAAGCAGGTTTTTGAGTTTCTGTGTGGCTGCAGGGCATTTGTTGCAATTAGCGGTGGTGAACTGCTCTATCATCACATGACGCTTGGTGTGTTTGTCGTAAACAACAATAGAGACCTCCGCTTCGTTGTTGTCCTGAGTATCGTTTTCGTTATCATTATTCCTGATAATAATCTTCAAATTCATGGTTTCCACGTCAGACGCTGCTATTTTCTTACTATGATAGAAATATGCGGTGTCGTCCCTTGCTACATTCAAGCCTGAGAATGTCTCTTCTGCTGTTTCAGCGCCACCGTCCACGCTGTAGCTCACACTAAAAGAAGTCATAGGTGCGGAGCCTAAGTTTATGACATATCCCGAAACTAAGATAGAATCATTGAGCGTAACAAATTCAGGAACAGAAATGGAGTATATCGATATCTCGTTTGCACCGATCACCTTCGGCTCAGCAATGGCTATGGCATAGTTGTCAGAGCAGTTGTTATGCACAAATGCTATATAAACTTTTTCTCCAATGTAGTCATCCAAACTTATAACGCGCTGTTTGAAAGAAGTGTTTGAGGCGGTTAGTGTCTCATCATACAGTACATTTGTAAATTCAGCTGTTGCGGCGGTACCGGTTGAGAGACGCACCTGATAATGCTCAGCAGGATATTCCTCAGTGTATGTTGCCACATAATAAAGCAAATCTGTGCCCGCTGTAGCATTTGTGAGGTCTATTTGAGGTGTGATAAGCCAGTTGTTAGGATGAAGTGCGCTACCGTTGTAGTAAGAGAATGACAGCACATAATTACCGCCCAAGACCCACTTGTTGTTGTCTCCGTCAGCGTCTATATTCTGCCAGCCGGCAGGGAATGTGCTGCCGGTAAAATCCTCATACAGATACGTTTGACTACGGAGCGCCCCCGCAAAGACTGTTATTGCAATGATTGCCAGTAAAAACTTTTTCATAATGATTTTATTTTTAAATTTGCGCAAATATACAAAATATTATTTCACAAATTTCACTGTCCCTTCGCTTGTCCTGACGGTGTAAATACCCGGTGCGAATCCGCTCACATCGATTCTGCTGTCGAATGTGCGCTTCACCAATGAGCCGTATATGTTGTAAATGAAAATCTCATCGTTGGCCTTGCGCTCCACTGCTATGAACTCTTTCGCAGGATTAGGATATACGCTGATTGCATTGTTTTCTTCTTCAGTCTCACTGATTCCAACTGGAAGATAAACATTAATATCATCTATCGTAACACCATAACCATAATGTCCGATGGCATAAAAGCCAATCTGATATTCGTTACTTAAATTTGGCAGAAAATAGCTGGCCGCTTGCCAGTATGGAACATCTTCATTGTGGCCGAAATAATCCAACTCCACCCAACTTGAAGATGGATTCACACGATAATAGAGTCCAAATTCGTCA
The DNA here is from genome assembly GCA_017964755.1 of Bacteroidales bacterium. GTDB lineage: Bacteria > Bacteroidota > Bacteroidia > Bacteroidales > WCHB1-69 > RUG11942. The sequence continues at coordinate 968 of JAGCRI010000113.1, read as the reverse complement.
ATATGATCCCCGTCCGCCTCCTTGCTATAATAAAAAGCTACTTTCGTGCTTTGCACACTTCCCAATTTCAAAATCGGAGATATAAGCCAGCCCCCATTATTGTGTGCTGAATAATAGATAGCATTATTGCCACAACATTCTGCCTGCTCAGAATTTATTTCAGAGTTCTGGTCAGGGTTCAAATTCCCTACCCGGAGAAACCATTTATCATCATTAAGGTTTTCGTATGATTGTGTCCACATAGACATATCATCAAAACCTTCCCACCAAGGGAAATCTGCAACTTTAGAAGGTGCCGGAACGTCAACCTTTATATTATCAAGATAAACGCCGTAGCCTTGATTCGTTTCAGCAATAAAGCATATTTGAATGTATTCGTTTGAAAAAACCGGCAGGTCATATTCAAAATATGTCCATGAATCATGCGGTGAATTAATCACATATACTATTGAATAGTTAGAAGAATTACCTGTTCTTATCCCAATTTTAAGATAATCATAATCCCCACTCCAATCAGGATTTGCATACCAGAAAGAGAGTTTTGCATTCTCTGCGTTGGTGAGGTCAAAAGCGTATGTTTCCAATGTGTCAGATAGTAGAGTGTTTGGACTGTAGCAGTAAACGAATTTGGAACTGTTGCAGCCACCGGTGATAGGGGAACTGGAATTTGCAGGTTCATCTGTAACACTCCATCCGGCATTCCAACTCAAAAAGAAATTGTGAGAACCGGGGTTGCTGGCACCTTCAAAACCTTCTGTAGTCGGGAAATTATCAATAACCTGTGCGGATAAGCTCAAGCCGAGAACGGCAACCAGCATAAATGATAAAAGTTTTTTCATAGTTTGAATTTTGGGTTGATATTATATTTGTTTGTTATAAAAAATCACAAAATGTCATCAAAGAATCTGCAAAAATACAATTTTTCCAAAAAATATGGGGGCGCAATGCATTGCGCCTCAACAATGCAT
>JAGCRI010000112.1 GCA_017964755.1 Bacteroidales bacterium | reverse complement strand
TGATTGCCTACGCTTACAACGAATATGCACCATTCTCAATTGACCCGAATGATGAGTATGGCTTGCTCGGTCAGAAGACTGTTTATTTAGCAGGACGTAAGGCTGCAGGCGGCGGTGCTATCAAGGCGGTTTCAGGTATTCCTCGCGATGTCTCTCCGCAATATGGCGGTACAATCCTTAACTCAGACTACGGCACAATGCCTCAGATTACACGTCTCGAAGGACAAGGCAATGGCGGTTATTTCTGCGACATCACCAAGGCTACTGAAAAGAAAATCATGTCAGGTGCTCCATGGAAAGTTGATGAAATTGAATACGAAGTGAATGCCGGTCCTCTTGGTATCAAGGTCGTTGACCCGCTCAAAGTTCAGGCACGTGATTATGTTATCAAATTTATTGATGACGCTGATGATGTTACTGACACTACCCGTTGGATTATCGAGTTTGTTAACGAGAAGGGTGTTACCGACACTATTTATTCAGTGAACACTATCAGCTTGTTGAACGAGCAACTGATACTTGACCATGGTCTTGCAATAAGCATTTTGAACAAACCTTACGTTTTTGCTCAATCTGAAGTTGCAGCTAATCCGGACCTTGGCGCTCTGACATATCCGAATTTCGCAAAATATGGTACTGTCGATGTTATTGGTTCTTCAATCAAATATGCTGATGCGTCTAAGCCATGGTATGCTGCTGCATACGACTATCCTAACGGATATGTCGGAAACTGGATTCGTGCTGGAAATCAGAGCGCAGGAGCTTGGGAACATGCAGAAGGTGTTCAGGAAGGTGCAGAAAACAAATATTCACAGTGGAGAACAGAAGACGCTTTCATCGAAGTGCCGAAGAACACTCTTAACTCAAGCTGGCGTGACCGTGCTTGGAAAGACAGAAGCGAGCAGTTTGAAAGCATCTGTAATGGTCAGTGGGCACCATACGTCCTCTCTTCACCATACGATCGCGGACCACAAGCGAAATATATCAAACCTGACGATGTATTTAACCCGACAACAGAACCTGCAGATCCTTATTGGGGCAGTAAGACTAATGCTGGTACCGCTTGGGCTGACTTTACAGCAAACAACTTCAACAAGTATCACTACAACCAGTCTATGATTAACCTTTATTCAGTCAATATTGTACTGACACCTGATAAGAGCAAATGGACACGTTGTGTTGTTCTTGAAGCTTGTGACGATGCAACAAAGTCAATCGGTGGTGCATTCAGACACGAACCAAGAAAATCCCCGTCTGTTGACCAGAACGGAAATCCTGACGGCTCCGGTACGACTGGTATGGGCTGGTTCCCTGGTTATGCTATCAACATCGAGACAGGTGAACGTTTGAACATTATGTTCTCAGAAAACTCAGCAGATACTGCTAATAACGGTGACGATATGCTCTTTAACCCGACTTGGGTTTACGGTTATAATGAAGAGGGTGAACCTATCAACGGTGGTACATATAACGGTTTACACCAATACTACAGCTCGATTGGTCAGTTTCCGTCAGGCTTCTCTGCTCCGGTTTATGGCGGTATGCACTACATCTATATCGTTGGTAGCGCAGGTAACACAAATACCGACTTCTATCTTTCCGGTACGAAAAAACGTAGCTACAATCCTGCACAGGACTGCGGTTCGTATGATGAGGGTGCTTGGCTGAAGAATAAATTCGACAACGTTACAGCCATTTCAACCCATACTGATGCAAGAAAGAAAGAGAAGAATGAAATCTTCAATAACGTGATGTGGACTTCTATGGCAATGGCTTCTGAAACGCAGCCATGGCTCTCTAATGAGGCAACGATTAAGATAAGGGTTTCACGTCCTTATATGCGTTGGTCATCATATAAAGGCGCTGAAGTCGAAAATGCTGACAATAACAACTTCCCGAAATACAAATTCTCTACAAAGAGCATTGCAGTCCAGCACAATGTGCTTGAAGTCGCTCAGGAATCTTTGGACAAAATCAATATTGTCCCGAATCCGTACTATGGCTTCTCAACTTACGAATCCACTGCTCTTGAAAATGTGGTTAAGATTGTAAATCTTCCGCAAACATGTAACATTTCCATCTTTACCGTTAACGGTACATTAGTAAGACGCTTATCAAAGGGTGACAGCGGTTCGACCTACGTTGATTGGAATTTGAAGAACGAAGCCAATATCCCTGTGGCAAGCGGTGTGTATATCATTCATGTTTCTGTTCCGGGTGTCGGCGAAAAGACCCTCAAGTTCTTCGCCGCTATGCGACCGACCGACCTTAATGCATTTTAATAATAATTGTTTGTGAAATAAAAAAATATAAGATACTATGAAGATAACAGTTAAAACATTAATAGTTTGCACGTTGGTAGGCGTATATTGCCTGGCTTCAACCTGCGTTCTGGCCGGTAACCGAGACAGATCCGGTCAGGCAGGCGCGCAACACCTGTTGATAGACCCTTGGGCTAAAACTAACGGGTGGGGCAATGCAGGCGTTGCAGAAATCCGTGGCTTGGAATCTATTTACTCTAATGTCGCCGGTATGTCTTTCGTCAACAAGACTGAGTTCGGCTTCTCACATACCCGTTATCTCTGTGGTTCGGGCGCAGGAATTTCAATCAACTCATTTGCCCTTGCACAGGCACTTTATAAAAAGAATAAGGAAACAGGTCTTAAAGAAAAAGACTACGGTGTTCTCGGCTTGTCATTTTTCTCAATGGGCTTCGGAAATATCCAAAGAACTTCGACAACCCAGCCGGAAGGCAATATGGGCTCGTTCTCACCGAACCTCATGTATATCGGCCTTTCTTACGCTAAGTCGTTCAACAGCTTCATTCACGGCGGGGCAACAGTGAAACTCGTTACTGAAACCGGCGCTGACGACTGCAAGGCCACCGGCTTCGCTTTGGATGTCGGTATCCAATATCAGGCTGGCGCTTACAATAACTTCAAGATTGGTGTTACGATGAAAAATATCGGATTCCCTATCAGTTACAAAGGTGACGGTCTTTCAGTCCGCGGTGTTGTCAATACTACCGACCATGAACTTACCCTTGAACAGCGTTCGGCTGAATCAGAAATGCCCGCTTTGCTTACTTTGGGACTGTCATACGACTTTCTCATTTGGGGCGGCGAATATAAAGACATGTCAAAAGAAGACAGGAAATTTGAAGGTCTGACCCGCGATGATGCAACACACAGAATTACACTCGCAGCGTCCTTTACCGCTAATTCATACTCAAGAGACGTTTTCGCTTTAGGTATTGAATACGGATTTATGAGATATTTCATGGTTCGTGCAGGTTATGCAATTGAAGCAGGAATGTGGAACACAGCAACAAGCACAACTTGGTACTCAGGCCCGTCTGCAGGCGTGTCAGCAGGTATTCCGCTTGTTAAGAAATCGAAAGGCAATTCACGTATGGTGATTGATTATGCCTATCGTTTCACTAACAGATGGAAAGGTAACCATTGCGTAGGCATTAAAATAGAACTCTAATATTAAATTAATACATTTTGTAAACCTATACTAAGGAGGCTTTTATAAGCCTCTTTAGTTTTGTTTTAGCAAGAAAATAAAATTATTGACATGAGCGAAGTAAAATATTATTCACAAGAAGGATTGAATGCACTGAAAGCAGAACTCAACCAGCTTGAATCTGTTGAAAGGTCGAAAATATCAGCGATGATAGCTGAGGCGCGCGACAAAGGCGACCTCTCTGAAAATGCTGAATATGACGCAGCGAAAGAGGCTCAGGGACTTTTGGAGCTGAAGATTAACAAACTCCGTGCACTTGTCGCTAATGCCCGCGTGCTTGATGACTCTAAAATCGACACTTCCAAGATACTGATTTATTCTACTGTCGAGATAAAGAATCTTAAAAACAATATGACAATGAAATATACTATTGTCCCTGAATCTGACGCTGATTTGCGCGCAGGTAAAATTTCGGTAACTTCACCGATAGCAAAGGGACTGATAGGGAAAAAAGAAGGCGACAAAGTCTCTATTCAGGCTCCCGCCGGTATTATGGAATTTGAAATCACAAAAGTTACAAGATAATGGCTGAAACTATTTTTACAAAGATTGTAAAAGGGGAAATCCCTTGTTATAAAGTTGCCGAAGATGACAGATTCTTCGCATTTTTGGACATTTCACCGCTTGCAAAAGGCCACACTCTGGTTATTCCGAAAGAGCAGATCGACTATATTTTTGATATAGAGGACGATATGCTTGCCGATATGATGGTATTTGCAAAAAAAGTGGCCAAGGCTATCCATAAGACAATGGATTGTGTGAAAGTGGGTGTCGCTGTTGTCGGTCTCGAAGTTCCGCACGCCCATATTCATCTTGTCCCTATGAAGAAAGTGAGTGACCTTAACTTCGCGAATCCGAAACTCGAACTTTCAAAAGAGGAATTTGTCAAGATAGCTGAAACTATTGCGGCAGAAATCGAAAAATAGGCTTTTTTTAACCGTAAATCGCATTTTCTATGGCAGATTATGCGATTTCTTGTTTTTTTATGTGGAGGTTTATATTAAAGAAAATTGGCTATGGTTTTTTGTTGATGCTCGGCATCATAACTTTGGTCTTTTTTCTTTTCACTGTGCTCCCGTCAGACCCCGCACGAATGATAATGGGGCAGCGCAGCGACATTGAAACCGAGGCCGCCATCAGAAAGGAGATGGGACTCGACCTTCCGGTTGGCATACAATATCTCGCTTATCTCAATGATATTTCTCCTGTTTCTTATCATAAGACAAAGGATACAGAATCTTTTTTCTTTTTGGATGATAATGATTACCAATATGTTAGAATTGCCTCTTTTGATGAGTCGGCGTTAGTGCTGAAGAAGCCTTTTTTGCGGCGCTCCTACCAGAGCAAGCGCCAGGTTCTGGAAATTCTTGCTGAGGCCTTCCCTAAGACGGCGCTGCTTGCACTTGTTTCCATTTTCTTTGCCATAATTGTCGGGATAACAATCGGTATTTTGTGCGCCGTGTTCAAAGATACCTGGTTCGACAGGGTTGCGCTCTTCTTTTCAGTGCTTGGTATGTCGTTGCCCTCATTTTTCGCCGCAATACTTTTCGCTTGGGTGTTCGCTTTCCTCCTTGCCGATGTCACAGGCTTGAGCATGTTCGGAAGTTTGTACTCGGTCGATGACTACGGAGCAGGACAATACCTTGACCTGAAGAATCTTATATTGCCCGCTATAACTTTGGGAATACGCCCGCTTGCCATTGTGGTGGAACTTACCAAAAATTCAATTCTTGATGTCCTCTCTCAGGACTATATCAGGACAGCGAAAGCCAAGGGCTTGTCTTACAGAACAATATTGATAAAACATACTTTGAAAAACGCCCTTAATCCGGTAGTTACGGCTATATCGGGCTGGCTTGCCTCTTTGCTTGCCGGTGCGGTTTTTGTGGAATATATCTTCGATTGGAAAGGTATGGGTGTGGTTATTGTTGATGCATTGGATAGGTATGACTTCCCTGTTGTTATGGGCTCTCTGCTCTATGTGTCTGTTATTTTAGTTATTATCAATATTTTGGTTGATATTATTTACGGGTGGCTTGACCCTCAGGTAAAATTGGGCAAATGATGGATAGCAGGTCATTTGCTCTTGAAAACGAAAAAATCGGGAAACTTTTGTTTGCCTATTCTCTGCCGGCTATTATTGCTTCAACTGCGAGCTCGTTATATAACATCATTGACAGAATGTTTATAGGGCAGGGTGTGGGTGCGTATGCGATTTCAGGGCTTGCGCTTACCTTTCCTATAATGAACCTCAGTGTGGCGTTCGGTACTCTTGTCGGGGCGGGGGCGGCGAGCATCGTTTCTATACGGATGGGTGAAAACAAAGAGGCTGAAGCTACACACGTTCTCGGTAACGCATTTGTTCTCAATATAATAATAGGGATTATATATTCAGTTTTAGCTCTTGCATTCTTGGACGACATGCTTATCCTGTTTGGAGCAAGCGAGCTGACTCTTCCCTATGCCCGCGACTTTATGCGGGTGATTCTCTTCGGAAATGTCATGACGCATCTTTTCTTTGGGCTGAATGGCATTATGCGTGCTTCCGGCTATCCGCTTAAGGCTATGGTTACGACTATAATAACTGTGGTGGCGAACCTGATTTTGGCACCGTTGTTCATATATGTGTTCGGTTGGGGCATAAAAGGTGCGGCGTGGGCGACACTGCTTTCGCAAACTGTTGGCCTTGTGTGGGTTATGCTCCATTTTTTCAATAAGGATACAAGCATTCGTTTCAGACGCGGCTGTTTTTCTTTAGACAGGAAAATTATAGCTGATATTTTCTCAATAGGAATGTCACCGTTCCTCATACATGCCTGTTCGTGCCTGATTACAATACTTATGAATCTCCAGCTCAAGGAGTATGGAGGCGATTTGGCTGTCGGGGCGTTCGGCATTATTAACAGCATTGTCGGCGTTGTGGTAATGGTTATTTTCGGGTTCACACAAGGAATGCAGCCGATAGTGGGGTTCAATTACGGGGCACGGCAGCCGGAACGTGTAACCAAGGCTTTGAAACTTACAGTTTGTTGTGCTTCTATAGTGGCGGTTGCAGGCTTTTCCCTCGCTATGTTTTTCCCGTGGCATATAGCGAGGTTTTTTACTACAGATTCGACTCTAATATCTCTTACTATTTATGGGATAAGGATTTACATGATGATGATACCTGTGGTAGGTTTTCAGATTGTTACATCCAATTTTTTCCAGTCAATAGGCAAGGCTGAACTTGCCATTGTGCTTTCTTTGTCGCGGCAGGTTCTGTTCATTATTCCGTTTCTGATATTTATGCCGAAATTTTTCTCGTTGTCGGGGGTGTGGGCAGCACAACCCGCCGCCGATTTGCTCGCCGCTGTCGTTACAGCTGTAACACTTAATCTTTTTTATAGGAAATCACCACTTTTTAATTCTAAACAAATAGGAGAATAATGGATAAAAAACGACACTACTATTTCCCTTCAGGTGAAGATTTTTTTGCTGATAAGGATGAATTATCAAGGCTTTTGGAGCAGAATATCTCTTATTACCAGAATTATTTGGAGTTGCTCGGAAGTATGGAAGACGATGAATATGTGGCGCGCGGCAATGGTTTCTGTGATAGCAAATTCAGTGAAAGTTTTATTGATTCACAGATTGATAAATATTTGCAAAGAATAGAATTGCTAAGAAAGTGGTTGGGGGAGTGGGAGTGATTCCGTTACATTTTCACAATCTTCCGCACGATGCTTTTTTTGTCGCAAGAGCTGATGTGTAGCATATAAATCCCTTTTGAATATGGGAAATCAATTTCTATATTTTGTTGGTTGTGAATGCTTTGCGAAAAAGAGTCTAAGAGTTTTCCATCGATGGTGAAAATTTCCATACGGAAAAGTTCGGGTTGCGGGCTGAACACTGATAGGCGAAGTTTGCCATTTGATATGGGGTTTTCCACATTCACATGAAAAGGCACCGCTTCCGCTCCGCCGACACCGACTGCCGTACCTGAAATTTCAAGTTCCATAGTCACGGGCAGATGGTCGGAACTGTTGTAGAGGGCATTCAGCACATTTTCGGGAACGCCGCTGGTGTTTGCAGGATAAAGCAGCCCCTTGTTGAGACGGTTGCCGTCCTGGCCGACTGTTGTGTATGATGATTCAAGAGCCTTTACACCTTCAGTGCCGTAATATACTTGCGGCGAGACCAATATCATGTCGTAACGGTTGTCGAAGCCCCCGCCGCTGAAACAGATGTCACTTTCATATCCGTCATGTGTCGATTGTGTGTGGTAAGCGGCATATTCGGGATTGTCGTGCCAGTTGCCTTCTTTTCTGATAGGGTCAATAAAATTGTAATCGCCGTTGTCTATCAGAAGCTGGAAGGCATCTTCGGTGTCGTTGCCGATATTGAAATCGCCAGACAGGATGAAATTTTCATGTCGTCCGCTTGCCCGCAACTGTGCTATGAATGTTTTAACCTGCTCGTAACGGGATTCTAAATTCTCTTCGTAACTACCTGCTTTCAAGTGTGTTACAATAAAAGTTACGTATGTTGTGTCTCCGCTTTTCAGCTCTTTTGTATTAAAATAAAAACGATAGCAGTTAAAATAAGTTAATCCGGTCGGAAAATAGTAACTTTCCACAAAAGTGAGTTTGCGGGTGTCATAAAAAAGCCGGTTGCCGATAGTTATGCCTGTGGAGTTTGAAACAGTGGGACAGAAATCGTAATAGTCCACACCGTCAACATTCAAAGCATTGGTTAATAAGCGGTTGGCATACACATCATTCTTGCCGATTTCGTTAACACCGATGACATCAGGTTTAAGGTATTTGAAAATCGCTTTCAGACAAGTGTCCTTTTTATCCAGATGATTGGTGAAATCGTTGCAGCCTTCAGGAGC
>JAGCRI010000111.1 GCA_017964755.1 Bacteroidales bacterium | reverse complement strand
GAAACGATATACAAGCCTATTCTGCAACAATATCACTCGGCTATATTATTTATTCGGGATAAAGCACCCTGAATCATTAATTTAATCGTATATTTGCAACCGAATTAATGCAGCACATTGCTGCAACATCAACTTAAATTTATACTATGGACATTAAAGAACTTAACGTAAACACAAGCCATAACACCAGCCAAAATCATCCATGGGAATATGCCCGTGCAAAGGTCGTTATGGATATTCTCAAAAAATTCCAGTCAAAAGAGAAACGGAACAAGTATGTTTTGGATGTCGGTTGCGGCGATATTTTCTTCTTGCACAATTATTGCAAAAAAAATCCGGATTCCATTCCCGTAGCAATTGACACCGCCTTCAATGAAGAAATCATAGAATCATTGTCCAAACAATACAAGGACACCAATGTTTTGTTTTTCGACAATATTGATAAAGTTGATTTATCAGGGAATAAAGCAGACATAGTCTTCCTAATGGATGTTATCGAACATATTGAAGACGATATAGCATTTATAAAGGAGTTGGCACAAAAGAATTACATCAACAATGATACAATTTTCCTCATCACTGTTCCGGCATATAACTGTTTATACTGCAGCCACGACAAATGGCTTGGGCACTATCGCCGGTACAGCCGGAAATTGTTACGCGACCACGCACAACAAGCCGGATTGCAAATAGTATCAAACGGTTCGTTCTTCACCACACTGCTTTTACCAAGAGTACTCCAAAAATTCATGGAATTTTTCAAGAAAAGGGAAGTAACCGGTATTGGCGGATGGAACGGTGGAAAATTCATTTCCAAAACCTACGAAGCCATTTTGCTTTGTGATTATTACTTTTTCAAATTATTCAGATATATTGGCATCAAGTTTCCTGGCTTATCAACATACGCAGTATGCAAACTACAATAGTAATTCCTTGTTATAATGAAGCGAAACGGCTGAACGGTGAAGCATTCAAAGACTATGCTGATAAGAATCCGGATGTCAGTTTCCTTTTTGTCAACGACGGCAGCAAAGACAACACCATAGACGTGCTGAAAGACCTTTGCGAAGGAGAGTCCCGTCTCCAGTATATGGACTTGGAGCGCAACGGGGGGAAAGCCGAAGCTGTCAGGCTCGGCATGCTACATGCAGCTGAAAACACAGATTCAGAATACATTGGCTTCTGGGACGCCGACCTTGCGACACCGCTGTTTGAGATAGGCAACTTCCTGCGGGAAATGCAACGCGGGGATTATTCAATTGTGACGGGATTGCGGCTGAAACGTCTTGGCAACGGGGTCTGCCGGAAAGCGCTACGGCACTATCTGGGACGCTGTTTCGCCACTGCTGCTGCTGTCGGTTTGCAACTGCCTGTCTATGATACACAGTGCGGTGCAAAACTATACAAGGCCTCTATCGTCCCCACCCTTTTCGCCACTCCTTTCATTACCCGCTGGCTCTTCGATGTGGAGCTCCTTGCCCGCTATAAGAAGATTTACAGTATAGAAAAGGCCCTTACTGATATTTACGAATATCCGCTTCTTGAATGGAAAGAGGTAACAGGTTCGCAAATAAAAATGCGCGACTTTATCAAAGGCCCATACGAATTATTAAAAATCATCAACCATTACAGATAAAATGAAAAAGTTCTTTAAAGAAAATCTGAAAAACTTCTGGTTCTGGCTATTCATTGCAATAGCTGTATCTTCTGCAATCATAATGCCTATTATGAGTTTGGACGCAGGCAACAGCGGTGACGAAGACACGTTTCAAATACCACAAGCTGAGAATGTCATCAATTGGTTCAAGACAGACGGGGCGGACACGACCTGTATGAATTTCAAGTCAAACATGCAGTACTACGGCTCGTCTTTCGATGTCATCGCAGCATTCATAAGCCACACTTTCCACATTGACGAGATCCACACGGTACGTCACATCTGCAACGCTGTTCTCGGCTGGGTTGCAATACTCACAGTAGGGCTAATAGGCTACCTTTGCGGCGGATTCAGGGCCGGGTGCTTCGCAATGATACTGCTGTTTTTCTCGCCTCGGTTTTTAGGGCACTCATTCAACAACCCCAAAGACTTGCCCTTCGCCACAGCAGTAATAGCCACTATTTTTGGAATAATGCTGTTTTTCAAACAGTTTCCAAAAGTAAAATGGTACACATACATCATTCTCACATTATCCATTGCCTTTGCCATCAGCGTACGTATCGGCGGGCTCATTCTTTTCGGATTTTTCGGCCTTTTGGGATTAATGGCTCTTATAAAGAGATACTTCGAACAAAGAAAAGCCCCAAACATAAAAACTAATGGCAAACAACAGAATGATATGCCATTTGGCAAATACTTCTCAAAAATGGTGCTAACGGCTTTGGCAATATGTATTATCGGTTATTTTGCCGGACTGCTGTTGTGGCCATACGCATTGCAAAGCCCTGTCAAACACCCCATTGAGGCTTTCAAGCTGATGTCGTCCTTTTCCACCTCCCTCCGCCAGCTCTTCGAAGGCTCACTCCAATGGTCTGATATGCTGCCATGGTACTACACCCCAAAATACATTCTTACTACAATTCCAATTGCCGTCATAGCAGGTGTGGTTCTCTTCTTCATCTTCTGCTGGCGGAAAAAAGAGGACAGGTTCTGGGCATTTTTTGTCTTTTTCACATTTTTCTTCCCTGTATTTTGGATTGTATTCACACGCGCAAATGTTTACGGCGGCTGGCGTCACGCCATGTTCGCATATCCTCCGATGGTTGTCGCCGCCGGCTGGGGTATTGACGAATTGGTGAAATGGATTGAGAAGAAATTAAAAATCAATAATGAAGAATCAATAGTGAATAATGATGTGGATGATAGTAGAGCCAATATGCATATTGGCTCTACGAAGGGCATTATCGTAAATATTGCCGCCTTGGCGGTGCTGTTAGCAACGCTAATTGGCCCTATTCGCCATATCATTGCAAACCATCCTTACGAATATGTGTATTTCAATGCGTTTGTCGGTGGGATGGACGGTGCATACGGACAATATGAAATGGACTACTACTACCACTCCACACGCGAGGCTTCAGAATGGGTTATTGCCAATGCACCACAAAAAGCAGACGGTTCGAAGACTATTGTCGCCACATGGCACTCCTCCTCGGTCGGGTATTTCTTCCGTAACGACACCGCCCGCTTCACTCCGCGATTCTGCAGATGGCACGAAAAAGGCAACAGCGACTGGGATTATGCCATTTTCACAGTAACAGGAATGCAACCAGAACAAATCACCAACGCCGCCGCATTTCCGCCACCTGACTGTGTTCATACAATTGATGTGGACGGCAAACCTATCTGTATCATCTTAAAAAGAGAGTCTAAAACCGATTTGTTGGGCAGCCAATACAAGGCCAAAGGAAACATTGACAGTGCAATTATCTGCCTCAAACAGGCATTGGCTATTAATCCTTACAACGAAGCCGCAATCAACAACCTCATAGAATGCTATTTCATGACAGGGAAACAAGACAGTGCAAAACTCTATATTGACCACGAGCTCACTTTCCTGCCGAAAGACAATTCTGCAAACTATTATCTCCTACATTATTATTTATCTAAAGGCGATGTCGAACAGGCTAAAAAGACCTGCAAATTTATGATAGAATGTAATCCGAAATTCACCGGCGCATACAGCATTCTGTCAGATATTTATTTAAGGACCAATGATATAAATAATGCAAAAAAGACATTAACACACCTCATAGACATTGACCAGCTGGATAACCAGTGTATGCAGAAGCTAATCAACATATACAAAGCTGAAGGTTTTGACGACAGAGGCGCATACCGTAAAATGTACAAGACCATATACGAAAGTTTGGAAAAAAGAGGAAAGAAAAAAGAGGCTGAAGTTTACAAGGATTTATATCAACAATTGAAATAATGACAATGAAAAAATCTGTGATTCTGTTAATAGCACTGCTCTCCCAATTTTTTGCGGTTATCGGGCAGGAGCTCCCTGTAACGTGGCAGTTCAAAGCCGTAGCCATATCAGATGAAGAGACTGAACTCCGGTTCACGGCAACGATAAAAGAGGGCTGGCACCTGTTCTCGCAATACCACCACAGCATCGAGCTGCCTACAGTTTTCACATTCAAGGAAAGCGAGGCATACAGCCGTATTGGTAAAGTCACCGAGCCGAAGTGCATCGTGTCATACGACCCCGTTTTTCAGGACACCTCCAAATATTTTGAAAAATTTGTAACTTTCAAACAAAAGATAAAGGTCAAGAGTGCTGAGGCTTTTCAGGTGAAAGGCAACATCAGCGGGCAGGCGTGCATTGACGGCCGCTGTGTCGCCATGGAGAAAAAATTCACCATTGATGTCGCCGGCAATCCTTCCATAACTCCCACCGCCGCACCGGAGAACGCGGAAGAGACAACAGACACCGCCGCCGCACCTGCTACCAAACCGGTTTATACACCGCCCAACGCTGACATAGGAGTACCTCAGTCACAGGAAGATACAGAAGATTCCCTGCTGACATTCTTTCTGCTCGCCTTCCTCGGCGGATTGGTCGGACTGCTCACGCCGTGCGTCTTCCCGATGATTCCAATGACAATATCTTTTTTCATGAAATCTGGAAAAAACGGCAAATTCCAAGCCATTTTCTACGGTTTGTCAATAATTTTCATCTATGTTTTGTTCGGTGTGATACTCTCGCTGATATTCGGCGCAAGTTTTTCAAACATACTCAGCACGCATTGGCTGCCGAACATACTTTTCGCCGTAATTTTCATCCTGTTCGCCATATCGCTTCTCGGTTATTTTGAAATCACGCTACCAAGCAAGTGGACTACAGGCAGCGCAAAAATGGAGGGGCGCGGCGGCTTGGTGGGCGTCTTCTTCATGGCTCTGACACTCGTTTTGGTGTCATTCTCATGCACGCTTCCTATTGCGGGCGCAGTCGCACTCAACGCCGCTGGCGGCTCGTTGCTGAAACCTATAATCGGAATGTTCGGCTTCTCATTGGCTTTCGCGCTGCCGTTCACCTTTTTCGCCTTCTTCCCGGGTCTTCTGAAATCGCTGCCGAAATCAGGTGGCTGGATGAACACGCTGAAAGTTACACTCGCATTCATAGAACTCGCATTCGCGCTCAAATTCCTGAACGTTCCCGATCAGGCATACCATTGGGGACTTCTCGACAGGGAGATTTACCTCGCATTCTGGATCGTAATACTTGCATTATTGGGTTTCTATCTGCTTGGCAAAATCAGATTCCCGCTTGATGACGAAATGCCATATCAGAGGAGCTGGTTCCGTTTTCTGCTGGCGATATGCACATTCACTTTTGTCGTTTACCTCGTGCCGGGGATGTTCGGTGCACCGCTGAAGGCGATTTCAGGCTGGCTTCCGCCTACAACCACGCAGGATTTTGACATAAACGAGATTGTTAGGAAAGAGTCAAAAATTGCGCAATATGAGTTCACTGAAGAGCCGAAATACGGCAACAGTTTGGAGTTGCCGCACGGCATAAAAGGGTACTTCGACTATGAGCAGGCGTTACGGGTGGCGAAAAAGGAGAACAAGCCCATTTTCCTCGACTTTACGGGGCACGGCTGTGTGAACTGCCGCAATGTGGAATCGGCGGTCTGGGTTGACCCGCGCGTGCGCAATCTCTTCGCTAAAGATTTTGTGGTATTGGCGATGTACGTAGATGACAAGACCATTGAACTCTCTCCAGAAGACCGTATTCTTGACGCTGACGGCGACACAATCACAACCCTCGGCAACAAAAATATGTATATACAAAACACTGTATATAAGGAAGTTTCACAACCGTGCTATTTTGTCATCTCCCCTGACGGAAAAATTCTTGCCGGTCCGCTCTACTACGAATTGGACGTTGACAAATACCTTGAATTTTTGAACGAAGGGCTTAAAAAAATGCAAGAATAACGAGATTTTATACTATTTTTACAAAAAAGTATAACCATGAAAAAAATAACAGTTTTTCTTCTGTTCCTGATTGCATTTGTCCAACTTCCGGCGCAGGATTATTATTGGGTTTTCTTCAAAGACAAGGCTTCTGTATCTTTTGCCCCATACTCATATTTTGATTCAAAAGCGATTGCACGCAGATTACAGAACGGCCTTTCGCTGTACGATACAACAGACTTTCCGCTGAATGAGGAATATAAAAACAAGACGCTGGCATTGGCGGAAGAGTATGTGGGCGAGACGCGCTGGTTCAATGCTGTAGCAATTTCAGCCTCCGCCGAAAATATTACGCGGATTGAGGCGCTGCCCTTCGTAGCAACAGTCAAGCCAATTTTGACAGACCTCCGTTTGGCTTCGTATGAAACCGATGCCTCCGATTTTGACCAACCTTGGGAGTTGGATACAAACCATACGGAATTGCTTTATAGACAATTGGTTGTAATGGGCGGTGAAGAATTTCTCAAAAACAGGATTGACGGTCATGGTGTCCGTATAGCCGTTTTTGACGGCGGTTTCCCGGGCGTGGACAAGCACCCCTGTTTCGCACATCTGCGCGAATCTAACAGGATAATAAAGACTTGGAATTTCCCTAAGAAAAAAGAGGACGTGTATGGCTGGAACTCACACGGCACAATGGTTTTGAGCTGTATTGCCGGCAAAAACGGCAACAAACGCCTCGGTCTCGCCACCGGCGCCGAATTTCTGCTCGCCCGCACTGAAGTCGGGCCGGAGCCTAAAAAAGAGGAGGTGTGGTGGATGCAGGCTGTGGAGTGGGCTGACAAAAACGGCGCCGATGTCATCAACAGTTCGCTCGGATATGGCAACTCACGCTATAACCCTGAAGATATGAACAGCACCTCGCTTGTGAGCCGCGCCGCTAATATGGCCGCCGCAAAGGGTATGCTTGTATGCAACTCCATGGGCAACGAGGCCGATGACAAAT
>JAGCRI010000110.1 GCA_017964755.1 Bacteroidales bacterium | reverse complement strand
GTTCTCGGTGAGATAGCGATAAAATACAAACTGCGCTGCGAAAGTTCGTGTTATGTTTGTGAAAAATTTTCTTCTGAAGATATTTATGATTCAGTAAATGATGTATATAATTACAAACCGGTAAATTATATTTTAAGCGGCTGGCTTGAATATGGAATCGGCGGCTGTGATATTCTGCTTTTTGCAGTTGGTGATTCTGATGATGAAAATCTGCCGGATTTCACACCCGATAATTTGGATAATATTTATAAAGAAAACATATAAAACATTATGGAACAATTAATTGAAGAATTAAAACAAGAGATTATCAATGCTTTGAACCTTGAAGACATGACACCTGCGGACATTGACGAGAACGCTCCGCTTTTTGGCGAAGGCTTAAGCCTCGATTCCATTGATGCTCTTGAACTTATAGTACTGATGGACAAAAAATACGGCATCAAATTGAAGACC
This sequence comes from Bacteroidales bacterium, assembly GCA_017964755.1. Taxonomy (GTDB): domain Bacteria; phylum Bacteroidota; class Bacteroidia; order Bacteroidales; family WCHB1-69; genus RUG11942. The sequence continues at coordinate 12,005 of JAGCRI010000110.1, read as the reverse complement.
GCCGCTGAAGGCAAAGAGATTTTCAAGTCGGTGAAAGTTATGGCGGAATACATAAACGAACACAGGACGAAATAGCAGATGAGCGAAATTGTAGTCACAGGGATAGGCATAATCTCCGCGATAGGCAACGGCCTCGAACAGACGGTAGATAGTCTGCTTCGCGGCAAGTCTGCGGTGGGGACAATCCGATATTTGCAGACGAAACACAAAGAGATTCCTGCCGGAGAAGTACCATACAGTGACGAACAACTTCGCAAAATGCTCGACATAGCCCCCGACTGCAACATCACCCGGACATCACTTCTCGGACAGGTGGCACTGAAAGAGGCTTTGAAGACTGCCCAACTAACTGAAAAACAATCTTTTAAAATTGCGCTTATTGCAGGAAACACTGTAGGCGGAATGGAAAAAAGCGAGCAGTATTACCATCATTTTCTTAATGATGAAGAATATAAAGAGTACATAGGGCTGCACGACTGCGGGGCATGTACTGAAATGATAGCCAATGGGATAGCGTTTGACTTCGACCTGACGACAACCATTTCAACTGCCTGCTCCTCCGCCGCAAACTCAATCATGCTTGGCGCCGACCTCATCAAAACCGGTCGCGCTGACATTGCTGTTGCCGGCGGGACAGAATGCCTCAGCAAATTCCATCTAAACGGGTTCAACTCATTAATGATTTTGGATAATGAAGTGTGCAAGCCGTTTGACAAAAACCGCCGCGGACTGAACCTCGGCGAAGGCGCCGCTTTTCTTGTGCTTGAAACTGCCGAATCAGCGGCACGGCGCGGTGTGCAGCCAATCTGCAGACTTTCGGGCTACGCAAACCGCTGCGACGCATTTCACCAAACTGCCTCATCTCCAAATGGGGAAGGCGCATTTTTAGCGATGAAGAACGCACTTGAAGCGGCCGGACTGACCCCGACAGACATCGACTATATCAACGCCCACGGCACCGGCACACCAAACAACGATGAGAGCGAAGGTCATGCCTTGATGCGCATTTTCGGCGACAAAGTTCCGCCAATATCTTCAACGAAAGCCTTCACCGGACACACCACAAGCGCGTCCGGGGCAATTGAAGCGGTCATCTCTATATTATGCCTCACCCGCGGCTTTATTCCCGCCAATCTGAACTTCTCCGAAAAGATTGAATCATTAAACTTTTCACCTGTTACAGAGGTACATACAAACCAGAATCTGCGGCACATCCTCACTAATTCTTTCGGCTTCGGCGGCAACGACTCGTCATGTATTTTTTCAAAAATCGGATAAAATGAGCGTTTATATACAATCGGCATCACACATCTCAATACAGGAGCCATTATCCGAAAAGTGGTTCACGGAGCCGCAAATACCTGAAGAAAACTTCAACCTCTCAATAGAGCCTGACTACAAGCAGTTCATCGCCCCGATTGAGGCGCGCCGCATGGGCAAACTGCTGAAACGCGCCGTCACCACCTCAGCAGACGCATTGCGGAAGGGAGGCTGCGAAATGCCTGACGCCATCATCACCGGCACCGGGCTCGGCTGCATCGAGAACACCGAAAAATTCCTCAACGCCATGCTCGACAACGACGAGGAGTGTATGCCCCCGACCGCTTTCATGCAGTCAACGCACAACACAATCAGTTCGCAAGTGGCGCTGACTTTGAAATGCCACGGCTACAACTGCACATATTCGCAGCAGGGTTTCTCCTTCGACAGCGCGCTGTTGGACGCTTTCATGCAGTTCCAACTCGGCAGAATCGGCACGGCTCTTGTTGAGGGACACGATGAGATGTCGCCCGACTATTACAGAATGTTAGGCAAGATAGGTTATTGGAAAAAGGAAGCCGCTAACACCGAAATTCTGCGGGAGGGCTGCGGCGTAGGCTCAATTTCGGGGAGCAGTTCTGTTGCCATTCTTCTTTCCAACAAATTGAACAATAACACTTTATGTGAAATAAAAAATATTATTACCCTACATTGTCCTGATAATTCTGAAATAAAAACCGCATTGGAAAATTTGCTTTCGGAATCGGGAATAACAATGAATGACATTGATGCGATTGTTACAGGCTTGAGCGGCGATGAAGCGAATGACGCTGTATATAAAGAAGTTGCGGCCAACTGCTTCAATGGGAAACCTCTTGTATGGTACAAGCACATTTTCGGAGAATCCTTCTGCGCATCTGCATTCGGAATTTACATCGGTGCAACCATCATCAGCAAAGGATTCATACCTGAACATCTTCTTTACAAATCTGAAAAAGAGATTAAAAACGTCAGTAATATATTAATATACAATCATTTCCAAAATAAAAACCATTCCTTGACACTTCTGCAAACTGTAAAAGGATAAATTTTTTAAGAATAAAAAGCAATATGAAATCACCCTTTTGTCCGGAGATAGAATTTCAAGAGAAAAACATCATACAAAAGTTCCAAGAGGAAAAAATGGCAGCGGCACTCTCATATTTGAAGAGTAATTCTCCATTCTATCAAAGATTATTTTCAGAAAACAAAATAGACATAGCAAAAATAAAGACGATAGAAGATCTCAGCCACATTCCGTTCACGGGCAAACATGACTTGCAGAAGTTCAACGAGGATTTTTTATGCGTCAGCAAAGAGAAAATTGTTGACTACATCACGACATCGGGAACTATGGGCGACCCTGTGACATTTGCCTGCACCGAAGCCGATCTTGAGCGGTTGGCCTACAACGAAGCGGTATCGTTCACATGCGCCGGTCTGAAACAAGGCAATATTGTGCAACTCATGACCACACTTGACAAACGCTTCATGGCGGGTTTGGCCTATTTTCTCGGAATCCGCAAAATGGGGGCAAGTGTCATTCGTGTCGGCAACGGCATTCCCGAACTGCAATGGGACACCATCAGGCGGCTGCACCCCGACACTCTCATGTGCATACCATCATTCATCTTAAGATTGATAGAATACGCTGAAACACACGATATTGACTACAAGAACTCAAGTGTGAAACGCATTATCGGCATCGGCGAAGGACTCCGCGACCAGAATTTCAAACTCAATTCTTTAGGACAGAAAATAAAAGAGAAATGGGACGTTGAACTTTTTGCCACATACTCGTCAACAGAGATGAGCGCGACATTCTCAGAATGCCCGTACTCATGCGGCGGACACCACCATCCCGAACTGCTCATTGTAGAGATTATCGGTGAAAACGACGAACCCGTACCCGAAGGTGAAATCGGAGAAGTTGTCATCACCTCACTCGGCGTTGAAGGGATGCCACTGCTGCGCTTCCGCACCGGCGACATGGCACGCATACACACAGAACCTTGCAAATGCGGACGTAAAACATTCAGAATCAGCCCGATAGTCGGAAGAAAGAACCACATGATAAAATACAAAGGCACAACACTCTATCCACCGGCGATAACTGATGTGCTGAACAACACTAACTACATTGAGAATTTCTACATAACAGTTAATACAAACGAGACTGAAACGGACGATGTAATCATCACGATAGGGCTGCGCGGCAACCCCACCTTTGACGTTATAAAAGATCTGAAAGACCGTTTCCGCGCCAAGATCCGAGTTGCTCCCGACATTGTGATCGCGCCAACGGAGGAAGTCCGCAAAACAAACTTTCCCGCAATGAGCCGCAAGCCCGTAACGTTTTTCGACAACAGGAAACAGATAACGGAATAGCAGATGTATCCAGAAACTCAAAAGCCATACGGAATATACGTCCACGGTTTGGGCTCCGGCGCCGCGTCAAGCACAAAATCGTCACTATGCACACACTTGAAAGAGTATGAGTGGATTGCACCAGAAGTTACCGAAGATCCTTACGAATCAGTAGCCATAATTGACGAGTGGGCACAAACGTTCAAGCCCGCGCTGATTGCAGGCACATCACTGGGCGGATTTTACACACTCTTCGCTAACTACACCGAAGCCGTTAAGATTGCCGTTAACGCCACATTCCAGATGGAAATAGCGCTGCGTAAATTGGGATACGGGCACTACCAATACTCTTGCGAACGCGAAAACGGAGAAAAACAGTACACTATTGACGAGCCAATGATTCGCAAATTCATCCAATTCCGGCAAGAGAAAAATATCGTACTGGGGAAACGGAACTTGGCCATCTTCTCAACGGCTGACGAACTTATAGGGCGCGAGAACTCAAAGAAGAGCGCGGCTGCGTTAGAAGAGACCGGCTTTGAAATAGTCTGGTGTGACAAATTCGGGCACCGGCTGAATGAAAGGGCCGTAAAAAAAATTTCAGAATGGCTCGGCTAACTTTTGCCTAATTCACTTTTAATATAATTCTTTTAATATCTTTGTAAAATAAATCCAACAAAAACAAATAATATGAAAAGATTTTTTAATTTATTGGTAATCAGCTTAATAGTTGCCGTTTCTGTAACTTCTTGCGGCAACAAGGATTACGAATCGGTGAAAAATGACCCGATTAAAACAAGAATTTACACCCTTGACAATGGCCTGAAAGTCTATATGTCGGTGAACAAAGACGAGCCGCGCATTCAGGCGAATATTGCAGTGAAAGTCGGTTCTAAGAACGACCCCGCCGAGACGACAGGCCTTTCACACTATTTGGAACACCTGATGTTCAAAGGCACACAAAAGTACGGCACATCAAATTATGAACTTGAAAAGCCAATGCTTGACCAGATTGAGCAGCTCTTTGAGGTTTACAGAAAGACTACTGATCCTGCGGAGCGCGCAGCAATCTATCATCAGATTGACAGCATCAGTTACGAAGCCTCAAAGATTTCTATTCCAAACGAGTACGACAAGCTGATGTCGGCAATTGGCGCTGACGGCACTAACGCCTACACAAGTAATGACGTAACATGCTATGTTGAAGAAATTCCTTCAAACCAGATTGAGAACTGGGCAAAGATTCAGGCTGACCGCTTCGAAAACGCTGTCTTCCGTGGATTCCATACAGAACTTGAAGCCGTTTATGAAGAATACAATATGTCGCTGACTCAAGACGGCAATCTGATGATTGACACTCTTTTTAATGCTCTTTTCCCGAACCATCCATACGGCACACAGACAACCCTCGGTCGCCAGGAACATCTTAAAAATCCGTCACTTACAAATATCAAGAAACATTATAACACATATTATGTGCCGAACAATATGGCAATTTGCCTTTCCGGAGATTTTGATCCCGAAGAGGCTTTAGCCATCATCAAAAAATATTTCGGCGAACTGAAACCGAACACAGAATTGCCGAAATGGACAGTTAAGGAAGAAGCTCCTATTACCGAACCGATAGAGAAAGTTGTTATCGGGCAGGAGGCAGCTAATGTCGCTTTGGCATGGAGACTCCCCGCTGCCAACCATCCTGACGCTGATGTTGCCGACCTCGTCTCATCACTGCTTTACAACGGGCAGGCTGGTGTTTTCGACCTTAACCTCGTTCAAAAGCAGAAAGTGCTTGACGCATACGCATTTAGCTATACCCTTGCCGACCAAGGTGCAATGGTGCTTGATGGTTATCCGAAAGAAGGACAGTCGTTGGAAGAGGTGCGCGATCTTCTTTTGGAAAATGTCGCGAAACTCCGCAGCGGCGATTTCGACGAGTCATTGCTTAAAGCCACAATCGCGAATTTCAAACTTCAGCAGACACAGATGTTTGACGAAAACTATGGACGTGTGAATGCTTTTGTTGATTGCTTTGTCAATGATATTCCATGGGAAGATGAGGTTAATCGCCTTGACCGCCTTGCAAAAATCACAAAAGACGATGTCATAAAATTTGCGAACCAATATATGGGCGAAAAGAATTACGTTGTGGTTTACAAACGCGAAGGCGAACCGAATTTCAAAAAGATTGACAAACCGCAGATTACCCCTATTGTCACTAACCGCGACACGAGCAGCCAATTTTTGAGAGAAATCCAAAATTCGGAAGTTAAACCTATCGAGCCTGTCTTCGTTGATTTCAACAAAGATATGGAAAAGACAAGCACAAAAGCCGGACTTCCGGTATTGTACAAAAAGAATGAAACGACAGACGTTTTCGACCTCATCTATGTATTCGACCTTGGCACAAACAACGATGCAACTCTCAGCACGGCATTCTCTTATTTGGATTACCTCGGAACTTCCACCAAAACTCCTGAGGAGATAAAGAGCGAATTTTATAACATCGCCTGCAACATGAGATTCATCGCCGGTCCTGAACGCAGTTATATCATGGTCAGCGGGCTCAATGAGAATATGGAGAAAGCCATGACACTTATGGAAGAATTTCTCGCTGACCCCAAAGCCGATGACGAAGTATTAGCAGAGCTGAAAAACGACATCTTCAAATCACGCAGCGACAACAAGTTAAGCCAAAGTTACAACTTCTATGCTTTGCGCCGCTATGCGATGTATGGTGAAGACTTCATCAAGAAAACTGTCATGCCAAATGAGGCTTTGGCTGAACTCACTTCAGAAACGCTTCTCAATCAGGTTAAAAACCTTCTGAAAAAAGAGCATACAGTATTATATTATGGACCAGAAAAGAGCAAAAACGTGATTACGATGGTCGATAATATACACAAGACTCCAGAAAAATTAGAAGCGATTCCTGAAACTGTACACTACACGCCGCGTACTGTAGAATCTTCGAAAGTGTATGTGGCACAGTATGATGCAAAACAGATTTACTATGCGCAATATGCGAACCGCGGCATTAAATTTGATGTTGCGAATGACGCTGACATTAACCTCTACAACGAATATTTCGGAGGCAACATGGGCAGCATAGTATTTCAGGAGATGCGCGAGGCGCGTGCGTTGGCATATTCGGCAAACGCATATTTTGCTGAACCGTCAAGAGGCACTGATCCATACTATTTTATGGCTTTCATCGCAACACAGAACGACAAGATGAAGAGTGCTATTGAGGCATTCGCCGAAATAATTGACAATATGCCAGAAAGCGAAGCTGCATTTGACATTGCCAAGAACTCCATCATCTCACGCATGCGCACTCAACGCTGCATTAAGGACAACGTACTTTGGAGTTATATGGATGCTTGTGACATGGGCGTTGACTACGATCGCAACAAGGTGATTTTTGAAAAACTTCAAAATATGACGCTCGCTGATGTGAAGGCGTTCCAAGAGAAGATGGTCAAAAACAGCACTTACACCTATTGCGTGTTGGGCGATCTGAAAGACATTGACACCAAATATCTGTCGGAACTCGGCCCAATGGAGACCGTTGACCAAAAGACGATATTCGGATACTAAAATTAACTTTTATTCTCCCGCAGCAGCTGCAGATTTGCGCAGAAAGGAACTGCCACCTGCAAAAACTGCGGGAGAACTGTTTTCATAGGGCTCATGTAGCGGACATTATATAACAATTCCATAAATTCGTATTTTATTTTTTCCTATCTTTGTAAATTCTTATTTTTAATAAAATAGAATACAAAAATCATCGTTTTTATAGAAATTTTCAAGACTTAGCAATATGAAAAAAATCATCATCTTAATCGGTTTTCTTGTCGGCTTCGCCGCAGCTTTCGCCCAAACTTCACCCGAAAATGCGAAGTATTATATTGAAGGTACGATGACAATTTCACCGAACTCTTCGCACAACGGCTGGGACTACAAATTGCAGAATGTATCATCTAAAGGTATCACATTCAAGGACGAGAACGTCTGGACCGGAAAAAATGAAGGGGAGAATGTGCTTTTCACTTTCCAAAAAGCTGAAACCACATACGAAGGCGGTCTTGATGCAACTCTTAAATTCTGGCGCTACGACCCTGAATCAAAACAGTGGCAGGTTGACCGCGAAGTGAAACAGGCCACGGAGAGCTACCAGTCTCAAAAAATAATGAGCATAATGCTCGTCTTGGACTGCAGCAGCTCAATGGCACAGGACTTCTCCCAGCTGAAAAGGAGTGCGACAAGTTTCATACAACAGCTTTACGGCCGGTGTCCTGAAGGCAATGTGCGCCTCGGTATCATAGGGTTCAACACTATGAAGAACACTGATTTCAACGTTTTTGATATCCAGCCACTCACCTCCCACTCTATCAGCAAGATGATAGACTTTATAGACGGGCTCCAGACCGACAATAACACTGCCCTTTACTATGCCATGGACAAGGCAATGGACATGATAAAGGAATACACAGCAAACATGCGCGATAAGGACAAGGACGTGTACGAAGTTTCGTGCCTTGTATCTTTTACAGACGGACTTGACAATGCATCGAACAGTTTTAATCTGAACATCAAAAACTCTGACGAATACCGCGAACGCATATCAGGAAGAATCAACCAAAATCTTGCTGGACGTCCAATAGAAAGCTATATCATAGCCCTTAAAGGAGGCGACCTCACAAATGTTGAGAAGTTCCGCAAAGAGCTGAAAGAAGTTGCCAGCATGGGCGAAGACGGACCAAATTTCAACGAGGTTGAAAACATCACCAAGTTGGAGGAGGAGTTCAAGACAATGGCGCAGAACCTCACAAACCGCTGGCGCGACTTGCGCTGCTATGTGCCGAGTTCGCGCGAGGGACGCGTCCGCTGGACACTCGGCGATGTGGTTGAAAGTCCGCGCAAGAGTAATTTGGAAACCACTGACAAGCCAAGCACACAAGTAAAAGATGCTCAAAAAGACAGGAGGAATCTCTTCTTCGGAGCCGGCGCCGGATTTTTCGCACACGGTTTCAAATATGACTACCCGCGCTTCTCTGCCAACGTCTGCCTTGACTTCGCTTACCCGCTGTCAAAAACCTGGGCACTCGGCGGATTCTTCTCATGGGGCATTCCGTGGACACCGCGCTTGGGCGTTCTCGCCGTTTATGGCGACTATGACAACAGCTTCGCCTTCATCGGGGGGCTCGGCTACGCAGCACCTTCCGGCATTGATGTCCGCCTCGGCGCTGACTACAAACGTATCTATCTCGCCCTTGACCTCGGAACCGCAAAATTCGACCACGACTTCTACCTCGCAATCAGTGTGGGATTCAACTTCGGAAGATATGTAGGGAACAAATAAAAGTCCCTTATAAAAAATTTCAGGAATCTAACGTAACGCGTCTATTTTCTCTTTTATGAATTGGACGCGTTTTTGTTGGCGTATCATATCGCGGACATGGTCGTATTTGTTCGCCCCGCTCTCTTCTGCAGTCTGATGTTTCCTGTAATCCAACAGCACAATCATATAATGATACTCATCATCATCAACTTCAATGAACCTGTTCTCATCCTGCAACCGCTCTTTCTCCTTCAACTGCAAAGGAAATTCGACTTCAATATCTTCAAGATAGAGCCATTTGTCATCATCTATAAAATACTCTATCGAATCAGAGCAGAGTTTTTCGATAACGTCTTTCTGGGTCTGACGCAAATCGTCATCAGACAAAATAGCCTTGACTTTCGGAATAAGTTTGGATTTTTTTGCAAGTTTGACATAATTAAGCCGCACAATTTCCTTCTCCACAGAATAATTCATCCCATAAGTCCTCATAAACTCGGCGACCTCCTCATCTGAAACAGGAAACAAAGTGGTGTCAGCTGTAATTTTTCTGCAATAAGCCTGAATCATCAGATCTTTGCGCAATTCCGCAAGTTCTTTTGAAAAATTACGTTCTGCCGGCGACAATTCCAAATTTGCCTCATGAAGAAGAATCTGGTCAATTGTCCAATCTTCAATAATTTTTTTCGCATAATCAGCGCTATCCTTACCTGTAAGATAATCAGGCACTTGGCTCACCACTTCCGAAAGGAAGAGTTTGTTTTCGTACACTTCCGCCACGACTTTGTCGCCTGTATCGGAGCACGCCGCAAAAAGCACGGGCAGCAATATGAAAAAAGCGAACCTCTTCACTTCCTATTTTTTGAGGATTGAGTCAAAAACCTTCTCATTGACCCTGACAGGATATTTTACGCGCAGAGCCTCAAGCCATTTGCTCTCAAGAAAATCCTGATATTCAGTTATTACCGCAGATTTAACCTCTTCAAAAGGTCTCGGTGTCGGGTCGGATTTTGAAACAGGATATTTGGATTGCACCTTTTCATAAAAATTCACAAGCCCCACTGTATCCTTAACAGCTTTGAGCCAATCTTCAGAAGATGTTATCTCATACAGCACCATCCCATCGTGATATTCTTCCACGAGAGCCTTAAACTCAGGATATTTACTTTCCAGATGTTCGTTTTCGTATCTTAAAATTGTTTCATTCACAAAAAACGGATATTTCTCCTCAACAAACTTTTTCATATCATTAATGTTGCTGATTCCTTGAAAACGGCGTATATATTTCGCATAATCAAGAGCAGTAACCTTCTGGTCAGCAAACGTGAACATCGGCTTCAGCTGTCTGATGCCGTCAAGCTCCTCCAAATCAATTTTCGATGACTGCATATATTCATGAGGAATATTTTTTGAAAAGAAATCAATGGCCGCCTTTGCCCCTGAATCCTCGAACTTGTATTCCTTTTTAAGTTTTTCAACCAACGATTCTTTGCTCTTAAAAGAGCGGTTGTCCCTCTGTATTCTGTTTTTCATTGCAAATTTCTGGTCTTCAGTAATCTCCAAATTCTTAACCTCTTTCAATTTAATAATAAACCAGCCGTCATGAGTGGCAACCGGAGCAGACACCCCACCCTGCTTCAGCGAAATGCACGCCTTCACAAAGTCACCGGGGCGGCGCTGAGGAGCGAAAGCCTTAACCTCACCTTTTTTTGATTCAATAGCCGTCCCCTTATCATCGGAATAGGCCATAACCAAATCTTCGAAAGATGTGTTTTTCAGTTTTTTCTGGACTTCATCTATCTTTTCCTTTGTCTCCGCTGTCATCTTGCCCTCTTTCGCAAGCGAATCAGCAAAATATATCTGTGAAATTGATATGGATTCTATAGCCGGGACTTTATCGGTAACATATATAATATGGTATCCGAACGATGTCCTAACAGGCATTGATATTTTTCCGACCGGTGTATTATAAACTGCAACTTCAAACGGATAAATCATATTGAAAACAGTGAAATAGCCAAGGTCGCCCTTATTTCCGGCCATCATTTGTCCGTTCCGTCCTTCGCGATCCTTGGAAGAAGGGTCATCGGAATAGGTCACAGCAGCATCAGCAAAAGACATTTCCTTGTTTATCAGTTTTTTACGAATATCCATTATCTTCTTATACGCTGCCAAAGTGTCAGACGGGTTAGTTGTCTTACACTCCACAAGAATATGTGAAGCTCTAACATGATACTTTGAATGCTCGAATGCCTCTTCAATCAATTCATCTGTAACTTCCTTATCTATAAGGTATTGCTGAGCCGATTGGTTCCTATACGAATTGAGTTCACGGGTAAAATTGGCGGAAGTGTCAACCTGCTGAGCCTCGCCGTCCAAAACCTTTAATTTGAAATTAGTATAAAGATCCAAGTAATCACGCAAATCTTTCTGCGTTGCCTTTTCAAGCGAACTATTCTTCTGATAAGTACGCAAAAACTCATCCTTTGAAATGGTGTCTTTCCCAACAATCAACAGATAATCACTATTTTGCGCATAAATAAAATTAACTGCAGCAAGAAGTGCGACAGACAATACAATTTGAAGTTTTTTCATCATATCAATAATTTTATAGTCATCAAAAAATAATCAGCAAAGATAATAAAAATGTCGGATAGAAAAACGACTTGGGTTTTTAACGCTAATCCTCCTTCATTGAAACTGTTGCAGCCGCTGTTTTTCCGCCGAGCACCGGATTCAGCTTACTGACAGTAACTTTGACATCCGAAATGTCTGGAAATCTGCTCTTAAGTTCCCTTATAATTCTATAAGCCACATTCTCCAAAAGCTGTGCAGGCGCATTCATAACATTTTGTACCACAGCATAAACTTCCTGATAATTAACAGTTTGCGACAAATCATCAGTTTCTGCCGCGCCATCTGCCTCATAACGGAACGAAACATCTGCAGTCAATTTAGTGCCGACAATCCGCTCCTCTTCAAAGCAGCCGACATGAGC
>JAGCRI010000109.1 GCA_017964755.1 Bacteroidales bacterium | reverse complement strand
CGCATCCGTGGTTATGACTGATGCCGTGACATTGGTCGGGGCATCGCAGGTGTTGCAGTATCTCATGCTAACCTTCATATCCGGACGGTATTGCTGCGAACCGTTATAATTCCACGAATTCACGAAGAAGTCGCTGCTTTCTGGATTGACATAATTTGAATTAGAACTTGCCCTGTACATTGAAGTGTATCTGCCAGGTGTCTGGTTATAACGGAATTTGACTGAGCTTACATAAGAGTTAGGATTATTATTACCTATATTTGTGGTGTTATAAACTGCCACAACAATATCTGAATTACCATCATAGTAGAATGGAGTGTTCAGTGTTACTGTAGTCCAATCGTTTGCTGAATACGATATTGTATTAGATGTCCAAACTTTTGTCAACTTGGTGGCAGCAATGAAATCAGCATTGTCTGTTGATGAGGCCGGGAACGCCGTCCCTTGCGGAACCATTCCCATCCAGATTGTATTGGTAAGGTTATTGCTGTTTTGGTTGAAGAATGATATGCTTTCAATATATCCGGGAGTCCCCTTGGTAAGACCTTGAAGCTCATCTACAGAATAGACCTGTTGTGAATATGTGTAATAGTATGCGCTGACAGGCACCTTGGCTTCTGTCGCCACACAGTTGGCATCCTCAACTGATGCTGTCTCATAATAGTACCCGTTACAGAGGGTTGTGAATGTCTGTTTCAGCCAGCCGCTGTTCGTGTATGAACCGCTGCAGAGCGGACGCACATAGACATCGTATGAGGCGTCTGAATAGAGTTCGCTGATCTTTATCGAATTGGTGCTTGCCGTGTCGAGCATGCCTTCACCATGCTTGAAGCCTGTGAGACCGTACTCGATTTCGTACTGCGATGCTCCTGTATTTGTCCATGAAAGTGTGACTGTCGTCAGAGACGGTACACATGTGAGGATTGAGGTTACAGGATCACAAGGTTCGCAATATTTGACTCCCAATTTGATGTCAGGACGGTAGAGGTATGTCGCAAAATTGACAGGATAGCCGAAGCCGCCTGCATCCGGATTGACATAGTTACTCGTTGCTGAGTATGCGACAATTGCCCTATAGTCTGGTGAAGTGTAGTTCTTGTTGAACTGGAATGATGAAGCCGCACTTGTCGCATTGTTATTGTAAACTGCTATAACGATGTTTGAATGTCCGTCATAGAAGAACGGCTGGTCAAATGTGAGTTCTGTGGCCCAGTTGCTCTGTTCTTGTGCAGTGCTTGCCGTATAGACCTTCGTCAGCTGCTCACGCGGAATAAAGTTACTGATGTTTACGGAGCTTGTATTTGAGAATGTTGTCAAGTCTTCATCAACCATGCCCACCCAAATTGTTGGGACAAAGTAACTTGTTGCGGAAATAGCGTTGAATGTTACTGAAGTGAGATAGCACGGGACACCGGCTTGCAAACCAAGTTCTTGCGGAGTGTAGAGCTGCTGTGAATATGAGTAGCTTGCAGTGTGGGCTGGGACAAAATAGTTGTATGTTGACGTGTATGCATCATTCAACATTACAACATCTGTAACCTGATATGAACCGCAGTCTGTCGCATTTTGTGATTCTATCACATACGGGTTCTCATCACCATTGGCACAATCTGAGCCAATGATAAAGTCGTAGTTGTAACCTGGATGGAGGTCTGAAAGTGTCAATGAAGCGCTGTTGGTTGTTGCTGTTGTGCCTGTTCCATGTTCAAATCCTTGGACTCCATATTCAACATTCCAATTGTCCACTTTTGCATCATCGTCCCAAGTAAGGTTTATTGAAGTATTTGTAGGAATCGCTGCAATATTATGAGCCGTGCCGCATGGTGCACAGTAGTTGATGCCCAAACGTACAATCGGACGATATGCAGCGACATTACCACTACCTAAGCCAAAGAGAGTTGAAGTAGGTTCAACATATCCAAGATTTCCTGAATAAGTGCACATCGACTTGCAGTTGTCAACAGTTACCGTTATATTGCTCGTATCAACCATGAAATAGACAGAGTTGCCTGCATTGCTGACATTTTGTGTTCCTATAACAATATTTGAATAACCATCATAGAAGAACGGAGTAGTAAATTGGATTGTTGTCCATCCATCAAATGTAACTTGTCCACTATATGCATAGACCTTTGACATATCCGTAACAGGTATGAAACTTGACATATTGTATGATGAAACTCCGAATGTTGTCTTCGTACTTGGAATAGTACCCATCCAAATTGACGGATAAATAGAATTTTGTGGTGATGATGTTGTCGTCCAGAATGAAACAGATGTTATATATCCTGTTTTCCCAGTATCAATGCCAAGTTCTTCAGGTGTATATATCTGTTGTGCGTAGGTATAGTTACCTGTATTATAGAACGGGACAACACCCTGCATTGAAACATACAGTTTGTCTTCATTGGAAACTGTCTTACTGTATATGTCATCGCACAATGTGGAGAATGAAGCGCTAACCCACTGGTAGTTCTCTGTGCCGTTTGAGCAGATAGGACGTACATATACATCATACGGTGTGTTGCTTGTGAGATTTGATAGAGTATAAGCAGTATTATTTGCTGTAACAACAATACCCGTACCTTGTGTGAATCCGGCATAACCGTATTCAATCTCCCATGATGTGGATGAACCTAATTCTGTCCACGTTACATCAGCTGTTTTAGCTGTGATGTTGGAAACAGCTACATCATTAGGCAGCGGGCAAGGCAGACATACAGTGTAATCAAGCTGGATGTCGTTCTGTGAGTTGAGACGGCCTGAATTTGAATAGTTCATCATAAAGTAGTCAGTAGCCGATTCAGGATTGACATAATTGGCATCTGTATAGTGGGTATAAATAGTTCTGTAATCATCAGCTGTATGATAATAGAAATAATTTATATAATTATCAGAATTAGCCTTATAGAACGCTATAACAATATTTGAAGTACCATCATAGAAAAATGGGGTAGTAAAATCTATCTTGTTGTCACCGAGATTGTATGCCTTTGAAGTTGAACCATAAACCTTTGTCATGTGGTCAGTCGTGATGAACGAGCCGCGTACAACCGGCAAATCGAAATGATCCTGTTTCGTATTACCCATCCAAATATTGGTTGTAATAGTCATTGCACCTGTGGATTTAAGTGCGAGGGCCGTAACATAGCACGGTTCACCAACTTTCAGGCCGAGCTCGTCTGGTGTGTAAATCTGTTGTGTATAAGAGTATGTGCTTTGGCTCGGATAGAACGGAACGTATGTATTTGTTGCCGTCATCTTGCTCAAAGTAGCCGTTACAGAATACGGAGCATTACAGTCTGTTTTGAAAGTTGCATAACCGCCCTGCGGATTGACAGTACCATTAGAGCATATCGGTTTGACATAGACATCATAATCCACACCCGGACGCAAGTCTGTAAGAGTGTATGGGTTGGTTGAGACAGTATCTTTCAAACCATCTGTATCAAAGCCCTTATACCCGTATTCAATAATCCACTGGCTGTTGTCATTATCAGTCCATGAAATATCAACAGATGATGTTGTGATATTGTTGCAAGAGACATCTGTAGGATCAGCACACGGCAGACATGTGGTAGTGGTGATACGAATATCTCCCTGATACATATCATAACCACGATTTGAAATATAATCCATACACATAAACTCTGGCCGTTCTGGATTAAAATATTTGCTGTATGACGTATCAGTAGTATTATTATACGTATAGAAGGTCCTACGATATGAATTTGCATTAGGAATATAATGGTAATAGAAATTAATATCTGTCCCTGAATAATGATTATTACGTGTAGCTATTACTATATTCTTGCTCACACCGTCATAATAGAATGGTTTGTCAAGAACAATTTCATTCCAACCGTTAACCATTGTCACATAATCACTTTCGTGGTCATAAACTTTTGTGAATTTTTCAGGTGAAATGTAACTCTTGCTATCGTAAAGGTCTGTAGAAGCAAAGTATTCTTTATTCGTGCTTGCCATATAGATAGACGGATAGAGATAATTTGAAGTATTGCCGTTAGCACGGAACCAAACCGAAGTAATGGTAGAGGGGACACCTTGTTTCAATCCTAACTCTTCAACAGAATATATCTGTTGTGCATAAGAGTAGCCGTATGTTCTCCATGGATAAACTGTAGTTGCCCCATCTTTATTGTCTTCAAAAGGTTTCAATGTATCAAGCACTGCGTAACCACCGCAAGGTGTGTAAAATTCACCATTTGACCAAAATTCCGTACCGGTTGCACAGGTAGGACGGATATATATGTCATAGTGTGAACCAGGTGTAAGCTGGCTCAGTGTAAACGGATTTGAATTTGCTGTTACTGTAAGGCCTGTACCTTGTTCAAATCCCTTAAGCCCATACTCAATTTCCCAAGTGTCAGCTGTGCCGTTTTCAGTCCATGAAACTTCAACGTCAGTAGAAGTCAAAGCATTGAACTTGAGGTTTTCTGGCATTTCACACGGTGCGCAATAGTCAGCATAAATACGGATTTCCGGATGATATTTTACAGAACCAGTACTTGAAAAACCAGTATTAAAATATTGCCCTTCCGGATGTATATACTGTGCTGCAGTAGTAGTATTGGAGTTAGAGTATGACATGTATATCGTACGATAGTCATTACCTGTGGAGGCAACCACAAACTGGTTATATGTACTATTACTATTCGGATTAGCGTTGTAGCATGCAATTACAATATTCTTGCTCATATCTCCGTCAAAATAGTACGGTTTGTTGAGGGTAAGAACTGAAGCCCATTTCTTCATATTGACACCTGCCTGCGTGTTGTTATGTGTATAGACCTTAGTCATATCCGTAACAGGTATAATTTCGGAAGAGTTGAATGTGCTTGAGAAAGTGCTTCTTTCAGTTCTGCCAATCCAGACAGTAGGATATACATAACTTGTTGAAGTATAGTAATATGCGTGGAATGCAATCTGACGAATGTAGCAAGGCTTGCCTGCTTCAAGACCAAGTTCATCAGGAGTATAAATCTGTTGAGAATACGAACTATAGTTATATCCAAACGGATACCACGAAGTTACTGAAGTGGATATAGAATCAGGTCTGTCAACACCTGTAACTTTGGTTACAACTGTTGCACAAGGCATTGTGAAGTCGAATTTAGCCCATTGACTATAGCCGTTATTGCCACAATTCGAACGGATATAAACATCGTATGTAATACCTGAAGTGAGGCCTGACAATGCAACGTATGCAGAATCGGAAACAGAAACTGTTGTACCGGTGCCTTGAGTGAAGCCCTGAACACCATATTCAATCTGCCATTGAGTAGGTGTGCCAAGTTGTGTCCAAGTGAGTTCAACATCAGAGTTTGTCATAGATTTGACTTCCATTGCTGTAGGAGCCGGACAAATACCGCAAGTACTGTATTTCAACCGGATACTTGGACGATATGTGGTGGAAGCAAATTCAGCACTTGTCGCAGTATTATATTTGTAACCAAATAATGGACTTTCCGGATTGACATACTCCTTGTTTTCAGTATTTGCCATTCTCATAGAAACCCTATCATTGGCCGCCCCAGCTGTGAATGTACTTGTAGCAGCAGTATTCGGTTTGTAAACTGCAAAAACAAGATTGTCAACACCATTATAGAAGAACGGTTCGTCAAATTCAAGTTCATACCAAGTTGATGTATTTGGTGTAAGATAGAAATCTCCGCGAGCCTCATAGTCTGCTACTTTCTTCATAGAATAGAGCGGAACAAACATTTTTTCAGGTGTAGTAGTTGTTGAAGCGAAACTGCTAATTGTAGTTGTACCAAGATAAACAATTGGCTGGTTAATATTCGTAGTAATTGCTGTTGCATTTGAACCTGTCTGGAGTGAAATTCCTGTAATAAATCCCTCTTGTCCGGCAATGCCAAGTTCTGCAGGAGTATAAATTGACTGGTTATATGAATATCTGCCATTATAGAATGGAACATACAGTTCAGTACTTGTCAACCACAATTGCGGTTCTGTCTCTTCAGAACCGGAAATACAACGTGTATAGAAATCAGCTGTAAGCCAATTGCTTGTGTTGTTACCATTGTCGCAAATGGTGCGTACACGGATATTATACTTCAAAAAGTCAGTAGAAAGGTTGCTAATAACAATTTCATTAGCTGTAGTTGTACCGGCAGATGTCCAGTTCAAATCACCGTCTTCCCTATATTCCACCTCCCATTCGCCTGTACCGTTGTATGCAGTCCACTTAATTGTAACTTCACCGAGCTGCGAATTATCAACAAAAAGATTGGTTGGCTCACCGCAAGTGATTGCATTTGCATTACAAACAGTAAATTTGATAGCAGGATTATATGAAGTACAATATGTCCTGTTAGCTGCATCTGTCTGAATTGTTGCCAAATCATACGCACCAGTTGCTGACGGCGCACGACGGGCGCTTATTGTTGCATACGAATTTGTAATAGAAGAATGTTTCGGCTGGTTTGCAAAATAGTTTGTTGTACCATTATTGTAGTACCAGTCGTAATCCATATCGTTGAAGCAAACGATGAGGTTACGTAAGCCATCGTATGCAAACGGAGTCTGGAGTGTTATCTTGTTCCATCCATAGTTCGGGAAGTTGATTGGTCCACGATAAACTTCGGTGAAACCATTCTTTTCGAAATTATTGGCATCATATCCGTTAAATCCAGCTATTGAGGTATGAGCTAAGTAAATGGCAACATCCCTTAATCCTGCTTTCTCAGCAGTAAATGGATATTGTACATAATACCATAATTCTGAAATGTCACCTGAAGCTCCGATTTCCTCAGGAGCATAAATGGACTGAGATAAATAGTAAGCATAGTTAGCGTCATTATTAAGAACCGCAAACGGAACTGCATAATAACCACCATTATTACCTGTATATGATGATGTAATAGCCTGACTTATTGTTGAGTTGCTAACAACACCATACGTACATGAAGTCTTAACTGAAGTCTCAGCAAAGAATGAATGTGCATTTTCCTCACATTGTGAAGCAACACGCAAATCGTATTCGGTATTTTCATTCAATCCGCTAATTGTGAGTGAATTACCTGACACAATCTGTTCTGTCCAATTGTTTGCACTTGCCGGTTTGTAGCCAACAAGATAATCATTAGATGTAGTCGCCGTCCAATTCAATTCTGCTGTAGTATCAGTTGTAACAGCATAAATTGCGAGCGGAGTTTCACATTTAGTAATAGACACATTATCAATTGCGATAGGTTCACCATTTACAGTCGTAAAGTTACGCCATGCAAAGTAGATGCGATATACCCCTGCCGAATTTACAGTAATTGTTCCACGATGTGTTCTCCATTGTGTTGGTAAATAGAATGAATAACCACCACCATCATTATAACCATAATTATATGGACTGAATCGTAAAACAGATGAAGTGTATGAACCGTATGAGAAGAGTTCATTATAAATATTATCAATTCGCTGATATGGTGAAGTGGTAGGAGTAGGAGCTGTGATTGTAGTGTTGGTAGTTGCAACAGGAGTAACTAAAGGCGTAGTCAGATATACACGCATATAGTCGTTAGTGGTGTTACCCTTGCCTTTCCAATCAAATGAAAGCTCATAATTGCCGCCTTTTTCAAATTCAATATCGCGGTATGCCCAAACGACGCAACTTGTTGCTGAATAAGTATTGTGAGCACCATTGTCATTTGAAATATAGAGTCCATAGTTGCCACCATTATTAGCATTTTGAGCAGTACCTATGTACCAATTATTTGGATATGATGGATCGTTATTATTAGCAAATTGCCAGTTTGTAGCCTCTACTTTATCATCAAAATCGCAATAGTAAGGAATTTGCGCTATAACTTGTGGGGTGAAGAATGAAACTGGGCCATGCCAGTCCGAAAGTTCCCCGTTGCCGCAATCCGCTTTAACGTATAAATCATAGTTGTGTAATCTTTCAAGAGCGGTAAATGTATAAGAATTAGAATCTGCAGTTACTTGAGTACCTGTACCAAGAGTAAATCCCCTGTCACCATACTCAATAATCCAGCCGTCAGCAGCGGCAGCATTATTATCCCAATTGACCACCACATCGTAAGAGCGGTCACTTGGATTAACTGTAACATTTTTCGGAGTAGCCATAGCACAAGGACCATCAAGCGTGAGTTTCACGTTGTCAATAAGAATTTTTGTGCCTGCCATAACCTGGAAGCCGAATCTGCGGGCATTACCGGTGTAAGATGTGAGTGACACATCATAGCGGACAAAACCAGAATTATTTGTAATTGTAGCGTTTGTTATAGGCACAAAAGTAGTTTCGTTTTCAATAGCACCAATAGTAACAATGCTTCCGCTAATAGCTTGAGCCTCAAATGTAAGAACAAAACTGCCAAGAGTCTCACTATTATCGTATGTGAGAGCAGGTGATGAAATTGTATGTGTAGTATTATCAATAACACCATCAAGAGAAAGAATCTTTGATGTGTAATATTCAGTAATTCTGGCATATCCATTGCCACTATGTCCCTCTTCTGTACCACCATTGGGAGCAGGAAATGAAGTATTGCCTGCATATGTGTTAGCATTCTCTAAATAGTAATTAATATTCAAAAGACAACCCTGTGGATAGTCAGCTGCCGTGGCTGATGTATAGACATAGCCTGAACCGCCTGCACCATAACCGTCACCGCCGGACTGATAACCGCCGTACCAGCCGCCACCACCGCCACCACCGTCAGTTCCACTGGAGCGATGTTCACCTTGTCCAAATTGATATCCAGAATTTTGGTTCGCGGATTTATTACTGCTATAACTTGCACCACCCTGTGTGCCACCGCCATAACCAGAATTACCATTACCATTATTGGCTCCTGCACCAGCACCACCACCAGCTACAATAACACGTGCATACAATGAATTTGTATTTATCCTAATATCAGTTGCACCGCCACCGCCACCAGAAGTACCATTTGTACCTGCATTGCCACCGCCGTTCCAACCACCACCTGCACCTGCCATTTCATCACCACCTTTACCACCGACAGCGACATACAACGTTGCAGCATTATCCAAAGTTAAAAATCCCTGCGAATAGCCCCCTTTTGAGCCAGTGCATGTATATGCGCAATCAGTACCACCTTGAGCTCCCCATACTTGGAATTTATACTTAATACCAGCCTCTATTGGATATGCCTCCACAGTGCCTTTATATTCAAAATTATGTGCAATAGTATCTTTAATCAAACTTGATATTATAACTTTGCTATTATCATCAATATCTTTCCAACAATCGTTAGGATTGTTGTCTGTGTATGCTTCAAAGTCATCAGCAAACGGATTAGCAGGAACTTCACAATTGGTAGAGTATGAATAAGGGCCTACCCAATCGCTGTAATAGTTGCCATTCTGACAAGATGTACGAATGTAGAAGTCGTACGTCTCATACTGTGTAAGATTGTTGAATACGTATGAGTTAACAGAGGTATTAACTGTAGTGCCATTCCCTTGTGTAAAGCCTTGTGTGCCATACTCAATTTCCCAACCAGAAGCATTGCTGTTAGTATCCCAATCCATATCTATGGCATTAGCGTGAGCTGTGAATGTTATACCATCAGGAACATCTGTTGCACATGGTGTTTCAATGTCAACAACAATGTCGTCTATTGTTAAAACATTGCCCTGTGGAGCCTGGAATGCAATAACTTGTGAAGTCCCTGTATATGAAGACAATGAAACGACAAAAAGTTCATCGTTATTGGCATTTACAGTATTAACCGTTGCAACCTGAGTAAATGCACCATTATCAATAACACCGACATTAATTTGTGCGCCAGCATTTTCTGAATTAACATAGAACTTAACCATACATTCTCCAAGGTCATGACCATTAAGGTTAATGACAGGAGATTGAACGGTAATAGTACGTAAAGTTGCGTCTAAAGAAAGAAGATTATCCCAACTTGGAACAGAATCATAAGAAACAATAGCATAACCATTACCTGCATGACCTGTTTCCGTACCACCATCAATTGAAACGAATTGATTATCTCCTCTAATATTCTTAGTAGCAGTTAAATAATAGCCTGAATTTAATTGACAATTAGAAGGATAATTTGAAGCAGTTGCCGAGGTATATACATAACCAGAACCACCACCACCAGATCTCGGTGGATTATAATTGTAAGAGTTACCACCTCCGGCACCACCATACCAGCCACCGCCACCAGCGCCAAAATAAGTACTAGATCCACAATAACCATAACCGCCCCAACCAAATCCACTTATCCATTCATTATTCTCTCGACTTGAAGAATAGTCAAAATTACCATTATATGCAGAGCGTCCACCATAACCACCATAAGTTTGGTTTGAACTACCTCCAAGATAATCCTGACCATTTTCACCACCACCAGCTGCACCTTGAGCATAATTACCACTATAATTGGAAGCAGAACCACCGCCACCAGCAACAATAATTCTTGATTTTAAACCTGTAGCATCATTCCAAGTGCCACCAATTGTTCTAATGTCTGTAGCACCTCCACCACCAGGATAACTACAACGGTAACCACCGCCATTGAAATACAATCCGGTGTTATAACCGCTATTTCCTGATTCTCCAACATAAACATACAAAGTTTGGGATTGCGGTGCAGTTAAAACACCTTCAGCATAGCCACCTTTACCACCATAATCATTTGTAGTATTTGAACCACCACCTTGAGCACCCCAAACCTGTAATTTATACTGTTGCCCTTCAGTTACATTAAGCGTCTGGACAGTTCCAGTATAATCAAATGTTTTAACAACAGGGTAAACCGCTGTAGGAACTTTATAAATAACAACTGCCGTATTATCATCAATATCTTTCCAACACTCATTAGCAATATTTGCAGTATAGCCTTCAAAATCTTCTGAGAAAGGAATTCCTTGATTGTCAACACAAGGAACTGCAAAGAGAACTTTAACAGACATGGAGTACCCACCACCACACTCTGCTTTAATATATGCATCGTACTGACCTTCAACAAGATTTGAGAAAACGTATGAAGAATCTGTATTTGAAACTGTTATTGTCGAACCTGTTCCTTCTGTAAAACCCTTTACATCATATTCAATAACATAATTGTCAACTGCTGCATCAGCGGCCCAAGAAACTGTAACCTCACCTGTGCTCATGTCAATAGTTGCAATAGCATTCTTCGGAGTATGTGTTTCGCAAGAATTGTATGTATCAACTGCAACACTATCGATATAAACAATATTGCCTTGAGGTGTCTGGAACGCTATGACCTTAGATGTACCTGTATAGTTTTCGAGAGTAACAACATACTGTTCAAATGAATTATTAGAAATAGTAGTAACTGAACCGCATTCTATAAACGAGCCGTTGTCCATTGCACCAACTTTGATAACCTGACCTGCTATTGCAGAAATCGCCTTAAAGACGACTTTGCAATCACTAAGATTATTGCCGTTAAGGTTAAGAACCGGAGACTGAACAGTAATGGCACGCGAAGTAGCATCAAGTTCGAGAACAACATTATTTTTATAATTAGCTAAACACGCGTTATGCAGGATAGTTTCGGTGGACGTTATTATTGCATAACCATTCCCTTCATGCCCGACCTCCGTACCACCATCTTTTGAAGCAAAAGATGTATTACCAACGTACGTATTTGCATTTGCAAGATAATAAGAAGAATTCAATAGGCAACCTGCAGGATAGTTTTCTGCGGTTTCTGCTGTATAAACATAACCTGATCCACCGCCACCACCAGCTACGCCTGCGCCGCCACCATACCAGCCGCCTCCACCGCCTTGATAGACGCCGCCACTTGAACAAGAGCCATAACCCAAGCCACCATTAACAATTCTTGCTGAACACCAATCACTACGGACACCTATGCCTATAGCCGTTGCTCCACCGCCACCACCAGGTTCACCAGTGCCTGCTGGACAAGTTTGGCCAGACACTCCGCCACCAGCACCACCAACATAATTAGCATTACCATAGTTACTACCTCCACCGCCGCCTGCTACAATAATTCTTCCTTTATAAGAATTATCTGAACGAACATATCTGTAATAACCATCCAACGAGCAATCACCACCTGCTATTGAAATATCAGTAGCACCGCCACCACCTGATGCAATTTGATGCATACTCAAACTTCCGCCACCATCAGAAGCTGCAGAACCACCTCCATTCCATCCAGCAATCCCACTTTTAACTCCTGACCCTGAAACAGTTGAATAAGTACCAGCTCCGCCGACATACACATATAAAGTTTGAGTCGAAGATAATACTAAAGTCCCTTCTGAATAACCTCCTTTACCACCAGGATATGAGGTATGTCCACCACCTTGAGCACCCCAAACTTGTAAGTTATGTGTCCCTGAATTAAGAGTAACAGGCTGTACAGTGCCAGTATATGAAAAGTCACGGACAATATTTGTGTCTTTTCCAGTATAAATCACAACCACATTATTTGCATCATCCACATCTTTCCAACAATCATTAACAACATCGGCAGTATAGTTTCCGTCGAATTTTTCCACAAATGGTATTGCAATGGTCTCCAAACAAGGTACTGTGAACACTAAGGAAACAGGCATTGAATAATCTCCATTGCCACAATCAGCTGTAAGATATGCTTTATAAGTATTGGCAGATTGCAATGTATCAATGAAAATAGAAGGATTGGCAATATTTGAAATTATTGTGCCCATACCTTGCGTAAATGGAGCTGCTCCAAATTCTAGTGTCCATCCATTAACATTTTGATTATCGTCCCAAGAGAGAGTAACTTCACCTGTCCCTGCATCAACAGATGCTGTAAAATTAGTAGGAGTATTCAATTCACACTGGTTATAAACATTAACAGCGACACTATCAATATATACATGATTCCCCTGCGGTGTTTGAAACGCTATCACTTGCGAGGTACCAGAATAATTTTCTAAAGTAACAGCATACTGTTCTAATGAATTAGAAGTTGTTATTACGGAGCCACATTCGACAAAAGAGCCATTTTCCATAGCACCCACTTTGATAACCTGACCAACAGTAGTAGATACAGCCTTGAATACCACTTTGCAGTCTCTTAGATTATTACCATCAAGGTTAAGAACTGGAGACTGTACTGTAACAGTCCGCGAAGAAGCATCAAGTTTCAAAAGTGTTGTTTTTGAAATTGTATTAAGACAACTTCGTTTAATATATTTTATTAGTGTGATTCTTGCATATCCGTTACCTGTATGGCCTACTTCATTGCTTCCGTCTGGCGCAACAAATTCAGTATTACCGGCATACGTACCAGCCGACTCCAAATAGTAGCTGCTATTTAAAAGACAGCCCTCTGGATAGTCAGCTGCTGTGGAAGAAGTATAGACATAGCCTGAACCTCCACCACCATAATGATCACCATCTGGTTGATACCCACCGTACCAGCCGCCGCCGCCACCACCGCCATCACCAATTTTGTCTTCTCCTTGGCCAAATGCATAACCAGATGTCTGGTTAGCCACTTTATTATAGCCATAACAAGGTGCGCCTTGTGTTCCACCGGCATAACCAGGATTAGTAAGAGACGGGTCATTTCCTGCGCCACCGCCGCCCCCTGCAACAACAACACGAGCATACAATGAATTCTCCCCTATTCTTATATCACTTGCACCTCCACCGCCACCAGAACAACAAGTTGAGCCAGCATTGCCACCCCCATTCCAACCTGCACCTTGCGAAGCCGGTTGATCATCTCCTCCCTTACCACCGACCGCAATATATAAAGTTTTAGTATCAGTCAGATTTAAAGTTCCTTTTGAGTAACCTCCATTTGAACCAATTCCACCATCTTTACCTCCCTGAGCTCCCCATACCTCAAGCAAATAAGAGCCTTCCTCTAACTCAATTGACTGCATAGAGCCAGTATATGAAAAGTCTTTGGGATCATCAAATGTACTAATAACCACAATATTATTCGGTTCATCAACATCTTTCCAGCAGTCATTAACCACATTTGCAGTATATTTGCCGTCAAATACTTCAACAAATGGTATCGCCTGTGTTTCACTACAAGGAGTATTAAACAGAACAGAAGCAGGAAGAGAAATGCTGCCACCGCAATTCGCTGTGAGATAAGCCTGATAAGTTGTAGCAGAATTAAGTGACGAAAAAGTATAGAAAGAATCTGCAATCGCACTGACTACGGTACCATTTCCTTGAATAAGTGGCGCTTCTCCATATTCAAGTGTCCATCCGTCAACATTCTGGTTCGCGTCCCATGTTAGTTCTACGTCGCCTGTTTCAGCAACAATATTAGCAACAAAATTTGTAGGATTATTCAATTCACACGCATTATAATTTTCAACAACTACACTATCAATGTAGACAAGATTGCCTTTCGAAGTTTGGAAGGCTATCATTGCTGAATTCCCATTGTAAGAATTCAAATATATTGTATGTTCACAGAAAGATGAATCAGAAATAGTATTAACAGAACCGCACTCAACAAATGAGCCATTCTCCATAACACCAACTTTTATCTTTTGACCAATGGTAGAAGAAACTGCCTTGAAAGTAACTTTGCAATCTGAAAGGTTGTAGCCATTAAGATTAAGTACTGGAGATTGAACAGTAATAATGCGAGATGCCGCATTAAGACATATAGTCTTAGTATAGTCTGTAATAATTTTATCGTATGTTATTTTAGCATAACCATTACCCTGATGACCTGTTTCAGTTCCACCAGTTGTTGAAGCGAATGTTGTATTACCAGCATAAGTAGCAGCATTAGTAAGATAATATGATGAATTTAATAAACAACCTGAAGGATAATTTCCAGCCGTACCTGATGTATATACATAACCAGAACCACCACCACCACCTCTATCATCATCCCCACTACTATCTGGATAACCTCCACCGCCACCATACCAGCCTCCACCACCTGCTCCACCATATCCACTACTACGATTCGAACCATATCCTCCTGTACCAAAAGAGCCTGAATTATAAGACGTTCCAGGACCAGTTTGCGAAGCACCAGAACCTGCTGTACCATAACTACCACTTCCACCACCACCATTCGTTCCTCCGCCATAACCACCTGCACCAGAAGCAGAGCCACATGAACCACCACCGCCAGCTACAATATACCTCGCATACAAAGAAGTGGAATTAAGTCTAACATCCGTTGCACCACCACCACCTGCATATGAACCTCTGGAACCTCCACCATTAAATCCACCACTGGAACCTCCAGTATTACCTGAACCACCAACATATATATACATAGTTGCAGGCGAAGTGAGCGTTAATGTTCCAACAGAGTATCCTCCATATCCTCCATACGATGCTCCGCTTCTATAACCACCTTGTGCGCCCCAAACTTGTATCATATATGTACCTGGCTGTGCTTCAAATATTTCATATGAACCAGTATAAGGATAGTTATCTGTCTGGTTAGGGAGTATTGCCGTCCCAATTGCGTATAATTGAATAACTGCTTCTGCACTATAGTCTGCGTCCTTCCAACAATCATTCGCGACATTGGCTGTATAACTTTCAAAATCTTCAATATAGGGAATCGCTTGAGATTGTCCACATTTCGTATCAAATGATACCATAACTGTATCAGAATTTTCGCCACCACATTGAGCGAAAACATAAACATCGTAAGAAGTGAGTTCTGAAAGGCCAGGAATAACATTAGTAGAATCATTTGTAATTACCATACTCGTCCAATCAGGAGCATTTCCTGCAGTAGTAACAACATAAGCCCAACCATCACCATTGGCAATAGCAGTGTTATTATCCCAATAAACAGTTGCTTCAGTAACATCATTATCAGAAGGAACAGCTGTTACATGTAATGGTGTATTCCCTTGACAAACAGATGCTGCAACAAGTTTCACATTATCAATATATATGAGTTCCCCCTTAGGAGCTTGGAATGCTATAACGACATCTGTGTTTTCAGCATTGTTAAGATGAACACGACAATTTTGGAATGAAGTTGTAGAATCGAGCTTAACATCACCAAGATATTCGAAGAGGCCGTTACGTATCGTACCTACTTTAAGTATTGTACCAACAGTAGACGCTTGTGCAATAAATTCAACAGCATAATTGCTAAGATTTTTACCTTGTTCGAAAGTAAGAAGCGGAGAATAAACTGTGGCAACAGTTATGTCGTTGTATAGACGTAAAAACAAACTATTAGATGTCCCTGAGATTTTAGCATATCCATCTCCTGCTTGTCCTACTTCATTGCTACCATCTGGCGCAATAAATGAAGTATTGCCAGCGTATGTATTAGCACTATCCAAATAGTAGTTGGTATTTAAAAGGCACCCTTCTGGGTAGTTGGCTGCTGTAGATGAATTATAAACATATCCAGAACCACCTCCGCCATAAGAATCTCCACTTGGTTGATACCCACCATACCAGCCTCCACCGCCACCGCCGCCATCACCAATGCGGTTTTCTCCTTGTCCAAATTGATAACCACTATTTTGATTAGCCACATACCCATAACCATTACAAGGACCTGCCTGAATACCACCTCCAAAAGCAGGATTATCCTCATAATTATTTCCTGCACCACCACCACCACCAGCAACGATTACGCGCGCATATAATGAATTTGTATTAATCCTAATATCTGTTGCGCCTCCACCGCCGCCTGAACTACCAGTTGTTCCAGCATTACCACCACCATTCCAACCTCCACCTGCATTGGTCATTTCATCACCACCTTTACCTCCAACAGCAACATATAAAGTTGACGTCTCAGTCAAAGTTAAAATTCCTTTTGAATATCCTCCTTTTGAACCAATGCATGCATATCCACAATCAGTGCCACCTTGAGCACCCCAAACTTGAAGTAAATATGTGCCAGCCTCTAATATTATAGACTGAACAGAACCGGTATATGAAAACGAAATATCAATTTCACTATTTGGTTTTAATGCTATCACCGCCTTGTTGGGGTCTTCAAGAGATTTCCAGCAGTTGTCAACCACTTCTGGAGTTCTGTTGTTAAAATCCTCGTCAAGAAGGGTGTTAACGGTGCAAGCTATTGCAAATGTTGAAACTTTTGACCAAGCCGAGGTCCCGTTACCAGGACATTCGGCGCGAACGTAGCAGTCATATGTGCCTTCTGGAAGACCTGTAATTGTGTAAGTTAGCGCTGAGATAGCTGTTACGGAAGTACCTGCGCTATCGGGGTTAAACCCTGTAACACCGTAGATAATCTCATAAGAGGCAGCTGTGCCAAGCCAAGTTACTGTTGCATCGTATGAGGCTGCAGCTGTTGCAAAGAGTCCGGTTGGAACTTGCTCATCACAAGCGGAGCCTTTTACCTTGGCATACAAATTATCTATATATACTATATTATTATTGTTGTTTCTGAAAGCGAGGATAGAACCAACCGCACCTGTCATGTCAACAGCAATCTGGTCAAAATGGTCATTGCGAAGAGTAGTGACTGTTTTAATAGCTGTAAAGTTTCCATTATCATAGTAACCGACTTCAATGTCAGCACCGGCATTTTCAGAAGCAATGTCAAAATAGATGACATTGCCATCAAGGAGATGGTCAAGGTCGGCTGAAACAACTGTAATGCTACCGTTGGTTCCGTCGAGTTTCAAAACTTTTTCCTCAATTTCATTTATTGTAGTCTGAGCTATCACAATATCGCTTGCGTCAGCGATATTGTACCAGCAACTGACAGGGAGAGCTATCGAGTACTGATCGAAAGCGTCTGTTTCTGAGAGCAGGTCGCTACGGCAAGCCATATCGATAGTAATCTTATTAGTAGCTGAAGAGAGGTTCGCGTCACCAAAGACTCCCTTATCATCGTATGCATAAACATAAAAATCGTATGAACCGTCTGAAAGATCCGGAATAACATAGGCAACATTATTGGTGGTCGTGAGTGTTATACCTGTACCAGGCGTAAAGTCCTTAGTGCCGTATTCTATAGTCCACGCTGTTTCATCAAAAGAAGAAGCGTTCCAAGAAAGTTTAGTTTGAAGTGGATCTGAAAAATCGGCTGTGAGACCAGTAGGCATTGCAGGATTAAACACGTATGTGAGACCGCTTGTCCAAAGAGTACCGCTATTATTCAGATTGTGCGAATATGTTGTAGCGTTTGCATTAGTGCCGGTATAATGATCTACCATTGGGTTCTCCCATTTTGCATCATTAGCGCCATAGAGGTAGATGTTATCATTATAATTATTATCCATAAGGAAAGTGAATGGATAGTAATTACCAGTATAGGAAATGGAGTTGCTGCGCGGTCCATAGCAGAACTCTATCTTATCTGTTCCTTCATAGAGTTTCACCTGGAAATTTGTATAATATGATGAGTTATCGCCGACCTGCGAGTAGTCATAATAGAACATAACGTTATGGAATTCTATTATAGCCACACGAGTCGGAGCAGTTCCTTGTATCGTATAAAAGATACCGGAATTGTCAATTGACATGGCATAATAGAAATCAGCTGTAGCCTGAGCGACAGGTGAAGTACCGCCGAAGCCACCGCAAGGCGAGAGGCAGTACTTGGCGTAATATGTTCCATCGTATGACGGATTGCCATATTGATAATTGTATTCATAATTTACACCCATTGCAACGTAACCGCGAGACGGGTTAACGTAAACAGTTGAACCAGCGGCCAGATGCTGGGTGCCATACTGGAACTCGAACGGCAAAGAGAAAGACTTCACCGTAGATGTGGAAGGCACACCGAGAGTAGTGTAGAGAGCCGTACCTGTTGAAGCGATAGACTGGTAAGCCTGCCCTGTAACGACATAATCCTGATAGGAGGTCGAGCCGCTATTGTAATACTTAAGGTTCTGAGCGTTCACGTTACCGCAAAGTAACAACAGCATCACTGCAAATAATGAAGCTGCTGATTTCATCTGACGCGAAAGATGAGATTTGTGCAGTAAACTGCAAAGAGTAAAATTTTTCATAAAATTTATATTTGAATTATTACTATTTATTTTATTTTCTATCATAAAAATTATATATCAATTACAAATTTTTAGAAGTTTTCGGAGCAAAACTTACACACTACAATCAAAGATTGTAATGATATAAAAGCAATGTTAAGACCGTGTAACTTCTTTTTTTTCAATAAGTTATTTATATATTTATATCAATTCTGTATTATAATCCAATATTATTTTACGAATTTGCAATATACAATTTTATTTTGAATAAACATCTTCTATAGATTCAAGTGGCAAAGTCATAAAATAATCTGCGAGGCTATTTTTCTCCCGCAGATTACGCTGATTAACGCAGAAATCAAATACTTTGTCTTTTCAACATAACACTTTTCCCCCAACATACAAAATTCCACGTTTTTTGATTATTTTTGCGCCATGATAAGGAAATATCATGGATATTGGCGACCTCCTTTCTGTCAAACCCACAGGACTGCAACTGCAAGACGGCAAAATCCTCATTTCAACGCCATTTTACAACGACGCGTTCTTCAACCGCAGCGTGGTTCTGCTGACAGACCATTCAAAAGAAGGAAGCGCGGGACTTGTGCTTAACAAAACAACTTCTGTGAATTTGAAAAATATCCGCATAGATGCGCAAGTTCATCTTGGTGGACCAGTTCCTTCGGAACAATTGTTCGCAATACATAATTTTTCAAACTGCAAAAAAAGTCAAAAGTTATTACCGTGGCTTTATATCGGATATGATAATTTATTGCTTTCACTCATTGAGCACAAGGCCATTGCCACTCTCCGATACAAATTCTTCGCAGGATATTCAGGATGGTCAACCGGACAGTTAGACTCAGAAATGGAACGCAATATGTGGGTCATAGGCAACGCCACACCCGAACTTGTATTTGACACTCCATCAGAAAATATTTGGGAGGTTGCTGTCCACGCTCTCGGAAGCGGATACCGACACTGGCTCCAAATACCGCCTGAACTGTCAGACAACTGATACCATCCAATAATTATACATTTAAAATAAAAAAATCGGGCAGCCAAATGGTTACCCGATTTTCATTATCAATTTACAATTGCCAATTAGTCATTATCCTTCACGCAACGTACTGAAAGCGCATAAGTAGAACTACCAGCGGAGAGATTAGACATATTGATTGATGTGTTTTTAAGTCCGCGAGTATGTATCATGGTGCCGTTGTCAACAGTAGAACTCCAGTATTTGACTTCAATATCGAAATTATACCATTGATTGACTGATAAGAAACCGGCTGGAATCGCATTGAAACCCGTAGCATCATTTGCACTCAAATCGTTACCAACTGTACATGTCGAATAGTCACCAATCCATGCTGATTTGGAGGCTAACGCTTTGGCTATGTAATTGTTATCACACAAGTACTCATTTTGGCTGCTTACATAGTCTGTCAACTCTGTCCATTCTGCATTGCTTGGCACATGCCAGCCTGTTGGACATATACCTTGAACACCGCTCGGATTGTTAGCAGATGAGGAGGAATTGCCCATTACAGCTTTCCAACTATATAGCAAACCATAAAATTCTTTGTTATTAACATCATTGTCAGGATAATAGTAGCTTGCGTTATTTAAGTCGCCTCCCACAGCTATTGTATCATTATTTGCATAATGCGTGGTACGGAGGTTTTCTTTCATCCAGCACTGGTTGCCGATAAGGACGGTGTGGTAGAGGTTGTTGTCAACGTCAACAATAGTGCTGTCGCCGCAGACGAAGTCATCAACGACCATCTCCTCCTCAATGCTGAGGACAACCTCTTCACCGTATGCCGTGTCAACGCTGTTGATGGCGTATGCCGCAACAAAGTATGTGCTGCCCGGCGTAAGGTTCGTCAGGGTTGTGTCGAAACTGAAGCTGCCTGACGCGTTGGTGCCGACAATATAGACTACATCCTCCATTGTCGGGGTGCCCTCTGTGCTCATGCAGAAACCGTATTCCGTGATCACATCGCCGCCGTCGTCAGTGACCGTGCCGTGTACCTTCGCGCTTGTCGTGGTCGCACCTGTGACGCTGTCTGTGGTGACTGCCGGGGCCGTGTACTGCGGTGCCTCTGCCTCTGTCGTGAAACTGACGGACGTGCCGTAGCTCGTGCCCGCACTGTTCGTGGCGTACACGGTGAGGAAATATGTGGTCGACGGCTCAAGTCCGGTGAGGGTGTAAGTGAACTCACCAATACCCTCGCCGACCGGAACCTTGTTGTCATTAACTGTGGGGGTGCCTGATGTGCTCCAGCACACACCGTACTCCGTCACCTCAGCCCCGCCGTCGTTATCGACAGAGCCGCCGACTTCAACGGAGGTAGCGTCTATTACTTCAGCCTCGTATGTGGTGACTGTCGGCGTGGTGGCCTGCGGTAT
>JAGCRI010000108.1 GCA_017964755.1 Bacteroidales bacterium | reverse complement strand
TGGCAAGTTGTTCAATTTGTCGCGCAAGGAGACTACGCTGCTTTTGGCGTGCGGCTCCACAGCGGCAATGGCGGCAATCTTCAAGGCGCCGGTCGCCGCTATCGTATTTGCTCTCGAGGTGCTGATGCTTGATATGACAAATGCCGCTTTGCTTCCGCTGCTTATCTCTGCGGCGACCGGCACCGTCATGTCAATGCTCTTCCTTGGCGCGAACGTGATGTTTACGGAGTGCAATCTCCAGGCTTTCAA
This sequence comes from Bacteroidales bacterium, assembly GCA_017964755.1. Taxonomy (GTDB): domain Bacteria; phylum Bacteroidota; class Bacteroidia; order Bacteroidales; family WCHB1-69; genus RUG11942. The sequence continues at coordinate 3,272 of JAGCRI010000108.1, read as the reverse complement.
TATGAGCAATATACCTTTTTATATTCTTCTCGGACTGCTTTCAGGAGCGTTGTCAATATACTTTCTGCGTATGCTCCGTATTGTTGAGAGACTCTTTTCAAAAATAAGGATTACTGCTGTGCGTGTTGTGGTCGGTGGGCTTGCGCTTGGTCTTCTGATTTTTATTTTCCCCGTTTTCTATGGTGAAGGTTATGAAAATATATCCATGCTGTTGCAGCCTGACGGTGCCGTGCAGATGTTTTCCTCTTCGCCACTGGCTGCCTTGGGTTCAAATTACTGGATTTTTCTGTTGTTTATGGTTGCAATTCTGCTTTTCAAGGTTTTTGCGACTGCTTTCACGACAGGGGCGGGCGGCAACGGCGGAGTTTTCGCCCCATCACTTTTTGTCGGGGCTTTTCTTGGTGCCTTATTGGCACTCTCTGTCAACCATTTCACCTCACTTAATCTGCCTGTCAACCATTTTGTCCTTGCCGGAATGTCAGGACTGATGGCCGGAATTATGCACGCACCGCTTACCGCCATTTTCCTGATTGCAGAACTCTCTACCGGCTATAACTTGCTTATTCCGCTTATGATTACCGCTTCAATATCTTATCTTTCAGTAAGGCCTTTTGAGCGATATTCTGTCTATGCCCGCCAACTTGCAGGGAAAGGTATTCTTCGCACGCATAACAAAGATGTTTTCGCTATTCGCCAGCTTAATATTATGAGGTTGATTGACAGGAATATAGCTACAATATACATCAACAGTACTTTGCGCGAATATACCAATATAGTGGCAAACAGCAAACGAAATATTTTTGTAGTGCTTGACAACAATGATGATTTTGCGGGGTTGCTCCTTATGGACGAACACCGTGAAATGCTCTTCAGGCAGGACCTTTATGATCTTGTGATTGTCAAAGATCTTATGTATAAGCCCGATGTAGTCGTTTATGATTCGGATTCCGGCGAAGAGATTGTGAGAAAGTTCCGTGAAACAAAAAATTTCAACTTGCCTGTCATTACAAAAGACAATAAATATGTGGGCTTTTTGTCGAAAGCCAATGTGTTGACAGCTTATCGTGAAGTAATTGCTTCAGAATCAGAGGATTGATATGACAATATTAGAGTTGGGCAATCTTTTTTCCAATACACTTTCACCTTTTTATTCCAAAAGTGAAGTAAGAGCGCTTTTTCATATTTATGTTAAAGAAAAACTTGGACTTGACGCTCATGAAATATATTTGGGAGAAAAAAATATTCCTGAAAATTTAGATTATAAGTCTGATTTACAAAGACTTGTGAGAGGTGAGCCGGTGCAGTATGTTTTAGGTTCTGCTGAGTTTTACGGGCTCAGATTTGAGGTTGCGCCTTCAGTTCTGATTCCGAGGCCGGAGACTGAAGAACTTGTTGAAAAGGTGGTGAGTGAAGAAAAGGGGAGGGGAGCAGTTAAAATTTTGGATATTGGCACTGGCAGCGGTGCCATTGCTGTTGCGCTTTCCCGTAATCTGCCCGCTGCGGAGGTTTGGGCTGCCGACTGCTCCGCCGCAGCGTTGCGTATGGCGAGGCACAACGCGGAAATCTTGAATGTGGGTGTGAAATTCATTTTGTGGGACATTTTCAATGATGTGCCGCAGGAACTTCCACAATTTGACATTATAGTCAGCAATCCGCCGTATATTCCTGAAAATGAAAAAAATATCATGTCGCCGATAGTTACGGCATACGAGCCGGAAACTGCGCTGTTTGTCCCCGATGACGATCCAGTCTGATTTTATAAGCGGATAGCCTCTTTGGGTCGCGCGCTCCTCGCTTCCGGCGGCAGGGTTTATGCTGAAATTCATGAGTCGTATCAGGCGGAGAGTGCCGCCGCTTTTGATAACGGCGATTTTCGTGATATAGAGGTCGTTAAAGATATTAATGGCAAAGCAAGATTTGTTTTTTGCCAAAAAAAATAATATAGTGGTGATTATAAAAGAAAAAATAGTATCTTTGCAGCCTCAAAACCGCGGGATGTAGTTCAGTTGGTAGAATGCTTGGTTTGGGACCAAGAGGTCGCTCGTTCGAGTCGAGTCATCCCGACAAAATTAAGGCGGTTCCGTAGCTCAACTGGATAGAGCAGCTGCCTTCTAAGCAGCAGGTTTCGCGTTCGAGTCGCGACGGAATCACATAGAGAATAAGCCACTTGCGATGAATTTCATAAGTGGCTGTTTTTTTTTACTTTGGATAGCGGTTACTCCTTATGAGTCATAATATCCAAAACTAATTTGTCGGTTACTTCCATCCCATTGACACCAATGGTTACGAGGTTGTGCACACATCGTTCAATGTCGTTGTCAATTATGCCTTCCATTGCTGAAACTGTCTTGTCTTCAATTGCGAGTACTGCTGACAATACGGCGGTGGAGACACCTGTGGCGACTTTGAGAGAGCAGCTTGGTTTCGCGCCGTCACATATCATGCCGGTGATGTTGGCTATCATGTTCTTAACTGCATATACTATCTGATTGTATGACCCACCCATGAGGTAAGTGATACCGCATGCGGAGCCGGTGGCTGCGACAACACAGCCGCAAAGTGGGGATAGCCGTCCGAAGCTCTGCTTTATGTATATGACAGTCAGATGGCTTAGTGCTAATGCCCTTATCAGTGAGTGTTCGTCTTTTGCAAGTTCTTTGGCATAAACCCATACGGGCAGTGTGGCGGCGATGCCTTGGTTTCCGCTGCCTGAGTTGCTCATCACCGGAATTTTCAGCCCAGCCATCCGCGCATCGCAGGCGGCGGAGGTGTATGCGAGAATTTTAGAGTATATTGTATTCCCGAAAAGGTCTTCATGTGTCTGATGTAAAATCGTCTTCCCTAACGCATGTCCGTAATCTCCTTTCAATGAAACTTCCGCAGCGTTTCTGTTAAGTTTTACAGATTCTAAAATGAAACGCAGGTCATCAATGGGCGTGTTCATGCTGAAATCATAAACCTTGCGCATTGTCAGGCACGGCGCGCTTGTGCTGTTGCTGTTCCGGCAGTCAGCAGAATCGTCAACCATTACAAGCCCGTTTCTGGATATATGGCTGAAATGTGTGTGGTCGCCGCTGATGACAACCCGCACTGAATCATTGCCATTTTTGCCTATCACTTCAATATATAGCTTGTCTGTTGCCTCTTTTTTTTGTTTTATGGTAATGCTATGTGTTTCAATGAATTTTTTACCCTCGTTCACGGCTTCTGGCGAAGTATCTTTCAGCACCTCAAGCAGATACTCTGATTTTCCGATAATTACACCAAGAGCG
>JAGCRI010000107.1 GCA_017964755.1 Bacteroidales bacterium | reverse complement strand
TCAGAGCGGGTTACAGAAACGCTGCTGGAAAAATCCGTGGGAAAGCAGAACAGATAATGAAAAAAGGTGTACTTTTGCACCGCCGTAGAAGAGGAATGGGAGCAACCACCATCATGGCACAAAAACGAAGGTGACAACCCATTTGGGGATAGAAAGTGAAAATTGTAAACCGAAACAGTGATGGTGTAAACCCGTTTAGGGATAGGAAACAAAAAGTGTAAACCCAATTAGTTTAACCGTCCCAAAAGTGTCAACCTTTTTAGGGAAAGTCACATTTTTTTTAGTATAAGTAATCTATCTGCACTTTTTTAGTGCAACTTACGACTTAAAAGTCCCCCATTAAGGGATTTTTTTAAAAATAATCGCACTCATTAAGGGATTTTTGTTATTTTTGCAGAAAATAATAATATGGTTGAGCAATCTTTATATCAATTAATGGAGGAACTTATTCGGTTGGTTCCCAGCACTTTTTATCGGTACAACTACTCAGATTTGGATTGGGAAGGACCGCTGACAGGACTTGTTGGACCGCGCGGTGTAGGGAAATCCACCATGCTTCTTCAATACATTAAAGAACATAGGAATTCCGGACATCATCTGTATGTTTCGGCTGATCATGCTTACTTCAGTCACACAACATTGATAGATTTGGCAGATGAGTTTGTGAAAGATGGCGGTTCTCACCTATATATAGATGAAATTCACAAATATGACGGATGGGCAAGGGAACTTAAGCAAATTTTTGATACTCATCCTGCGCTGAAAGTTACCTTTTCGGGTTCATCAGTATTGGATATTCTCAAAGGAGAGGCAGACCTGAGTCGTCGCGCGGTGATTGAACATTTGCAAGGACTGTCTTTTCGTGAGTATCTTGAACTATTCCATAATGTTAAAGTGCCAGTTTTTTCTTTGGACGATATTCTTGGGCAGAAGGTTGAAATTCCGGAGTTGCCGCACCCGCTTCCGTATTTTCGCTCATATTTGAAAGAAGGGTATTATCCCTTTGCCTTGATGGGACACTTTTCCCAACGTATGCTCCAGATTGTCAATCAAACGGTTGAAGTGGATATTCCGCAATATGCTGATATGAAAGCGACAACTGCCCGTAAACTGAAGGAACTGCTGGTAGTTGTTGCCGGTTTAGCACCTGTAAAACCCAACGCCGACAATTTGGCTCGTGAGATAGGTGTGAGTAAGAACAATGTTCCGGAATATCTTATTTTTTTGGAAAAGGCAGGGATGTTGGGGCAGCTACGGGACGATACACAAGGACTTATTTCCTTGGGAAAAGTACAAAAAATATATGTTGACAATCCAAGTCTTATGACCGTTTTGGCAAATGGTAATCCTAATATCGGAAATCTGCGAGAGACTTTCTTTTTTAATCAGATGAGAGAGAAATATGCAATCTCATCTTCACGGGAATCGGATTTCAAAATTGAAAAATACACCTTTGAAATAGGCGGGATGAAAAAAGGCAGCAAGCAGATTGCCGGCATTCCTAATGGTATCATTGTTCGTGATGATATTGAATACGGACACGGGAATGTAGTGCCATTGTGGCATTTTGGTTTTACCTATTGATTGAAAGCGATACACGAGCCTGATATGAAAATCATCTTATATGTAAAAAACTCTGCCCCGTCCTTGCCTCGGACAATCAACAGGGCAAAGATACAAATAAATTGAAAATTGAAAATTGTTTGCGGGGGAGGCTGCTAATAGTCGAAGCCTACCGCCCAAATGGGGAATTTATTTCCAATGGCGGTTTCCATATCATCAGCAAGAATGTAAGAATCCGGAAGATTTGCTATCTGTGTAAAGTCTTTGCCTTCTCCACCAACTTCAAAAACATATTGGTTGTCCATCAGAAAATCGCCATTGGCTTTGCGATATTCAATGGTATGGTTGGCGGCCAATTGGTTGACGACAAAGGTTTCTCTCGCTGTGCTAATCTGTACGGGTGTGTTAGCCCAAGCATACAGCAGATTGGGATTGTCGATGTAAATCTTGTCGGGTTTCTGCAGCCGTTTCACATTTTTAAGGTCAGAGTAGAGCAGATGTATCAGCTTGGCCTTGTCAAGATAGCCCAAATAGGCCACAACGGTATCTCGTTTCAGACCGCTCACTGTCGCCAGTTTGGAAATATCGACCTGAAACGGTACACTGGCGCAGAGCGTGGTCAGTAAGGCTTTGAGACGGCGGGTGTTGCCTAAATCGACTCTGCAAATCCGCGTCAGTTCATCATCAATCACCCTGCTGACAACTTGCTGTATGGCGACATAGTAATCTGTCTCATTGTCAAGATAATAGGGATAGTAACCGTATTTGAGATATTCGTGGAAGAGCGCAACAGGGCGTCCCATCTGGTTCATTTCACGGACAAGTGGCGCAGGATTTTGCAACACTTGCTCCAGCGGATACACCGGCATTTCAATGCCTTTGTAAAAATGCAGGAACTCCCGGAAACTCAGACCTTGAATGTCGTGGTTGATGCAGCGGCGCGACAAGTCGGCGGCGCCTTCTGTAAGACTTAGCAGACTGCTGCCACTCAATACAATCCGCAAAGTTGGATAAAAGTCGTATATCTCTTTAATTTCTCTGCTCCAATTTGCATATTTATGCACCTCATCTAAAAAGAGATGTTGACCGCCATTCAGATAAAATTGCTCTGCGAGTTGCAGTAAAGTATTGGTGTTAAAATAGTTATCGTCACATGATACATACAAAACCTGTCGATCCAACGGCTGATAATGCAATTTGATGTATTGTAGCATCAAGGTTGTTTTCCCTACGCCCTTTGGGCCACGAATGGCCATCATGCGTGCGTCCCAATTGATAGAGTGCATCCACTGACGGATAATTTTCGTAGGAGTTACTTCCAACAAACGGTCATGTTTTCTAAACAATTTTTCCATAATATATTGTGTACCAGCGTTTTATAATGCCAATTATCAATTTGCCCCATATAAAGGACAGAAATTGTTGTTTTATGCCCTTTATGGAGTGCAAAGATACAAATAAATTGAGAATTGAGAGGGGAATTTTCGTTAAGAATCAGCCGTTCGAGCTTCGGAACGAACAACAGGGCAAAGATAGGCAAATTTTCCCTGCCTTCGACACTTTTTTGTGAAAAATGCCATTATTACTTATCGCACTATAGGAATCGTTTGGCGAGCTTGAAAAATTTATAGGGCATGTATCTGAAAGGCAGGTCGAAGAGGGTGGGGGCGGCAATAATCGCCCTGCGGTGTGTGAAAGCGTCAAAACTCAATTTGCCATGATAGTGTCCCATACCTGAGTTGCCTACTCCGCCAAATGGCAAGTGGGCATTTGCCACGTGCATTATCGTGTCGTTGAGGCAGCTCCCACCTGCTGATGTGCGCCTTATTATTTCCCATCCAACGCTTTCATCGCCGAAATAGTATAGTGCCAATGGCTTCTCACGTTGTGTTATGTATTTTACAACTTTATCCTTAAAAGTGCTGCCATTGTCGTCAAAAGTTATGACAGGGAATACAGGACCGAAAATTTCTGTATGTAGCACCTTGGCCTCATCATTAATGTCATCAATTAAAGTGGGTTCTATGAAACGTTGGGCTGCATCCGTCTCCCCACCGTAAAGTATGTGCCCTTCGCCGATATATTCGCTCACACGTTCAAACGCATTGTCATTAACCATTCGCACATAATGTCCGCTTTCTTTAATCTCCTGACCATGCAATTTTGAGATACTTAAGGCGAATTCTTTTATGAATTCATCTTTAACTTCTTGATGTATAAGTAAATAATCGGGCGCAACACATGTTTGTCCGGCGTTTACGGTCTTGCCCCACGCACAACGCCTTGCTGCAAGTTTGATGTTTGCACTTTTGTCGATGATGCACGGACTTTTGCCGCCGAGCTCAAGAACCAATGGAACGAGGTTTTCTGCCGCTGCCGCCGCAACTTGCTTTGCTAATGCAGGACTGCCTGTGAAGAAAATTATGTCAAAGCTCATTGAAAAGAGCTGCTTGTTCACTTCTCTATTCCCTTGAACGACAGCAATATATTCTTCAGAAAAGATATTCTTCACCATCTTTCCAATTACTGCTGATACGTTTGGAACGTATGGTGACGGTTTTAAAATAGCGGTGCAACCTGCGGCTATTGCTCCTACCAAAGGGTTAAGTAGCAATTGCACCGGATAGTTCCATGGAGCGACAATGAGCGCACAGCCAAGAGGCTCTTTTACAACGTAACTCCTTGAGCCGAATAGCGTTATAGGTGTCTTGTGCCGCTCGCGCTTTGTCCAGCACCTGATATTTTTCAATGCCTCTTTGATTTCTGATTTAACTATTGACAATTCTGTCAGATAAAATTCTTCATACGATTTATGCAAGTCTTCCCATATTGCTTCAGATAGTTCTTTTTCGTATTGATTAATCGCTTCCAACAAGAGTTTCAGTTGCTTTTTGCGGAATCCGACTGTCAAAGTCATCTCTTTATTGAAAAAATTTTTTTGTGAAATGAAAAGTTGGTTGATTTGCTCTGCAGGTGTGTTTGAAACTTTCATCTTTTTGAATTATTAATATCACATTCAAACTGTTTGTGTCGTATTTTTTTAATAACGTTACAAATTTACACTAAAATCTGGAAAACAGAGAGAGTTAAAAATTCAGATTCATTTCAATTACTGAAAAAAAATGATTATTTTCGCATGAAAAATTGATAATATGATAGATGAAAAAACATGCGGCTTACTGAGACAGTATGCTGACCAATACGAAACAAAGGATTTCCTCTGTGGTGATCCGTCTTGGTTTATGCATCAGGTAGATGACAGACATAATCAGGAGACAATGGCTTTTTTGGCTTCTTGTTTGAGTTACGGAAGTCGTGCACAGTTTATGCCAAAAATCGCCTTTTTGCTTGAAAAATCAAAAAAGTCGCCTTATAATTGGATAAAGAGCGGGGCTTTTGCAGAGGATTTTTATGCCTCCGACAGGCAATGTTTCTATAGGTTATATTCAAATGGCCTGATGTATGATTTTTTTGAGGTGTTTCGCAAATTGTTAAACACATACGATTCTCTTGGTGAGTTCGTTCGCTGCGAAGCGGATGATGGCTTGGGGGCAGTGGATGCTATTTGCCGTTTTTTCAGCGGTCATGGCATCAAATTGGTGGTGCCGCAAGATACCCAGTCGGCGTGCAAGCGCGTGTGCATGTTCCTCCGCTGGATGGTGCGCAGCGGCTCGCCTGTGGACTTGGGGCTATGGGCTGATTTCATCGACCGCCGTACACTCATCATGCCGTTGGATACTCACGTCCTTGCGCAGGCTACCCGTCTTGGGCTGCTGAAGAGCAGGAACGCCACAATGCACACTGCAATAAAACTTACAGAGACATTAAAGAATGTTTTCCCTGATGACCCTCTGCGCGGTGATTTTGCACTTTTTGGGTATGGGGTGAATAGGAGTTAGGAGTGTTTTATTCCTAAGACATCTTCCACATATTTGTAAGTGGAGAGCAGTTCGGTGCCGTGTTTTGTGATTGCAAGCTGGTGTTCGAAATGGGCAGCGGGCTTCCCGTCAAGGGTGCGGATTGTCCATTCGTCATTGTCAATGGATATTTTGTGCGACCCTGCAGTTATCATCGGTTCAATGCAAAAGACCATTCCTTCCACTATGCGTTCGCCGCGTCCCGGTTTGCCATAGTTAGGAACGTCAGGTTTCTCGTGCATTTTCCGCCCGATACCGTGTCCCACAAGTTCGCGGACTACCCCATATCCGAATGATTCCACGTATGATTGCACAGCGTGGCCGATGTCACCGATAGTGTTGCCTTTTTTCGCAACTTCGATGCCTTTGTAAAGGGACTCTTTTGTGCGCTCTAATAACAGACGTTTTTCTTCAGAGATATTACCGACAGCAAAAGTGTAGCAGTAGTCTCCGTGGTATCCGTTCTTGTAAGCGCCGCAGTCTATTGAGACAATGTCGCCGTCTTGCAGGAAGTTGTTGCGCGGGATGCCGTGTACCACAACTTCGTTGATAGATATGCATATAGAAGCGGGGTATCCGTTGTAGCCTTTGAAAGATGGCACGGCTTTGTTGTCGCGGATAAATTCATCGGCTATTTTGTCAAGATAGGTGCATGGCACGCCCGGTGCGATTACCTTAGCCACTTCAGCAAGAGTGCGGCCTACTATGTCCGCACTCTGTCGAAGAAGTTCTATCTCTTCTTCGTTTTTCAAATAGATTCTGTTGAACAAGCCCATCGCTTAGTATGCGCCGCCAGCACGGCCTTTAATACGTCCTGAGGAAGTTAAGCCGTCATAATGTCTCATCAGCAAATGACTTTCGATTTGTTGAAGTGTGTCGAGTACGACACCGACCATAATCAGCAGCGAGGTGCCGCCGAAGAATTGTGCGAACTGCTGGTTGACGCCGAAGTAGCGGACTATAGCCGGCAGTATTGCGACAATACCGAGGAATATTGACCCCGGCAGGGTTATTCTTGACATAATTGTATCTATAAATTCAGCAGTCTGTTTGCCCGGTTTTACGCCAGGAATAAAGCCGCCGTTTTTCTTGAGGTCTTCTGCTATTTGTTGCGGGTTGATTGTGATAGCAGTATAGAAATATGTGAAGGCGATAATCATCAGGAAGAATACGATGTTATAGCCGAGACCGTTATAGTCAATGAAGCTGTACCAGAAGCCTGTGCCGCCCTGCTGTGAGAAGTTTACGAACATAAGCGGGAGGAACATGATGGCCTGTGCAAAGATGATAGGCATTACGCCGGCAGCGTTGACCTTCAATGGGAGGTAGTTGCGGACACCGCCGTACTGCTTGTTGCCGACAATACGTTTCGCATAGTTGATAGGTATGCGGCGTGTGCCTTGCACCAGAAGAATACAGAGGCTGATGATGAGCATCATGACGAGAAGTTCTATGATGAAGATGATAGGACCGCCGTTCATCTCACTGATTCTCGAAACAAATTCGGCTTTGATTGCGAACGGGAAACGAGCAATGATACCGATCATGATTATCATAGAGATACCGTTTCCGATGCCGTTGTCGGTAATGCGTTCACCGAGCCACATGATGAAGAGTGTACCGGCGATGAGGAGCAGGAAGCTCGTGATAGAGAAAGCCGTGAACCCAAGAATGGTAGCGTTGCGCATTGTGGCTGAAATGGCGTAGCCGAACTGACCTTGGATATTAGCGATGTACGCCGGCGCTTGGATTGCGATGACGGCGACCGTAATGTAACGGGTTATCTGGTTCAGCTTCTTACGTCCGCTCTCACCCTCTTTTTGCAGTCTCTGGAAATAGGGGACTGCGAGTGTGAGCAACTGTATGACGATAGATGCCGAGATATACGGCATGATACCGAGTGCGAAGATTGAGGCGTTTGAGAATGCACCGCCTGAGAAGAGGTCTAACATTCCGAGCAGACCTTCCTGTGTCGATTTGGTGAATGCCGCCAATGACCCCGGATTGATACCCGGCAGGACTATGTGCGCCCCTAACCTGTAAACCAGAATAATGCCCAAGGTGTAGAGAATACGCTTGCGCAGTTCTTCTATTGCAAAAATGTTTTTAATGGTTTCTATAAATTTTTTCATTTTGGAGCTTACTTATTGTTTATAATGTAAAAGGAGTATTTCCCTCCTGTGCCGGCACTTTTATTCGGCTTCTGGTGCACCAATTACGATGGCTTTTCCGCCTACGTTCTCAATAGCTTCTTTCGCGCTTTTTGAGAATGCGTGTGCATTGACCGTCAAAGCAGCCTTGAGTTCGCCGCGACCGAGTATCTTGACAAGGTCTTTCTTTGCGATGAGACCGCATTTGTTGAGCAGGTCAATAGTGATTTCGGAAACGCCGTGCTTCTCAGAAATAGCCTGCAACGTGCTGATGTTGACTGCACTGTATTCCACACGGTTGATATTCTTGAAACCTCTCTTCGGCAGAATTCTGTATATAGGCATCTGACCTCCTTCGAACCCTATTTTGCGGCTGTAGCCTGAACGGGATTGAGCACCCTTGTGTCCGCGTGTTGATGTGCCACCTTTTCCGGACCCCTGTCCTCTACCAACTCTTTTTGAATTTTTTGTTGCGTTTTCTGCCGGTTTTAAAGTGTGTAAGTTCATTTCTCTCTTCTTTTAATTGTTTTCCGTTTTAATTAAATTTCTTCAACTTTTACCAAGTGCTTGATGCTTTCAACGATACCCAAAATTTGCGGGGTGCCGTCATGTTCCACTGTCTGGTGCATCTTTCTGATTCCTAATGCTTGGAGTGAGCGTTTCTGACGTTCTGGTCTGTCAATCGCGCTTTTGACCTGCGTTACTCTGATTCTTTTCATCTTTTTCTCTCTCTTTTGTTTGTTTAAGGTAATTTTTTTATTCTTTTTTCAAATCCTGAATTTTCGCCTCTTTTGCCAGATTGCTTTGCAAAATTTTGAAAGTCAGATGATTATATATATCAAATAACCTTCCCTATACTGCACTTTACATCATCTAAAAAGGCTGGCAAATATACAAATTTTTTTTGTAAAACGAAGTGGCTTTTAAAAGATAATTTTTGATGAATTTAAAAATTTGTTTTTCATCCCGCTTTTATCATTTTTCCGTCCATTTTTGGCGCACCGCCTCGAAATTCACTTTCATCATGTTGAAACAGTATTCCCTCATCTGTCCTGAAATCTGCTGATCGTGAACTGTTATAGCTGTGTCTGGTGCAATTTTATATGTGTGTTCTTTATGTGAATTGAAGTTGTAACAATAGAAAAGAGAGTCATTGGCACAACCTATATGGGTGTCGCTGACAAAGTATATGTATTCCCTTTTTTGGTTCAGAATGTCAATCCCCATAGTGTTGTTAGAGTAGGGTAGTTGCAGAATACCCATGACAGTGGCGGTGATGTCAATTTGTCCGCCGGCATGTTCCATGCGTTCAATTCTTTTGTCGGGGGTGATTATAAAACAGGGTATATGGTTGAATGTGAGTGGCATATCATAAATTCCGCCGATTGTTTGTGTATATCCATGATCGCCTAATAATACAAAAACTGTGTTTTTGCCCCATTCAGTCGTAAGCGCTTTTTGAATGAAATTTTGGACGCTGTTGTCGGCAAATGCAAGCATGTCTAAGTGGTCGTCATATCCTCTGCCTTTAAATTCTTTGGGAACAATATAAGGCGGATGGTTGCTCACCGTGAGGAATGTGGCGGAAAAAGGCTGCTTCTCATTCTCCAATGCGCCTAATCCGAATTCGAACAAATAGTCGTCTTGTACACCGAAATTGTTGGCAATCTTTTCTTTAGGATAGTCGTTCTGGGAATATATTTTGTCGATGTTGTTGTCGTACAGAAAGGAGTTCATCCTGTCGTATTGCGGATTTCCGGTGATGAAAAAAAGATTGGAATAGCCGTTGCTTTTCAGGGCTGCGGGTAGCCCTGAATATTTGTCAGACGGAATTGTCATTGTGGGGCGGTCAAAATTTGGTGCAAATCCGTATAGCGTTGCCGTTATCCCACAGTTTGTGTGTATCCCCGCTGAGAAAAAATTGGGAAAATATATACAACTGTCGCGCAATGCTGAAAGATAGGGCATGTTTTTTTTACCTTTGTATTCCAGATCCAGATTTATATTTGCGACAGATTCCATTAAGATAATAACAACATTGTATGATTTCGGTTCAGTACCTGATATGCTGCGGCATAATGGATGGCCGCTGTCGTAGCCCTCTGTTGCTGTGGCAATTCCAAATTGTTGCTGCACGTATGCAAGCGCTTCGGTTATATTAATATCAGCAATCTCCTTTTTTGTGCCGACATCATTGTTTTTCATACTTTCAATAATATTGAAAACAGGGGCAATGCCGACCCGGTTATAGAACGCATTGTCGCAGAAGTAGGCGTCACCCACACGCAACGGGTAAAGCTCCAGCGTGCCGCGCATCCCGATAAACAGAAGCCCGCAATACACCAATGCAAGCGGTAAGGGGCGGAATCTTTTTATCCCGTATTTTTTTTCACATTCTATAGCAAAAATTCTTTTTTCAATATATGAAATTGTCTTTACAAATAAAAATATTGTTATAAATATTAAAATGATATACAAGTAGTTACGCAAGTCGCTGAAAAGCATTCCCATTGTGTCGCCAAAAAACTCGAACCATTTGAAGGCGTTTATGTTCAGATGGTCATGGAAGTATGCAAAATAAGGTATATCTGCTATTGTTAAAATGAAAACAAGAGGAAAAAGTGTGAAAATCCAGACGTTCAGATAAATTCTGATTTTTTGGGGAAGAATATTGAAAAAAGTGAAAATTAAAATTAGTAGGGAAGGAAAAGCGAGGATGAAAGAGACTATAACACAATCGAATTGAACCCCTTTGAGCAAAGCTTTGGCAATTAGCCATAAATCAAAGCTGTTTTCAGGCAGGTTTACGGCTGTGAACACGCAACGGAGCAGTGTCAGAAAAACAAGTGCCGTCAGTGAGATTGAAAATAGGAGCAGAATGCCTGTAACTACAGGGGCTGTTTTACAATCCTTGCTATTACAACACATTAACATGTCCTTTGAATACCATTTTCTTTCCGAGCAGTGTGGAAAGTTTTATAACCCAATTGAATGTATGGTTAGGAATGAATTTACCGTCAACTTTTCCGTCCCATTTGAAATTGATGTCATTAGATTCATAGACCAGTTTGCCCCAGCGGTCGTAAATGTATATTACGAATTGTGATACGTTCTCTTTGTTGCCTGAGACGTAGAAGTAGTCGTTAACGCCGTCGTCAACGTATGGAGAGAATGTGTTTGGAACATAAAGGTCGAAAGGACATTCAGGAATGTTGATGTGTGCTGCTGTCTGGCAAAATTCGTTATAGGCTTTGACTGAGTATGAACCGTTCTGGTAAACAGTGATTGATGGGGTGGTTTCGCCATTGTCCCACAATACGTTTGTCGCGTCAGTTTCAGCGGTGAGCGTTGTAACATAGTCGTCGCAGTAGTCAACGTCCTGCGATATGGTTACATTGACGTGTTGGTCAAAGATTTCCACTTCATCCGTGGCCATGCAGTTGAGGCCGGGATGGTAGTTGATGGTTCCGGTTTGCGGTTTGTTGTACGACAGGCTGACAGTAACAGAATAAGTTCCTTCGCTTGATACTGTTATGGCCTGTGTTGTGTCGCCTGTTGACCAGAAATAGTGGTCGAACTGTCCTGCATTCAGCGTTATAGGGAACTGGTTGAGGTCGCAGATGATAATGTCTTTGCCGAGATTCGGTTCAGGGACAGGCACTACCGTTACGTCGAGGATTGTGGTGCTGTCGCAGCCGCCTTCTGATATTCCGTAATTGGTGTAGGAGTGGTAGCCAACTTCCTGACCGATGATTTCAAAGTCATTTTCAAGATAAAATTCTCCTTTGCAGATAGTTATAGGGATATGTATAGGGTCGATGGGGAAAACTTTCAAATCGAGATGGACAACACTGTCGCAGCCCCAAACTGTCGGATAGATGTTTGTCATGAGTGTGTCGTGAGTTCCGACTATAGAAAAGCCGTTGGCGTTGTAGTTGAAGCCGTAGCATATTGACTCGTGGATGGTTGTGTCGTTTTGCAAAATTCTAACTATACTTGAGATTGTGTCGAATCCGCCGCAGTTGTTGTTTGTGCTCCGGCGGTCAATGATCATATTGACCTGATAGATTCCGTATGTGGGGTAGAGGTGGTAGAGTGAGTCGCCGCTGCCGTAGGTGCCGTCTCCAAATTCCCAAATAATCGAGTCGTATGCCATTTGTACATTCCCTTTGAAGAAAATGCTGTCGCCGTAGCAGTATTCCTGAAGTGCGGAGATGTCAACGCTGGAGACATCGTTAACGAACATCTTGCTTTTGAGGTTTGCCGCGCTGCTGCCTGCTGAATAGGCGTATGACTCATCGGTGCCGAGCCCGTAAACATGGGCTACCACGCCGGAGTCGCATTGTATGGTGTGTGTGCCGTGTGCCACCGACATTCTGGCGAAAGAGTAGTTGTTATTGCCAGGTACAGGTTGGAATTGACCTGCTATGTTGTTGCCGTCAAGTTGCATTGAGGCAAGTCCCAGAGTGGGCGTTACTATATTTAAATATTGTGTCAGAGTCTGTCCGGGTGAGAATGTTCCGAAAGTGATTTCCTGAAGTCGCTGTTCCACAGGGCTGATCCACACGCTTGCGGGGTCGCCGTTGGAGCCGCCGCACGAGCTGCCCACAATGTAAAGGTAAACACATACGGGCTGCGTGGATGTGAGGTATGCCGATGTTTTGCTATTTGACATGGTGAACTCGTAAGAAGCGCCTGCATTCAGTGTGGTAAGGTATTGTCCGTCAGCGTAAATCTGAGTGCCGTTGGCTGAAGCTGTAACGCGAACTCTGTCCTGTGTACGGGTGAGTGAGCTTGTTACTACAAATTCCTGTCCCCATGAGAATACAGGCCATGTCTGTTCCACTATGTGGTCGCAATACGGGCAGCCATTGGGTATGTTGGTGCAGCGGCAGCCGGCAAATACAGCAATCTTCTTGCAGTCGCGGGCAACAACTTTTGAGCCAGAAAGGTCGGCGGTGGCTGATGATGAAATAACCTGATAGGATTGGCCTCTGTTCAAGGTTATGGAATATGTTGTGCCGGCGGAGTGCCCCCCTTGGGTATATACTGACGGGGTGATGTCAACTATGGTGTTGTTCTGTGTGGCTACAATTGCAAATTCGCTGCCGTCGTACTGTCCGTTATATGTGGAAATAATGTGCTCGTCACCAAGAGCTTGAATAGGAAGGATGTTTGTTGCGTCAAATGTGTATGCGATGTAGTTTGCGGCATATACTGATATGGTGTCGTTAGATTGCACCAAAATGCCCATGTTCTGTACCTGTTCGGTGGAGGTCATGTAGCCGTAGGTGTTTGGGATGGAAACTTCTACGCGGCCTTGTGCGGGAATGCTGAAGTTTGTGCTCCAGCCTGCGTTGGGATTCGATACGGTGCCGGTGGTGGCGTTTTTTGCCGATAAGATGAGATTTGTGGTGGCTGATGTTGAGTGGTTATACATAAATGTCAGCCAAAATTCTGTCCCTTGTGTGGTCGGAATCTGTGCCCACAAAAACGTAGAATATATCAATGCTGATATAAGTATGAAGGTTTTTCGCATGGTTACATTTTTACACCCACAAAGATAATATTTTATTTAAATCGTTAGTCATTTTTAAAAATAATTTTTTGTTAATGACATAAGATAATATAAATATGTTGTATATTTTGGTAAAAAAAACGGCTGCCCGTCGGACAGCCGTTTTTTATTATTGTGATTCGGAAAATTATTCCTTCACAAATTTCTTTGTAATGACATTCTCACCGCTGAGGCGCAAGAAGTAAACGCCGGATGTGAGGTTTGAAGTGTTGATTTGGAATGCTGAACCTTCAACCTGTGAGGCATAAACAACCTGACCGAGGAAGTTGACAACTTCTACGGTGTTGAAACCTTCTGCGTGAACATTCAGAATGTCTTTTGTCGGGTTAGGATAGATGGTGACATTTGGTTCGTTGTTGTTTTCTTCAACACCTACACCGCATTTGTTTGTGAATGATGTGAGGAGTTCGCCATCTTGCAGATTTGTAGCGTCAGAGATTTCGTATGCGAGGAAGCCCTGGCCTGTGTAAATCTTGAATGAGATTTCATCAGCAAAGTCCATTTCGCCGTAGATATTCCAATAAACATTGACTTCAGTGTATTCGCAGATGCTAATGGTCTTTGTTTCGCTATAGCCGTCTTCCAACAAGAACTCATCAACAAGGTATCCGTCGCTTGTAATTGAGATTGTCGGATAGCCGTAAATTGAGCCCCATAAAGAATAGATCCAGCCGTCACCATATCCGTCTTCCATTTCAACGGTGATTTGGCATTTTTCTTCAGCCGGGCATAAATCTGAATGGATTGAGTCGCAAAGTGCAACGCTTAAGCCATCATCACCGCAATCTGTTGAAACATAAACATCATAAACTGTGTTGGCTGTGAGACCTGATATGGTGTAAGATGTAGTGGTGGTTGTTGCTGTAGTACCTGTACCCGGGGTGAAGCCGTGTGCGCCGTATTCAACGACCCATGCTGAGTTGACTGTGTCAGTCCAGGAAACGATAGCAGATACATCTGTTATGTTTGTGATAGTGAGATCCAATGGCTTGAAGCAGCTTGGTGCATCGCAATTTTGTGTGAATGTTGCAAGAACTTGCCCGTCAGTCAAAGAACCGGCTGAACCGAGAGCGCACTGTGCATAAACAACCTGCTGCCAAGCATCTTCAATAGTGAAGCTGATTTCTGAAGGATAGACATAGGTTGCGTTTGTGTTGACAATCCAAACTATTTTGACATTGCTTCCGTTTTCGGCAAGCACGTTCACAGTTTCATGGGCACCGCTGCATGAAAGCGTATTGCGCAAATCACCGTCAATGAAGACTTGGATAGCGTGGTTGCCGTTATCCCAACCGTCACCGTATGAGTCGTTCATGTCAACGATAAAGTCGCAGCAGTCGCCGAAATAGACAGACTGCATAGCAATCTGGCTCTTGCCTTCCGAAGTCATTGCGTAAGCCTTGTATGTGTAATATACGCATTTTTTGAGGTCTGGATCATTGTCGGTGAAAGTGAATGTGGCGCCGACTCCTGTGTTGACTGTTTCAACATAAATTACTTCACCATCTCTTGTAACTATAATGCTGTCGATAGTTCCTGCAAACGGGTCGCCGTTGACATCTGTTGTAGGATTTGTTACTGCGACTTCAGCCTCAGCATTCATATTCGGGTCAGGTGTAACAACCAAAGTTGGAGCTGCCGGGGCGAGTGCGTTGTATGTGTATGGGAAGAAGAGTGCACCGACTTCATTACCGTCGCTTGTGCAGAGTGCACCGAGCAGGTTTGTCTGGGCAGTTGTTGGGTCAACAGTGTAAAGTTGGCCGTTTGAGTTGTAATTTGCCCAGTATATAATACCGTCATTCGGGTCGTAGGTCATTGCCTGAATGTAAGCCATTGAAAGACCTGTATTACCAACCAATGTTGCGGCGCCTGTAGCTGCGTCAAGGGTGTAAAGTTTGCCTGTCGAATATTCAATTACATAGATGGTGCTTTGCAGGTCGATTGCTATTACGTGTGCACCGTTGCTGTCAATACCAGTGATTCCGACAGCGGTAAGGCGTGCTCCGGTATTAGGATCGATTGTGCAGAGTGTGTCACCTTCAAGGCCGTACATAATATCATTAGCATAGTCATAACCCATGTCGCGCATAGCTCTGGGTAATGTGTCTAATACAGTTTCCTTCAATGTTGAGAGGTCAACAACAACAAATTCTTTGTCTGATGATACATAATAATATTTGTTGTCATAATAGCAGCCGCCGAAAGGCGTTCTTCCGTCAGGTGATTCCCAAATAGGTGTGGCGTTAGAAGGATCGTTTACGTCCATTCTGTAAAGATACGTGTCTGGATATGCTGAATGAGCGAATGCGCCTGTGAAAGGCGGGGTCATGCAGTTTGTATAGACATAGCCGCTGTAGATTGTATCTCCAATGCAGTGTTGTTTAAGTCTGAACTGGTAAACCGAGCCCTTTTGTGTCGGGGCTGTATAGTAAACCGGATTGCTGAATGTCTGGTCAGTGAAAAGAGTAGTCCAAGCTGTGTCGTTCTCTTCAATCATTTCGAGGGTGTAGCCTGCGTTTGTCAGAGCGTTCCAAGAGAGTTCTGTCGCATATTCGTCAGCAAACAAAACTTGGAAATCTGTCGGCGTAAGCGAACATGAGTCAATAGCTGTGCCGGTGAGTGTTACTGTGTCAACTGCGGTTGAAGCTGTCAATAATACAATGTCGTTGTTGATACCGGTAACTGCCGGACTGTATCTTACCATGAATGACGGATTGGCAACAGGGATATTAACCGTCTGTGACCATGATACGCTGTCTAAAGAGAGCTCGTACGGAGCATTTGTCTTTGCAACGATGTCTTCGCTAATAAGAACTGGGTTGATGTTTATAGTTTGAATTGCTGAGTTAGTATTCACGAAGTTTGTGCCGAAGTTAACAGATTTTGGTGTTGATACCAAAGTGGGCTTGTCATAGTAATAGACTTCAATGTCGTCAATTTTCATAATGAACCAGTCATAGCAATTTGTGTGGACAAATGCGATATATATATTTTGACCGGCGTATGCTGAAAGGTCAAGTGTTTCATTTGTCCATGTGCTTGTCGTTAAAGTCTTGGTAAAAACAGCAGTATCGGTGAAATCGGCTATTGTGTTACCTGTGGTTGAGATGTAAACCTCATAGTAGTCTTTCGGATAATTTGGATCCTGGGCAGCATCCCACCAAGACAATGTTATCGGATAAGATATTGCAGGAATAGCGATGGCATCGGTTATCAACCAGTTGTCAGGGTGAAGTACAGCACTGGTAGGTTTGTCGTATGACGCTGAAGTTACTGAATAACTTCCCGTGTGAGGAGCATAGCTGGGTTCTGATTGTACTACCCAAATGAATCCGTCACCATCATTGTCAATGTTTTGCCATGATGCAGGAATGCCGTTTTCAAAACTTTCCTGTAACACGAACGTTTGTGCATTTACGGCTACTAAAGCGCATAATGCTACGATAAATGTTGCAATTTTTTTCATAAATCTGATTTTTGTTGATATTAAAATGTTTTTCGTTTGATTTTTTCAAAAAATATCGTGCAAAAATAACATATTTTGAGATACAAAACATATTATTTATAAAGAAAAAAGTGAAAAAGTATTAACAATGACTATTTGTTTCAAAAAATTGAAAAAAGTGTCATTTTCCCTATATCTGACATTAGTCTTTAACGCATCTTACAGAATTGGCCTCGTATAATTTGCCTGATAAATGGTATGAAGCCGGACCATAATATGAAAATTGTATATAGTAGGCGTATGAGCTGTATTTGTATGTGGTCCATATACGGGAATGCTGTCCTGATGAGGCGTATGCGCTGCCGTCAAAGTAGCCGGCAGATTGCACTGAGAAACCGGTCGCGTTGTTTGTGGCGGGAGAATTTCCCGGAGTACAAGCTGAATATCCGTTGTTCCAGCCTG
>JAGCRI010000106.1 GCA_017964755.1 Bacteroidales bacterium | reverse complement strand
GTTTTTCGTTTGATTTTTTCAAAAAATATCGTGCAAAAATAACATATTTTGAGATACAAAACATATTATTTATAAAGAAAAAAGTGAAAAAGTATTAACAATGACTATTTGTTTCAAAATTTTGAAAAAAGTGTCATTTTCCCTATATCTGACATTAGTCTTTAACGCATCTTACAGAATTAGCCTCGTAAAATTTGCTTGATAATTGGTATGAAGCCGGACCATAATATGAAAATTGTATATAGTAGGCGTTTGAGCTGTTTTTGTATGTGGTCCATATACGGGAGTGCTGTCCTGATGAGGCGTATGCGCTGCCGTCAAAGTAGCCGGCAGGCTGCACTGAGAAACCGGTCGCGTTGTTTGTGGCGGGAGAATTTCCCGGAGTACAAGCTGAATATCCGTTGTTCCAGCCTGATGTGGAACACATTGATTTTGCGTAGTTTTTGTATGAGCTGTTACATTGGAAATTGAGATTGGCACCCACGTAGTCAGTCAGTTGTGTCCATTCGGCGCGTGAGGGGAGGTGCCAGCCGTTAGGGCAGATGCCCTTTATGCCGCTCGGATTCGCCGTACTGCTGCCTGCCCCGTCAAAGACGGCCGCAACGTTGTAAAGCAAACCGTAAGTGGTAATATTTGAGTTGGAACCGTATGGATAGTAATAGTATGCCGTGGATGTGCTTGTGTTGCTTGCGCCGTAGGTTATTGACCGTCCGTCAGAATATGATTTTGTACGCAGGTTTTCTTTCATCCAGCATTGTTTTCCAATTTGCACGGTGTTGTATGTGTTCCCGTCTTTATCGGTAACAGTGGGCGTGCCGGTGCAGGTTGCGCCGTCGTTGGCATTTGGTATGACGACTGCGACCTCTTCGCCGTATGCTGTACCGAAACTGTTGGTGGCGTATGCTCTGACATAGTATGGTATGAGCGGTGTGAGCCCGGTGATAGTGCTGGTGAATGAGCCGAGCCCGCTACCGTCAGTGGTGTGCGGATTTGAAATTGTCGGGTTCGGCGAGGTGCTCCAGCATACGCCGCGTGCTGTGATTGGTGTGTTGCCGTCAATGTTGACTGCGCCTCCGCAGACAGCCGTTGTTGAGCCGACACTTGAAATCTGAGAAGTGGTTACTTTGATTTGGCCGCCAGCCCCGTACAGACAGCGTACGGAAAATGAATAGCCCTTGCTCCAAATGCCATTAGTGGTATATAAATTGGTGCTTGTGTTTTGCAGGTAGAAGGATGAGCCCTCTGAATTGTCGCTTGTTCCCTCTTCACTACTCCATATTTTGCAATCTGTGCCGAAATAGTATGTGTATTGTCCGCTTGTAATTCCGGCAGGCATTGCTGTGAATCCGCTTGCGTTGTTCTGGCTCAAGCCGTTGCCTACGGCGCAGGTCTGAGTCGCTGTTGCCCAGCCGACTTGGCTTGCCGCTGCTTTTGCTATGTAGCTTGAGTTGCTGTTGCAGAGCCATGAGCCGTTGGCTTTTATAGTGTTGATAAGCGTTTTCCATTCGTTGATGTTAGGGATGTGCCAGCCGTCAGGGCAGGCGCCTTGCACCGGATAGTCGCCCGCTGATGAGGAGTTCACCGCCGCTGTCCAGTTGTATAGGTATCCGTATGCGGCAACGTTTTGGATGTCGTTGTTCGGATAATAGAGGTATGGCAGCACTGTGCTTGAAGAGGAAGAGGTCGGAATTGTGTTGCCGTTGGGGAATCTGGTGGTTTTGAGGTTCTCCTTCATCCAGCATTGTGTCCCTATCTGCAAGGTATGGTATGTGTTTCCGTCAATGTCGGTGGCAAGCGACACTCCGCAGGTGAAAGGTACTGGTGCAGGTTGTATTATTGAGAGGTCAAGCTGGTAAATGCTGTCGCAGCCGTCAGCGGTTTTCAGATAGTCGTGGTATATGCCTGCGGCGTTGAGGGTTTGTCCGTGCCACACAAGCGTGCTCCCTGCAGGTATAGAGTCTTTCAGCTGGAAAAAGTATGTGGTTCCGATACTTACGAGCAGTTGGCAGATGCTGTCGCAGCCGTTTGAAGATTGGATTGTGTCGGAATAGACTCCGGCAGCTGATATCGTTTTGCCATGCCAATAGTATGTCGAGTTCGGACAAATTGTAACAGATTGTGAAGACAAGGAGTTCGGGAGAATGGAAAGAGTCAGATAACAGATACTGTCACAGCCGTTTGCCCCGGTGATTGTGTCGGAATATAATCCTGCCGCCGATAAGCTCTTTCCGTGCCACGGATATGTGGCACCTTGGCATATAGAAGCAGATTGTGTTGAGAATGTGGTCGGGAGTGAAGAAAGTGACAGGAAATAAATGCTGTCGCAGCCGCCTGCTGAAGTCTTCAGGGAATCGAAATATGCTCCTGCGGCGGTGAGCGTCTTCCCGCGCCAAATGTAACTTGTTCCGGAGCAAAATGTCGCTGACTGTGTGATGATTGTGTCGTTGCATAGAGTGCTGGGGGGTATTATGGAATCGGGAAGAATGAAATGGAAGGTGATGGTTCCATTGCCGTTTTGGTTTTGTGAAATTATATCGGTGAAAGTGCTCCCGTTGCGGATGACGTATCCGAAGTATTTCATAAGGTCGCCTTGCGAAAACGGATTTGAAGCGAAGAGGAAAGGCTTTTTTTGCCCGATTGCTTCGGCGGAGCCGGTCATTTCTATTCTGTTTGTGCCGCCTGAATATGCATTTATGAGTTTTGTGCTCACAGAATTTCCGTTGATTGAAATGTTGAGAATGTACGTCTGGGGTGTGGCGAGTGTTATCTTGAAAAAGTGTTTTCCACGGACAAGGTGTGGCGTTGCCAGTGAGGCAACGTTGCGGCCGTTAATGTCATTGATCTTCATCTGGGCAGTCCCCTCTTCAATGACTGTAAGTTCTGCTTCGGTGCTGCCGTTGAACGGGTTCGGGCTCACACTCACGGCAAGTGCGCCGTTTTGCGATACGTTGGCCTCTTCATCATTTATCCCGACTTGGTTTTTCAAAATCAGGATAGTGTCAGGGTAATATAGAGGAATCTGCCATTGCTTTGTTATGTTTTCTACAACGACATTGTGAAGCTGAACCCATTGCCCATGTTGGTCTTCCCCTGTGAAAATTATGGTTGTGGTATTTTGTCCTTTTATTGCAATGCAAATCATGATGATTGCTATCGTCAGCAGTGTGCGTCTCATATTATTGCTTTTTTTGTTTTTTGAACCGCAAAGGTAATCATTTTAAAATAAATATGAATATGCAATCAAAAATTAACACTAAAAAATGTATCTTTGCAATTCAAATTTGACAGGAAAACATTAAATATGAAATTCTCCTCTTTTTTTGATGCGGCGCAGTTAGGCGATGTTGCGGCATTTACGGATGCGGCGGGAAAATCGTTGATATATAATGCTGTAACTTTTTTTGAAGACTCTTCGTCCGAGCCGGTCCTGTCGGAGTTCGATTTTGCGGTCATTGGTGTGCCCGAATCGAGAAATGCTTTCAATAACAGGTCGGCAAATCTGGCTCCCGATGAAATCCGGCGGCAGTTCTACCAGCTTTACTGGTGGGACAAGGAGGTGAGGATTTTGGATTTGGGGAATCTTAAAATAGGTGATACACCTGATGACACATACGGGATATTGTCAGAAATTCTGCTTGTGCTGATAGAAGCCGGCGTCATGCCGCTGATTCTGGGTGGAAGCAACGATTTGGCATACGCCAACTATTTGGCATACAGTAAATTGGAACAGGTCGTCAATATAGTGGCTGTCGATTCACGTTTTGATATTGGAAATGAACAAAGCCCTATCGCTTCAAATGCCTATCTTAACAAGATAATATTGGACAAGCCCAATTTTCTGTTGAATTATTCAAACGTCGGTTATCAAACCTATTTGAATAGTCCTGAGGAGCGGGCTTTGATGGAGGAGCTTTTCCTCGATACGTACCGCGTAGGCATGATGCGCTACGACTTGAACGATGTGGAGCCTATAATGCGTAATGCCGAAATGGTTTCGCTTGATATTTCTGCCGTACGCCGCCCCGATGCTCCAGGCAATCCAAATGCTTCATCCAACGGCTTTTATGGTGAGGAAATTTGTCAGGTGGCACGCTTTGCCGGACTTAACGACAAGCTGACGTCATTCGGCATTTACGAGTATGACCCTCTGCTTGACTATAACAACCAGACTTCGCAGCTTATAGCACACATACTCTGGTATTTGGTTGAAGGCTGGACAAACAGGGTGGGCGACACGCTTTTCAAGAACAAGAACGATTATGTGCGCTACTCCGTTCCCGTGTCGCAGGCCGTTGATGAATTAGTCTTCTTCTGCAGCAAGAAAACCCGCCGTTGGTGGATGCTCGTGCCTATTCTAAGCACAAACAGCGACATGAAACAGAAGTATTATCTGCCCTGTTCGGAAAAGGATTATCAGGCGGCTTGCAAAGACAAAATCCCTGAGAGGTGGTGGAGGACTTATAATAAGTTGAATAAGTGAAATCTTTTGAAAATCAATAAAATAAATATTATTAACTTTTAAATTTTTTTGAATATGAAACTGTTACAGGAATTTAAAGAGTTTGCCATGAAAGGCAATGTTGTTGACATGGCAATTGGTGTTATCATTGGTGGCGCATTCGGCAAAATTGTAACCTCCTTGGTCAATGACCTCTTGATGCCGTTGATTGGCGCTTTAATAGGTAATGTTGACTTCACTACGTTGTCAGTTACACTGCGCGAGGCGGTGATGAATGGCGATGAAGTGGTGAAAGAGGCGGTAACCTTGCGTTATGGCAACTTTATCCAGACAACGGTTGACTTCCTCATAGTTGCATTCTGTATCTTCATGGTGATTAAGCTGATAAATAAGGCTACAAATATGGTGAAGAAACAGGAGAAGGAAGCACCGGCTGCTCCAGCTGAAGAACCGGCACCGGAACCGAAACCATCTCAGGATACAATTCTTCTTACTGAACTTAGAGATTTGTTGAAAAATCAGGCTAAATAATTGAATAGTACTTTTTTATAAATTTTAAGGCTATGAAAAAAATATTATTTTTTGCCATTGTGGCACTGATTTCATTCCCGTTGTTTGCTCAAGATGAGCCTAAGACAGAGGATGTGGCAAAAGCGGCTACCGCAGCTTCATCGGTCGAGGTTAAGCAGAACGGAGAAGTGCCTGACTCGGTGAATTGGAAGTTCTCGGGTATCACAGGCCTTAACCTTACGCAGACACAGCTCATCAACTGGGCGGCCGGCGGAAACAGCAACCTTACCGGTGTGGTCTTCGCAAATCTCTTTCTGAACTATAAAAAAGGAAATATCGCTTGGGATTCTAACCTTGACACCGAACTCGGAACAACTTACGTGTCATCAAGCCGTTACCCTTGGAAGAAATCTAACGACAAACTCAATTTCTTCACAAAATTCGGCTGGGAATTCCATAAGACATGGTTCCTTACGGTTTTGGGTAGTTTCAGAACACAATATATGTATGATTACGACTACTCTGTGGCGGAACTTACTGATACGGTGAAACCTACACTCACTTCAAAGTTCCTTAACCCTTCATACACAGATGTTTCACTCGGTATCGACTGGAAACCAAACGACATTTTCTCCCTCTATCTTTCTCCTGTGGCCGGACGTGTAACCACCGCCACCGACAGCCTTCTTCGTGAAAAGTATGGTGTGCCGCTTGACAAGACTTACAAAATTGAAGTCGGTCTCACCTTCAAGGCCGCCATCACTTACACGCGAATCAAGAATTTGAAGATTCTCTCATCATTGACATTGTTCACCCCTTACACCAAAAAATTCGGGAATTTCAACGTTGACTGGGATTTCATGATTTCATACCAATTCCTCAAGGTCTTGAATGTTTCTTTGATGACATCGTTGAAATATTACGATGAGGTTAAAATCACCGACCGCCACGGCAACACCGGACCCCGCGTCCAATTTAAGGAAGTGCTCGGACTTGGTATAGGATATAGTTTCTAATCTCCCAAATTACGGTCTATGGATTCGTTTTTGCTGCAGGGAGCAAAGAGAAATATGATTGAAACCCTTAGGAATAAGGGAATTACAGATGAAAATGTCCTGTCCGCCATGGAGAAGGTGGACAGGCATCTTTTTGTGGAGTCATATTTGTGGAGCAGGGCTTATAATGACACCCCGCTGCCGATTCATTGCGGCCAGACAATTTCGCAGCCGTCAACAGTGGCGTTCCAGACACAGCTCCTTAGCGTTGGCAAAAATGACAAAATATTGGAGATAGGCACCGGCTCCGGCTATCAGGCGGCGGTGCTCGGCGCAATGGGCGCAAAGGTCTTCTCTGTGGAACGGCACGTTGACCTTTTTGTGAAGACCAAGGAGATCATTAGCAAGATTGACCCGAAAATAATTCTCAGATGCGGCGATGGATTTGCCGGACTGCTGGCATTTGCACCGTTCAACAGGATTATTGTAACCTGTGGCGCTCCGAATGTCCCGCCCGCATTGCTTAGCCAGCTCGCCCCCGATGGCATTATGGTCATCCCGGTTGGGCAGGGCAAGCAGGTGATGAAGCGAATCATAAAGGACTCAAACGGTGAAGTGACAGAAGAGTCATACGGCGATTTCGTTTTTGTGCCAATGCTTGAACACAAGTCAAAAAGGAACTAATTTTTCCATTATGGGGCACCTGCCGATCGACTACCGCATTTCAAAACAGCTGCTTTCCAACAAGGGTGGGAGTTATGCACGTCCTATCGTCAGACTTTCGGTGACCGGTATTGCGCTCGCAATAGTGATAATGATACTTTCGCTTACCGTAACTGAAGGTTACAGAGCAATTCTCTCAAAGAAGATTGTTGACATGGGGGCGCACGTCCGCATCTCAAATCTCGCCATCAATTATTCATACGAGCCGGTGCCTTTCGACCGCGACCTGCCTTTTGTTGATACGCTGTTGAAACACAAGGATGTGAAAAGTCTTCATTTTTATTTTACAAAAGTGGGGATAATTAAGACTGACGACCAAGTGGAAGGGGTTGTGCTGAAAGGTGTTGAGCCAAATTTTTATTCTGACGGTTTTGAGACAAATATTATAGAAGGCTCTGCCCCGACCCAAGATACGTCAAAGCAGAATAGCCAGATTGTCGTTTCATCGTATCATGCCGACAAACTGAATTTGAAGATAGGTGACAAGGTGCGCCTTTATTTTGTCCAGAACCCGCCGAAGTACCGCAGCTTTACAATTTGCGGAATCTACGCGACTGGGCTCCCCGAATATGATGAGGCGTTCGCCATTGTCGATTTGAGGCAGGTGCAGAAACTTTATGAAAACGGCGAAGGCAAAGTCGGGGGAATTGAGGTTATGCTCCACGATTTCGATAAGACACCACAGTTTGCCAAATTCGCAAATGCTGTGGTGGGGGCTGATATGAAGGCCGAGCCTATACAGCAGATTTACCCGCAGATTTTCGAGTGGATGGATATGTTCTCTGCCAATGTGTGGGTGCTGCTTACAATCACTTTTATAGTATGTCTTGTTACTGTCATTTCAACTTTTTTCATAATTATTTTGGAACAGATTCCAACAATAGGTATTTTAAAAACTATGGGAATGAAAAACAAGCGTATTATTTCAATTTTTCTTCTTGTGGCTACAAAAGTCGTTGTGAAAGGGCTTGTTATAGGTAACATAATCGCTCTGTCCGCCTGTCTGATTCAAAAGCATTTTCATATCGTTAAGTTGTCAGAAGAAGCTTATTATGTTGACTCTGTGCCTGTTATGGTACAATGGGGTGATATTATAGGAATAAATCTTGCTGTTGTTGCGTTGTGTCTTTTAGCGGTGCTTGTTCCTGCATACTTCGTTGCACGCAAGGTTACACCGGTACGTGCTGTAAGATATGAGTAGGAGAGGGGATTGTTATTCAAGATTTATCTTTGGGATTGCTGTTTTTGCCTTATATCATTTAAAAAATTTTGTTCATGAAAAGATATTTTTATTTATTAGCATTTTGTTTTTGTATGATGATGTCGTTATCAGGTCAGGAAGAAATAGTGGTTACTCAGGGTGAAAAGCCACAGCCAATACGTTTCACAGGGCAGGAGGCCGCTTTTGTCTCCGGCAATAATGATTTCGCTTTGAAGTTTTTCAAGACAGTGAATGATGAGGACGAAAGCGGTGAGAGTTTTATCTATTCGCCGATGGGTATCACATTCGTGCTATGTATGGTTAATGCAGCCGCGGAGGGCGCCACGCAGCAGGAATTGGAGCAG
>JAGCRI010000105.1 GCA_017964755.1 Bacteroidales bacterium | reverse complement strand
TACATATATTGCGAAATCGCTTGCTTCAAATACAAATTGGACAAGTGCTTCTGCTAATAAAATTTATGTGGTTGGGAATACAACTTATCCCAATAATGCAACCGGATTTTCAGCATTACCGGCTGGTTATAGGTCTTCTTCCGCTTTAGGGTTCGGTAGTAATACCTACTTCTGGTCAGCAACCGAAAGCGGCAATAGTGCTATGTATAGGGCAATGAAGTATAATAATGAAGAGGTATCGTATAGTAGCAATTCAAAACATTATGGGCAATCCATCAGATGTTTGAAAGACTGATAAAGAACAATTCTTGAAAAAAATGTCAGATAATTTGCTGATATAAGATTTTTTTGTATTTTTGCAGCCAGAAAAGGTCTCTTGGATGAGTGGCTTAGTCACCGGTCTGCAAAACCGCTTACTCCGGTTCGAATCCGGAAGAGACCTCAAAAAAAGACAACTGGTTTTCCGGTTGTCTTTTTTTATCAGAAATTGTCGCGGAAGTCGCGCTTCATGTTATACTTCAGATCCTGCAGCACAGAAGCCTTTACATTGATTGTAAAACTCCAGCCTTTACGCGTGCCGAACGGGATCCAGTTGAAGCGCATCTCCCAGCAGTGCAAATCCCTATAAATATCTAATGACGTGTACGACAAATCTTTCTGAGTGAAGTCATAACCTGTCGTGAAGCCTATCTTCCATTTTTTTGTGATATTGACATCCCCGCTGACATTTAAGGTCTGAATTATGCTATGCGTGAATTTTTTATCTGCATTGTCGGGCAGAACTGTGTAATAAATGGGATTCACATAGTAATATGGATTGTCGCGCGTGGAATAGGCGAAAGTGTAATTGATTGTAATGGACCAAGGATTTGAAAAGTCAGGCCGTCTTGTCGGCATACCGAGTGAGTTTTCAGTGAAAAGCTCATTGTTTGCGTCCGGCACCTCTGCAGCGGGCTTGTCTTTTGTCTTCCCTTTGAAAAGTTCGCGGTTAATGGTAAGATTCAAACCGACACTGACATCAGACGAGGCGAAACGGTATAGCCGTTTGTTGCGTTTCAGCTCCGTGACGTTTATGCGCTTGCCGTTTTCTCCGTAGCAATACGGATCGAAGGAGAGACTGAATGTTACATAGAGCTGCTTGAACAGGGTTGTTCGCCCCGATATTGTGAGCGGCGCCCATTTCAACGAGTCTGCCAAAAAATCATAATACGTTGATATACTGATATTCTCAAAAATCACAACTTTTTTCATGCCCGTGATAGAGTCTTTTTTCGAGCGTACTTTAATCTCCAGATTATTTCCAAAACTCAATCTTGCAATGGCAGATGATTTGCCAGTCGCACCACCATATATTGAATTTGCGAAATATGAGTAGCGTACCTCCTCGCCTGTTATCGTATTATAGTACGTTCCAAAAGACTTTCCGTTGAGATTCGGATTATACGAAAAACTCAAATTCGGCGTGATGACATGCCTTATTGCTTTCAACCCGCCCTTCTTGAACTGGTACATCACATAAATTTTTGTGGTGAGCGCAGTGGAGATGTCAATGTCGTGAAGAGCATAGAAATTACGTTTGAAGACATCTGTAACACGCCCCGCAGGCTGGTTTGTCGAGGTGTCGGTGTAGGTGCTGAAAAGCTTCTCTGTGCGCTGTAGGTACCATTTTTCCGTAAAATTGACAGTTGTGTTCCAATTTATTGCCTTCCCAAGTTTTATTGGGATTGTGAACGGTATCACATGCCGCATTCCAAGTTGGCACTCCTCCCACGTTTCAGGTTTCATTACCAGCGAATCGTATGTCTGCAATTTGTTCGTCAGCTGCGAACTCCACTTAAGTGCAATATTGTCGTACCATTTCATGTTTCCGGTCTTGTTTTTCTTCCTGAAAGGATAAAACTGGTTGACAGACATGCTTATGTCAGGCAGGGCAAAATCCACGACACCTGTGAGTGTGCTTTGCGAATATGAGGCGGTGGCATCAAAATAGAAGACTCCGTTAGCACTTGTCGAAAAATTAAGTTTTGATGTGTATTGATTTGACAGATAATCGTTTACACTTGAAGGGTTATAGGTGTTATAACTTCTGCTCACTACATCAATATGCGCTGAAAAGCGTGTTGTGGGGTGAGATTTCGCATCCTGCTGGTGGTCCCAGTAAATTTTGAAGTCATTGGTGTGATAGTGCGACGGGGTGCCTCTTTCACCAAAATAGTTCTGCGCAAAACTCACATTGAAATTACCTTTGCATTTGTACCGGAAAACATAGTTGGAGCGGAGTTTCGCCGCCCAGCTGCCGCGAGTATAGATGTCGCCCGCTATCAGCAAGTCAATGTTATTGTTTATTCCCCAGTAAAATCCGAAGTTCTCAAAATAGAAACCGCGGTTTGTAGATTCACCGAAAGTTGGCATTATGATTCCCGATTTACGCTCTTTATGTATTGGGAAATAACCGAAGGGAATTGCCAAAAATGTCGGAATGCCTACAAAGCTCAGATATGCAGGGCCCGTGATAATCTTTTCGTTAGGCACCACTTTCGCCTTTGTGAACGAGATTTCAAAATGAGGATCATCAAGTTCGCAGGTAGTGTATTTTCCTTTTTTTATGAACGATGTGTTATCATCCAATTTTTTAACCTGCTCTCCATGTATATAACCTTCACCCTCACTCGTGATAACATTCCATATTTTTCCTTTTTTTGTGGCGAAATTATAGTTAATCTCCTGTGTCCTAAAGGTATATTCGCCTTGCGTGAAAACCGGTGCACCATGCACATTACCTTGTTCATCGGCGACTCCACTCGCATAAAGCTCATTTTTCTTGAAATCTATTTCAATGTAGTCGGCCTCAAGAACCATATCCTCATACTCCACCACCGCCTTGTTGAACAGGTATGCCTTTCGTCTTTTCAAGTCAAAACGGATAGAATCTTCGGCATCATATTTCACTTTTTCCTTTATCGCATTGGGCGACATCCTTTTAGGGGAAATTGAATCATTTTGAAGCGTATCGCCCTGCAAAGTGTCAGCAGCAGCGGCAAAATTTATCCCTCCTGCAGAGTCAAGTGAGAATACAACGACCGAATCTTTCGCTTCAGAGTTATCTGACTGTGAATAGATATTCGTACATAAAATACTCAAACACAGAAAGATAATATATCTATTCCAAAACTTTACCGACCCCAAAAATAT
>JAGCRI010000011.1 GCA_017964755.1 Bacteroidales bacterium | reverse complement strand
TACCTAAATCAATGAATATCAAACAACTATCATACAACAAACTGCTGGTTATTCAAAATATGTTAAACTACAGACCGCGCAAGGTACTTTTTTTCGATTATCCCGCCAATATTTTTTATAACTTTGCCACTTGAATCTATAAAGGATGAACTGCGTTCAGCTTTGATTTTTTTGATGTATATTTGCACTTTGTAATAAAAATGAATCAAATTATGGAAATTGCTACTCAGTACCAGCCGCAAGACGTTGAAAATAAATGGTATGCGTTTTGGCTCGAACACAATCTTTTCGCTTCAAAACCAGATGGAAGAAAACCTTTCAGCATAGTTATCCCTCCGCCAAATGTTACGGGTGTGCTTCACATGGGGCACATGCTCAATAACACAATTCAGGATATTTTGGTGCGCCGCGCCCGAATGTTGGGCTTCAACGCTGTGTGGGTTCCCGGTACCGACCACGCCTCTATCGCAACCGAGGCCAAGGTCGTGAATTTCCTCAAAGAACAGGGAATTGACAAGCGCGATCTTACTCGCGAGGAATTTCTTAAATATGCTTGGGAATGGAAAGAGAAATACGGCGGAATAATACTGAAACAGCTCAGGAAACTTGGAGCGTCATGCGACTGGAACCGCACAAAGTTCACTATGGATCCCGAACTTTCGGAAGGCGTTATTGATGTTTTTGTGGATTTATACAATAAAGGTAAGATTTACCGCGGCGTGCGCATGGTCAACTGGGACCCGAAAGCACTGACTGCCGTCTCTGATGAAGAGGTCGTCTATCAGGAGGTGCAATCTAAGTTGTATTATGTCAGATATAAAATTGAAGATTCTGATAATGAGTATATTACGATAGCGACAACGCGTCCTGAAACTATTCTTGGCGATACTGCTATCTGTATGCATCCCGAAGATGAGCGTTACATGCACTTGAAAGGAAAACGTGCTATTGTCCCTATCGTGAACCGCTCAGTTCCGCTTATTTTCGACGAATATGTTGAACGCGAATTTGGTACGGGCGCGCTGAAAGTTACTCCCGCGCATGATATCAACGACTATAATCTCGGTCAGAAATATAAGTTGCAGACAATCAACATTTTCAATGACAATGGTACGCTGAATGAGGCGGCGCAGTTCCTTGTGGGGATGGATAGGTTTGAGGCGCGTAAGGCGATTATCCCATTGCTGGAAGAGGCCGGCGCACTTGTCAAAATCGAGGATTATGTCAATAAGGTCGGTTATTCTGAGAGAACGCACGAGGTTATTGAACCTAAACTTTCCATGCAGTGGTTCTGCAACATGGAAGCGTTAGCTAAACCGGCACTTGAAGTCGTTATGAACGATACAATCAAGTTTTATCCCGACAAGTTCAAGAACACTTACGCCCATTGGATGGAGAATGTGAAAGACTGGTGCATAAGCCGCCAGTTGTGGTGGGGACATAGGATTCCTGCTTATTATCTTCCTAATAATGAGTTTGTTGTGGCTAAAAATATTGAAGAGGCATTTGCTATTGCAAAAGAAAAATATCCCGAACTGAATCTTCAAATATCAGACTTGAAGCAAGATGAAGATGTTTTGGATACTTGGTTCTCGTCATGGCTTTGGCCGATGTCTGTTTTTGATGGGGTGAGAAATCCTGATAATGAGGAGATTAAGTATTATTATCCTACTGCGACACTGATTACGGCACCTGATATTATCTTCTTCTGGGTTGCACGTATGATTATGGCAGGGTTGGAGTATCGCGGAGAAGTTCCGTTCCGCCACGTCTATTTCAAGGGAACGGTGCGCGACAAACTGCACCGCAAGATGTCGAAGCAGCTCGGCAATTCACCTGATCCGCTGATGCTTATTGATAAATTTGGCGCGGACGGGGTGCGGCTCGGCATGCTGCTCAGTTCCCCCGCGGGCAACGACCTCCTCTTTGACGAGGCTTTGTGCGAACAGGGCAGAAATTTCAGTAACAAGATATGGAATGCTTTCAGACTTGTGAAAGGCTGGGCGGTTGATGGTTCGCTTGAGCAGCCCGAACATTGCGCGCTCGCAGTAAAGTGGTTCAAAATGAAGTTCAATGAGGCGTTGAAAGAGATAGAAGACCATTTCCTGAAATATCGTCTCTCTGATGCCCTGATGACGGTTTACAAACTTATGTGGGACGACTTCTGCTCATGGTTCCTCGAAATGGTGAAACCAGCGTACCAGCATCCTATTGACGCAAAGACTTACAACGACATCATCGATATTTTTGATAACCTGATGAAGCTGCTGCATCCTTTCATGCCGTTTATCACTGAAGAATTATGGCATGGATTGCGTGACCGCGGTGAAAATGAATCAATTATGCTGCAAACGATGCCGAAATACGATCCTGCGCTTTCTGATGAGGATTTCCTCAGCCGGTTCGGCGAGATGCAGCGTGTGGTGGAGAGTATCCGCCGTGTGCGTTCTGAAAAGAATATTGCGCAAAAAAATCCGGTGGAGCTTTGTGTGCTTAAGCCGCAAGGTGATTCAAAAATGGATTCTATAATCTATAAATTGTGCAATGTGTCTGAAATAAAATATGTTAGCGAGAAACAACCGCAGGCATTCACATTCATTGAGCAGAATATCGAATATTTTATTCCGTTCGGTCAGAATGTGAATACAGAGGAAGAAGCCGACAAGCTGAAAAAGGAATTGGAGTACGCTGAAAAATTCCTGCAGTCTGTTATGAAAAAGCTCTCTAACGAGAAATTTGTAAATGGTGCGCCGGAAAACATTGTGGCTTTAGAGCGCAAAAAACAGTCTGACGCAGAGGAGAAAATCAGGATTTTGAAAGAACAGCTTGCAAGGTTGTAATAGTTGCATCTTGGGGTTCTGAATAAATTTTGTTTTTTTGTTGCAAAAGTGTTGTTTGTAACGAAAAATAATGTATTTTTGCAAATCAATTTTAGCCCGGATGGCGGAATTGGTAGACGCGTACGTTTCAGGTGCGTATTTCGCAAGGAGTGCAGGTTCAAGTCCTGTTCCGGGCACAAAAAAAACGGAGGATTTCCCCTCCGTTTTTTTATTATGGAAATTATGGATTCAATCCTCTGTTATGTATAAAGTCCGCCGTTGATTGAAATGACTTCGCCAGTGATGTAGCTTGCTTTGCGAGAGGCGAGGAACGCGACCGTGTCAGCAACTTCTTCAGCGGTGCCGAACCTGTTCATCGGGATTGAGGCTTTCAGCGTCTTCTCGTCAAGGTCTGCTGTCATATCTGTTGCGATGAAGCCGGGGGCTACACAGTTCACAGTAACGTTCTTCCTTGCGATTTCCTGCGCCAACGCTTTGGAAGCACCTATAATCCCTGCCTTTGCCGCCGAGTAGTTGGTCTGCCCCGGCAATCCTTTTAATCCTGAAAGTGATACAACGTTAACTATGCGCCCATACTTGTTTGTCAGCATCTTTTTTAAAAGGCGGTGGGTAACATTGAAGAACCCGTTGAGATGTATGTTTATGATTTTGTGCCAGTCGGCGGGTTCCATAAAGACCATCAGGTTGTCGCTCCGTATTCCTGCGTTGTTGACAAGCACCTCGATAGTGTCTTCGGGGTGCGCCTGTTCCCATTGCGAAATGGCTTTGTCAACAGCAGCTTCGTCTGCAACGTCAAATGGCAGAAGTTCTGCAGCCCCTTCTTTTTCTTCTATCAGCTGCTTGACTTCTAACGCTTTGCTTTCGTTGGAAAGGTAATTGACAATTATAGCATAGCCAAGTTCTGACAATTTAAGGCATATTTCGCGGCCGATTCCGCGCGAGCCTCCAGTTACAAGTGCATATTTCATATTTGGGATTTTTAATTGTTTGACAATTTTACGTTTGAGTATGGGATAGAGTTCAGAGAGGAGAACTCATTCCGTAAATATTTCTGGTATCCGCATAAGGCTATCATGGCGGCGTTGTCGGTGGTGAGGTCGAAATCCGGCAGGAAGAGGTTAAGCCTTTTTTTTGTGGCAAGCTCAGTCATGGCACTCCTGAGCCCTGAATTTGCCGACACCCCGCCAGCAAGTACCAAATCCTTGCATCTGTGTGCGTTTATCGCCTTATCGAGTTTTGAAGTCAGCGATTTTATGATGCAATGCTGCATTGAAGCAGCCAAATCAGCCTTATTCTCTTCAATAAAGTTCGGATTGTCTTTGAGATTGTCTCTTATGAAGTAAAGGAAAGATGTTTTCAGGCCGCTGAAGCTGAAGTCGAAGCCGGGCAGGTGCGCTGTCGCGAACTTGTATTTTTCGGGATTCCCCTGCTGGGCAAGTTTGTCAATGTACGGGCCGCCAGGGTAGGGCAGGCCCAATATTTTTGCCGCCTTGTCGAAGGCTTCGCCGGCCGCGTCGTCAATGGTTGTGCCTATAATCTCCATATCAAAGTAGTCGTGCACTTTCAGTATCTGTGTGTGCCCGCCCGAAACTGTGAGACATAGGAAGGGAAACTGCGGCTTGGTTTTCGGCTTGTCCGACTTGTCGAGAAAAATAGCCAAAACATGTCCTTGCAGGTGGTTGACCTCAATAAGCGGAATATCCAAACTATAGGCCATTGCCTTGGCAAAAGAGCTGCCGACAAGGAGCGAGCCCAAAAGTCCGGGTCCGTTGGTATAGGCAATGGCCGAAAGTTGCGAAAGCGTTATCCCGGCGCGTTTCAGTGCGGTGTCGATGACCGGGATGATATTCTGCTGGTGTGCGCGTGATGCCAGTTCAGGAACGACGCCGCCATATTCGGCATGCACTTTCTGCGAAGCTATTACGTTTGAAAGCAGCGTGGTCTCTCTCAATACCGCTGCCGAAGTGTCATCGCACGAGGATTCGATTCCAAGTATGTATGTTGGCATGGTTGTAGCCGTTAGAAAGTTATTCAACAGAGACTGATTTTGCGAGATTGCGTGGTTTGTCAACATCGCAGCCGCGGAGCAGTGCCACATGGTATGCCAATAATTGAAGAGGCACACTTGCCACCAATGGCGTGAGAAGCTCTTCGGTGCGCGGTATCTCAATACAATAGTCGGACATCTTTTTCACTTGGGTGTCGCCTTCGCTGACTATTGAGATGATCTTCCCTTTGCGGGCGATAACCTCCTGTATGTTGCTGACCACTTTTTCGTAAGTCTCTTGTTCTGTGGCTATTACGATTACGGGCATCTCCTCATCAACGAGTGCGATAGGTCCGTGTTTCATCTCAGCTGCGGGATAGCCTTCAGCGTGAATGTATGAAATCTCCTTCAGCTTTAAAGCGCCTTCCAAGGCAATTGGGTAGTTGATCCCACGTCCGAGATAGATAGCGTTGCGCTTGTCTGCGAAATATTTTGCAATCTCCTTTATGTTGTCGTTTAATTTAAGAATTTCAGTGATTTTATTTGGAATATTTTCAAGATCGTTGATAATCTGATGATATTTGGAAAGGGAAATTTTTCCTTTCTTTCTTGCAAGGCATAATGCCATGAGTGTCAGTACGGTAACTTGTGCTGTGAAAGCTTTGGTTGAGGCTACGCCGATTTCAGGGCCGGCGTGGGTGTACGACCCTGCATGAGTGAGTCGCGAAAGTGTTGACCCGACTACATTGCAAATGCCTATCACTGTGGCTCCTTTTGATTTTGCGAGTTCAACAGCCGCGTTTGTGTCGGCAGTCTCGCCTGACTGGGATATTGCTATCAGCACGTCATCTTCGTTGATAATCGGGTTCCTATATCTGAATTCGGATGCGTACTCCACTTCCACGGGGACACGCACGAGATTTTCAAACAGATATTCACCGCAAAGTCCTGCGTGCCAAGAAGTGCCGCAAGCCGCTATGATGAAGCGTTTGGCGTTGAGCATTTTTTCCTCATATTCGATTATGCCGCCAAGAGAGACAACGTCTTTTTTTGTGTTAACGCGGCCTCGCATGCTGTCGCTTATAGCTTTGGGCTGCTCGAAAATCTCTTTCAGCATATAGTGCTCGAAACCGCCTTTTTCCAGCTGTTCAAGGTTTAGTTCCAAAGTCTGGACGGAGGCGCGCGTTCTTGCTTCACGGGTTATGTTCTTAATTTCCAACTTCTTGTTGAGGTTAATGACAGCCACCTCTTCATCTTCCAAATACACGACACGCTTTGTGTATTCCACAATAGGAGCTCC
>JAGCRI010000104.1 GCA_017964755.1 Bacteroidales bacterium | reverse complement strand
AGGTTGTCTTCACTAACGGCTGCTTCGATGTCTTGCATCGCGGACATGCCTGTTATCTTGCACAGGCGCGCGAACTCGGTGACTGCCTTGTGGTGGGACTTAATTCCGACAGTTCTGTGAAAAGGCTGAAAGGCGATTCCCGCCCGATTAACTGCGAAAACGATAGGGCTTTGCTCTTGGCTTCGTTGGAAGCGGTTGACTATGATATTGTCTTTGAGGAGGATACTCCACTTGAACTTATTAAAGCTGTTATGCCTGATGTGCTGGTAAAAGGTGGGGATTATACCATTGATAATATTGTAGGTGCTGATGTCGTTGTTAAAAACGGCGGCAGCGTGCTTACTATCCCTTTTGTTGAAGGTTATTCTTCAACTAAGGTTATTTCAAAATTTTATGATTTGGGGAATTGCAAAAAACTGTAATTTATGTTACTTTTGGCATTTTGATAGAATAGAGATGAGTATGAGACGTATTATATTGACTGTTATATTGTTATGTGTGAATTTTATTCTATTCTCACAGAAAAACGGATACAATATTAAAATAACAGTTTCAGATATTCCTGCTGAAAAAGTGTATCTCATGGGATATTTTGGAACGGAGACTTGGGTTGCCGACAGCGCTACAGTTGCCAAGAACGGCTCTTTCGTTTTCCGTTCAAAGTCAGCTCTTCCTAAAGGTTTCTATCATATTGTCGGCTCTGATGACAGGGAGTATTTGGAAATAGTGGTGGATAAAGGCTCACGGTTTTCAATAACGACTACTATGGCGGATTTGCGCAGCAGGCGTGAAATCAAGAACTCATCGGAGAATAGCACCTTTTTTGAGTTTCAGAAGGCTACGTTGATGACTGTTCTGTCGCCGACCACACGCGAAAGCGTTTACCGCAGTTTTGCCGATATGTCGCCGACATCGCTTCTCTCAGTTTTTCTTAAGGCTATGTCGAGGTATGGGGAGTCGGCACGCTCGGATACATTTTTCCTCTGTAACCACTATTTCGACCAGATTGACCTTAATGATGTAAGGTTGCTTCGTGTGCCGATGGTTCCTAAGAAAATCATGGATTATTTTGATATAATCCCGCTTTCCCCCGATTCAATGGTTAAATATACTGATTTGTTTTTGCAAAGAATTGATAATAAAGAGGTTAAACAGCATTATTTGGCGCAGCTTTTTAAACATTATAGTGAATATGTGCCAAATTATGACGTGGTGCTTGTTCATTTGTATGACACATATTGTGCAGGAGGGAAATGCGATTTTCTTGATGCCTCGCGGCTTCGTATCATCGGGAACAGGGTGAGCAGGGCGCGGAAGCTAATGCCCGGCGTTGAAGTCCCTGCGGTCGTTGCCTACGGAGCCGACGGCAAGACTATCAGTACTGATGAAATCAAATCAAAGTACCTGCTTTTGTGGATCTGGGACCCCGATTGCGATGATTGTGTGGAGCTTACCCCTAAACTTAACAGGATTTATGAAGAAAATGCGGCAGCATACGACTTTGATGTCTTTGCGGTTGCTTTGACTGAGGATTTTGACCAGTGGCAGAATTTTGTAAATTCCAACAACCTCGCATGGCATAATGCAAGTTTAGCGGGCGGTGACACCAATTATGACCTTCAGGACTATTTTGATATTATGACAACCCCATTTGTGATTCTCCTTGATGAGAACCGCAGAATTGTCGCCAAGCAGTTCACGATTGATAAATTATTGCAGTTGATGAGATAAAAGTTAAAATTTACAATAAAATGAAAAAGTTAGTTCTATTTGTTATTGTAGCATTGGTTTCAGTATCGGTTTTTGCGCAGAAAGGGAAAAAGACACAGACCATTGTGGGCGCAAATCTACGCTTCGAAATTACAGGGGCGCAGGATACAATGACATACCTTGTTTTTCATTTCAGGGACAAGCTGATGCTTAAGGATTCGGCGCGCGCCACTAAGAGCGGTGTGTTCATCTTCAAAAGTGAAACCCCTTATCAGGAAGGTCTGTATATGATTGTGAGTCAGAATAAAAAGCCGTATCTGAATTTTATCATGACAGCAAAGCAGGATTTTACAATGAAGTGTGATACGGCAAATGACCCGATGAAAATCAAAGTTGAAGGTTCGCCGGAAAATGATGAGATGTTGCGTTTTGAACAGAAAGGGACTGAAAGCCGCAAATTGATGACCGAATTGAAAGAGCAGCAGGCCAATTATGAAAAAAAGAATAACAAAAAGAAAGCTGACGAATGCAAAGCGCAGATTAAGGCGTTGGATTCTGTGATGACAGCTTTTATTTGGGAGTTGATAGAAAGGAATCCTGATTATCTCTTTTCAAAATTGCAGAAGGCATACCAGCAGATAGAAATACCTGAGCCGCCGGTGCGCCAAGACGGAACTATTGACTCGAATTTCAAATTCAATTATTACCTGAACCACTATTTTGACAATATCGACATGACCGATAGCAGGCTTTTATATACCCCTGTTATTGAACCGAAACTGAAGGAATATTTCACGAAAACCCTCTATTATCAGCCGTCAGACACAATTTGCAAATATGTTGATAAGGCGCTTGATATGGCTCGCCCCGACTCTGTGTTTTTCCGTTTTATGTTGGAATGGATTACATATCGCTTTGAGTCAAGCAAAGTGATAGGCCATGACGCAGTTTTTGTTCATATTGCCAAGGAAAACCAGTTGAAAGGCAAGGCTACATGGCTTGATGAAGATATGATAAAGAAGTATGAGAAGCGCGTGAAAAACCTTGAGCCGGTGCTGATTGGGAAAATCGCCCCCGAAATAATAATGCCGGACACAACCCAAACTGACGATTATCGCAGATGGTATTCATCTTACAGAATGACAAAACCTTATGTGATACTTTGGTTCTATGACCCCGACTGTCCGACTTGTAACAAGGAGACCAGCAAGCTGAAACAGGTTTACGATTCTCTGGAGACAGCCGGTGTCCGCAATTTCGATGTTTACGGTGTTTCTGCTGATGAGGATATTGCCCGTTGGAAGAGATATTTGAAAGAAAAACAGGTGAAATGGATCAATGTCGGTGGAATGAAAGCTAATATTGACTATATGCACGCCTATAATATATATGAAAGCGGTACTCCGTCAATGATAATTTTTGACAACGAGACAAAAGAGATAATTCTCAACCGCAGGATAGAGATGAGTAATATTGAGGAGTTTTTGAAACAATACGAAAAGAAATTCAAAAACAAAAAACAATAAGCGGTAAAGCTTTATTTGTTAGTTTGCAAAAGACGGCTGTATTTCCCGTTTTGCAGTACGAGCTCTTCGTGGGTGCCGCGTTCTATTATGGCACCGTCTTCCATAACCCATATTGAATCGGCGTTTTTGATGGTTGAGAGCCTGTGGGCTATGACTATGGTGGTGCGGTCGCGCATTATTCTGTCTAATGCCTCCTGAACAGCTTTTTCCGATTCGGTGTCCATTGCTGATGTCGCCTCATCGAGAATAAGTATCGGGGTGTTGCGGAGCACTGCACGTGCAATGCTGATACGCTGCCGCTGCCCGCCCGACAGGTTAAGGCCGCGGTCGCCAATGTTTGTGTCGAACTGCTCAGGCAGCGACATTATGAAATCGTATGCGTTTGCAGTTTTGGCTGCCTCTTCCACTTTTTCGCGTGAAACATTTTTCAGTCCGAATGCTATATTGTTGAATATAGTGTCATTGAAAAGGACAATGTCCTGAGAAACAATGGCGAAAAGAGAGCGCAGGTCATCAATCACATAGTCGGTCAGCGGACGTCCGTCCAACAGTATCTGTCCGCCGCTGACATCGTAAAAGCGCGGAAACAGGTCTGCGAGGGTGGATTTGCCCGCGCCTGATGCCCCGACCAAGGCGACAACTTCACCTTTGCGTATTTCACCGCTGATGTGTTGCAGGACTGGTTTGTCGGTGTAAGAGAAGGAAACGTCATCAAGGTTGATGGAATAGTTAAATTCGCTGACGGGGATCGCGTTCTTTTTTTGTGTTATAACTTCTTCAGCATCAAGTATTTCGTATATTCTGTCCAAAGTTGAGAGTCCGCGTTTGTAGTTTGACATTGCGGAAGCGATTTCTTTTGTAGGATTTATTATTTGAGAGAAAACAGCGATGTAAGTGATGAAAAGTTCAGCAGAAAGTGTGCTGTTGTCATTAAGAACCATGAGCCCGCCTATAACCAAAACTATCATTACAAGCGTGATACCGAGAAATTCGCTCAACGGGGAGGCGAGGTCGGCGCGGCGGTTTATTTTTGTCATAAGGTCGGAGTATTCCTCATTCTGTTTGTCGAATACGGCTTCTGCGTGCGCCTGTGCATTGAACCCCTTGATTATACGGAGTCCGAGCAGGGTTTCTTCCACGTGCGAGAATATTCCACCGAGCATGGTCTTTGCCTCGAACGACTGCCGCCTCAATCTGCGGGTAACCTTCCCGATGAAAAATATGGAGACGGGCAGTATCATTATGGCGATTATAGTAAGCTGGTAATTTATTATAAATAAAGCTACTATATAGATAATGACTGTTATAGGTTGTGTCAGAAGCTGCTTCAGCGCATTGAGCACCGTAAATTCAATTTCTTGCACATCATTCACAGCGCGCGAAATGACATCCCCCTTTTTTTGTTCTGTAAAAAAAGATAATGGCAATATTAAAACCTTGTCGTACAAATTGTTGCGCAACTGGCGTATGAGGTCGCTGCGAACAGGTGCCATAATGCATTGGGCGGCAAAGTAGAAACCGTTCTTTAATATGAAAAGAATGATTACAAATACGATTATTGCCAAAAGTGAGCGTGTGCCGTTGTCCGATTCGATGAAGAAGTTTGCAATGTTCAAGAGCCATGTGCCCGTAACCGACAAACGGGTGGTTTCGCCTTTGAAAATAAGTTTTGCAAAAGGCTCTATCAGCATCATGACTGTGATAGAGAAAAGAATGGAAAAAGTATTGGCAGTAATAACAGAAAGAAGCCGCCATTTGTAAGGGGTAATCAGTTTCAGAAAACGGCGGCTGTTATTCATGGACTATCAGAGGTTGTCT
The DNA here is from genome assembly GCA_017964755.1 of Bacteroidales bacterium. Lineage (GTDB taxonomy): Bacteria > Bacteroidota > Bacteroidia > Bacteroidales > WCHB1-69 > RUG11942. The sequence goes on along the minus strand of JAGCRI010000104.1, from coordinate 4,834 downwards.
GCAATTTCCTGTGACGGCAACTCTTCTGAAACAAACCCGTTGCCGTCAAAAATAATACGGTAAGTTTTGAGTTCCTTTTCAAAATATATGACTTTGAAGCCATTGACAATTGTATCAGGTCCAAGTTCCTGGTCAATGGTGCCGCATTCGTCAAACAATATTTCAAAGTCAGGGGCACTCTTTTTCAAAATGTAAATATTGTTTCCACAAGAGCCTGACATACAGTTGAGTTCCATGAAAAAATATGGTGAAAGGGAATCCTGAAGATAATCGTGGGCTATTTCGCAGCCGTCTTTCAGGCAGTCGTATGTCAGCGGGGTCCCGTCAGTGTGCGTGCCGCCGCAACGGAGCATTTCGTCAAAAATGATGTTGTTTTTGATATAGAAGGAGAGGAGTGCGTCAACGGAAGCGGTGTCTTCCGGATTGAAGCGTACCACAGGCTGCGCCGCTTCGTCGCGGTTGCCGCATGATACGGCAACCGCAGACATGGCGAGTGCAATGATTGGAATCAGAAATTTTTTCATGCGTTAAATTCTTTCAAGAACGGTTTTAATGAGAGTGTCAACAGCCGGATGATAGTCTTTTGAGAATTCTTTTGTAACGCGGTTGGCGATGGCGACACAAACCGTGAGAGCGTTGTGCCCTAACATTTTGCTCAGGCCGAAGAGCGCTGAAGTCTCCATTTCAAGGTTCGTTATGCGGCGGCCGTTGTAGTTAAAAGTGTCGATTTTTGAGTTCAAGTCGGGGTATTTGAGTTTTGCGCGGATTTGCCGTCCCTGTGGACCATAAAAACCGCCTGCGCTTGCAGTGATGCCGTGCACCATGTCAAAACCTATTTTGTCCATCAGCTCCTTGCTGCCTTCCACACAGTACGGGTAGGGCAGACGCTCGTTCCAGCCGGTGTGCTTGACAAAAGCCTCTACGAGAGCTTCATTGGAGATGTTGCCGTAATCGTAGAAATGCAGAAGCCCGTCGAAGCCGAAGCCAGCTTCTGAAGCCACGAAAGAGTCAACAGCAATATCAGCTTGCAAAGCTCCGCAAGTGCCGATGCGCACAAGGTTGAATTTGCGGCCTGTCTCCTTGATTTCGCGTGTTTTAAGGTCAATGTTTGCCAAGGCATCGAGTTCTGTCATAACAATGTCGATATTGTCTGTCCCCATACCTGTTGAAAGAACAGATATTCTTTTGCCTTTGTAAGTTCCTGTGTGAGTGTTTATTTCACGATTTGATTTTTTACACTCTATGGTGTCAAAATATTTTGACACGGCAGCCACACGTCCGGGGTCTCCGACTAAAATGATGTTATCGGCGATTTCTTCCGGAAAAAGGTTGAGGTGATACACAGCACCAGACGGCTGAAGCGGGAGTTCTGAATCTTTTATTCTCATTTTTAAAAATTTTTGTTTGTTATACTTTTCATTACCAAACTGCAAAGTTACATTATTTTTCGTAACCGCAAATTTTGAGACTGAAAATTTTGTTCATTATAGGTTCAACTGCCCGTTCCGAATGCGGGCGAATGCAAAATAGAAATAATCCTTTAAAATCTTGCTCCGATACCCACGGTTATCATAGAGTCGTAGCCGGCGTTCAGCTCGAACATGCCGAAGAATTTTTTCCCGACATTGACCCCGAAAGCGGTTACGTTGAAAGCGAAAAGGAAATTGTTGTTCTTGTCAGCATTTTCTTTTCCTCTTTCGTATGATGTTGTACCAGACCAGAAATAGGCGAATCCCAATTCCAAACCTGAATATAGGCGCACCCATGGTCGGTTCAGGTAGGTGAACCGCACACTTGGCATGAAAGAGGCGAGGGCGTAGCGGTCAACGGCGGTGATAGTTGTGCGCAGTGTGTCGGAATAGTGAGTCAGTTTGGCACATTCCACCAAAGTCTTCACCCCAACCTGGCACCACGGTTTTATTTGGTAATAGTAATGAAGCCCGTATTCCCCGTAAAGCTGCATCTCTATTGGTTTATGGCTTATGCTGCCGCCAAGGGCGCTCCAAAAACCGATGGAGCCGTATATTACCGAGCCGGTAAGCGAGATTGGTCCGGCTGATACACCTATTTCGTGACGTAAGTCGCTGTGTTGTTGCGCTGACAATGGTTGCAGACTGAATGTGCAAAGAATTAAGATTATCAGATATAACTTTTTCATAGGTGATAGGGGATTTTTTTGTCGTTGCCTTGAAAAAAAGCAGCGGTTTCACAACCGCTGCTTAAAACCAAATCATTAAATTAAAGCTGATACATTAAAAAGTTACCTACTTTTGTCTTGTTTTACGTTTCTGTTTCATTTTTGTTACACAAAACATAAACTTTTTTATCAGTTTATATTAATGACACTATTTTTCTTTATTTGGTTGCTTGAGAAAATATTATTTTTGATAGAATCTGCATCTGTTGTCGAAAATGTCAGCTTTTTCTTTGAGTCCTTCCATTATTGTGGCTTCGTTACGGTTTCTGCCGCCGATAATGTTCTGGAGCATCATTTTCTCGTATGTGTAGCCTGGGCTCGGCTGGCTCTCCTCAAAATTATGGATAGCGACAAGATATACGTTATTGTGTCCTGAAACCACTTGCGGGGCGTTAGAAGCCTGCATTGCGAAAATCTTTCCGATCGCGCTGTTTTCAACTTGTGCGTTCTGATACACATCAAGGGCGAAGCCGAGGCGTATGCTGTCGCGTGAAGGTGCTGAGTATTTTTCTGCTAAAGCGGAAATTGAATTTGTCTTGGCAAGGTCTTCTTTCACCTGATTCTCAACCATTTCGAGTTTTTTCTCAGCTTTCAGTTCTGCCTCAATAATACCAGAAATATCCTTGAAGTCAGCGGTTCCTTTTGTTTTGATGTTGCGAAGGGCGGCAACCGCGAAATATTGGCCTTCAATTTTCATTACATCAGAAATGTCATCTTTCTTGGTGTTGTCGCTGAATGCCCAAGTTACGATTTCGCGGCAGTTGGGGAACTGGCCTACAACTGCAGACATTGATGTGACATTGTCACCGCGTACAATCTGGATACCGTTCTGGTTGGCCACTTCCAAGAACTGTGCTGCGGAAGTGCTTGAAGCAGCAAGCTGGTTGGCTGCGGCTTGTATTTCATTGACTGTGTTTTCTGAAGCTTTGATTTCGGTCGGGTAGATTGCGAACATTCTCTTTTCTATCGGGCGTGTGGCCTGACGGACTTGGAATATTACAAATGTACCGCGGTTCTCTTGGACGTATGGTTTGCCTTGTGCTCCGTATTTGAGCAGTGAGTCGTAGAGGGTGCGGATTGCCGGATAGTCGCTGACCCATTCGGTGGAGTCATTGGCGTTGCGGCCTGCAAGGTAACCTGGAAGAAGTGCGAATATAGCGTTGGGGTTGGCTATGATGACGTTCTTCAGACTGTCGGCTTCGTGGCGTGCCTGCTTCTTGGTGCGCTGCGACTGCTGGTTCTGTTTAGTCTTATAGTCAATAACCAAATATGATATCTGGAGTGAGTCGGGGCGGAGTGCGCTGCCGAAAACTTTGCCGTAATACCATGCACGGTTTTCATATTTGAAAGGTTCAATGTATGAGCCGACAGGTACATCGAAAATGAGGCTGTCGAGTTCGGTTAGCGAAATGTCTTCACGTTTGTAGTATGTGCTGTCAACAGCGCCTTTCATTTCTGCTTTGTTGAAGTCGGCGATGCTCGCAGCAGCGGCGAAACGTGCGTATTGTGCACGAACTGTGTCTTCAATCTCTTTCAGGTCGGCGTTGCTTGGTGCTATCGGAAGTACGGCAACGTCAATGTCCCTCATGTTTTCTGTATATTTGTATCTGTTCTTATGTTCTTTGTAATAAGCCTTGATCTCTTTGTCGGTGACGTTGGGGATCAGAGAAGAGAACGCCGGCATGTTCGGGTTGATGACCGCAAGCTCAACAAGCGCACCTTTGTTGTCGGTGGCGATTTTCTGTGCCATCACGTCTGAGAAATTCTGTGCGCCTTGAACCATTGCATAGTAGTACATTCTTTTTTTGTCGGCAATGTGGAAACGTTCAATAGCCTTGTATGCGTCATAATAGTCGGAAACATTCTGCTGGTCTTTGTATTCTTCAATGTTAGCAAGGAATCCGTAAGCGATTTCCGGTGATGATGTCTGGGCTATGGTCGTGAAAAGTTTGTACAACAACTGGTTGGGCTGTTGTGTGTTGAGCGATGCTATCAGTTCTTCGTTTGATGAAGATATCATGTCTTTTGAGAACAGAAGCCCCAGTTTTTTCAGCTCCTGGTCAAGAAGCTGGTTTTCCAATAACTGCTGCCAAGTCATCTCGTGAACCTGATAGTTTTCGGTCTCTTCAAGTGATGATTTGTCATAAATGACTTTCCACAAAGCAAGATTCTGCTGGAACTGTTTCTGGTATTCGTCGTTGAATTTAGTACCGTTGATTTTCACCATTGTGTTACGGTCGGAGAACATATCAACAACCTTGGTCATGTCCCCAAGAAGGAATGCGAGCAGAGCCACACCGATGATGACCAACAAAAATACGCCGTGTTTGCGAATTGCACCAATTGCTGCCATAGTAAATCTTTTTTATTCTACTTGTTTGTATATTTTTTTGTATATTTTTTTTACAAGGTGCAAAAATACACTTTTTTTCAATAGAAAAAGACAGCGGAATGATAATTTAATTAACAGAATTGTTATTTTGGAAATTGGTCGGGGAGGGGTGTGTGATTTTTCCCATGCAAAAAGGCGGCTGCCTTACGGCACACCGCCTTTTCAGTCTTTCTTCGGGACAGCTTTTGCCCCTTTATAGAAATCTCATCGCCTTTTGCGGGATGTATCTAACTGGCATTTCGCTT
>JAGCRI010000103.1 GCA_017964755.1 Bacteroidales bacterium | reverse complement strand
TGCCCAGCCGTGTTTTTCACGTATTGCCGTATTCAGGCGGGTGTACATCCCCTGCCCTCCTAACAGATTGGTAAGCAGAGTGAAAGCGTTTCTTTTCTTGTCCTCGCGGATAGAATAAGCCAAAGTTCCCAGCATAAGATGAGTCTGCGATGTTTTTTTTCTCACTTTCAATATGTTGGGCGAAAAAAGTGTAAATGGTTCCCGTGTACGGCGGCAGCTGTCAAGAGGGTGCCCGCCGAAATATTTTTCACAAAGGGTTTTAAGTTTTTTTAATGAGATGTTTCCGACAGAAGAAATGACAATATTGTCAAAACAATATTGGTCTTTGATGAAATCAAAAATATCCTGCCGTGAGAGTTTTTTCAGGCTCTTTTTTGTTCCCAGAATATTTCTTGACAGCGGATGCCCTGCAAAAACAAGTGTTTCAAACTCGTCAAAAATCAGTTCTGACGGGGTGTCTTTGTAGTACTCTATCTCCTCTTCAACAACTTTCTTCTCTTTTTCAAGTTCTTTTTCGGGGAATGTGGAATTAAAGAAAATATCTGAAAGAAGTTCTATTGCGCGCTCGTAATAAGGAGAAAGAAACGAGGCATGGAAATAGGTCTCCTCCTTTGATGTGCTCGCGTTCAGTTCGCCGCCGACGTCTTCCAAACGCTTCGTAACTTGGTATGACTTACGTTTTTCCGTGCCTTTGAAAATGGTATGCTCAACAAAGTGTGCCAATCCCATTTTCTGCGGGTTCTCGTCTCTTGTACCGGCGTTAACCAATACTCCGAAATGCGATATTGTCGTATCAGTCTGCTGATGAATGAGTCTTATTCCGTTCTGAAGTCTTACAATCTGGTGCATTACAGCATTTTGCAATTTAATTTCTGCGGGCGAAAATAGCAATGTAATAAAGCAATGTTGCGAGAGAAGACACTGCCGCGACCTCATACGTGCGTGCAGCCCATTTCAAAGCGCTCTTTGCATGTTTATACTGCTCGCCTGTCACCAAATTCGTACCGTTAATCCATTCGAGAGCACGGCGTGAGGCGTTAAATTCCACCGGCAAAGTCACGAAAGCAAAGATAGTGGTAAGTGCAAAAAGTGCAATGCCAATCAAAAGTATCCATTTCCCGAAAGATGATAATTCCAGTAATATCATACCTGCAAGGAGTATCCATTGCGACCATTTTGAGCCGAAGGTAACCGCCGGAACCAACGCCGACCGCAAGTTCAGCCAAGCATACGACTCGGCATGCTGCACCGCATGACCGCATTCGTGCGCCGCCACCGCTGCAGCCGCAACACTATTGCCGTCATAAACGTCAGGACTCAGATTGAGAGTCTTGTTAACAGGATTATAATGGTCTGTGAGATAACCATTTACACAAGTTACTGTAACATCGTTAATTCCATTTTCACGTAGCATTTTTTCTGCCACGTCGCGCCCTGTGAGCCCGCCTTGCAAAGGCTCTTTAGAATATTTCTTGAATTTGGATTTTAAAGTCTGCTGCACCACCAGACTCAAAGCCATGAAAACTCCAAAAATAAGCCAATACACAGAATGAGCTAAATACATTGATGTCATAATTTCAAATTTTTATCAATAATACAATTTTATGTTGGAAAAGTTCAAAATATCATAAAGAATTAAGCAAAAGAGAAAGTCCGAAGCCGAGGTATGTGCCGACCGCATAACCGACCAAGCCGATGACAATGCCGCTGATTAGTACCTTTTTGTTGCCCATTGCACCAACAACTGGCGGAATGAACGGGGGAGAACAGAGCAACGCCACATGTCCGACAATAAAGAGGTCTCCGCCCACTTTGAAAAGTTTCGACAAAATAAAATGAAGCACAACAGAAACTATCATTACAAAAAGTACAAAATAGAGAAGGCTCATTATTGAAGTGTTGATACTGTAAATGTCGAACTGCGAAGAGACTACAACACTGAAAATCAGGATAAAGAACATTCCCAATTCAAATGTTTTCGGAAGGTTTCTAATTTTTGAACTGAAAGATGCGATGATAGCCAAAGTTGTAATAGTCAGAATGACAATAAGTTCCATCAACTTTCCTGTCAAAAGGAGAGATAAACCCGCGCCTATTGCAAGCATTCCGACAGAAATGAGAAGGGCGAGCATCATTTTCGAGAATATTCCCTTTTTCAGCATCCCGTCATAATTTTCAAAGTCATTGTTCTCATAGTTTTTGACCAGATTCTCATCTACAACAATGGATTCGTCATTAGAAGGGAGGAGTTTTCTGAAAATACGGTAGCCGCCGCCGATAAAGAAGACGATAAGCGGGAAGGTAACAATCATCTCGAAAGTCTGCGTAATGACAATCATATTGTTGTCAACGCCAAGCGACTGGCCGATAGCAAAGAAATTCATGGTCCCGCCCGTATAAATGCCGACTAACATTGACGCGACATTTGCAAAATCCTTTATTCCCGAATCCCTGAAGATAAAAAAACCGGCTATTACAGCCACCAGGACGGAAATCACACCTGCCACAAGCACAAAAAAAGTCTTCGGCAGCGACTTTGTCCACAACTTAAAATCCGAATTGAATAGCATTAGCGGAATAGCGATAGGGACGGCGAGATTCATAATCCATTTTTGGATAGCAGCCATAGTCTCAGCCCCTTCGGCCTCTCCTGTCGGCACCAGACCAAACAAAGCGAGCGCAATGCCTATGGCGTATGCAATCATGATTGTCCCAACTTTCTTCATCCATACAAACCTTTTGAATAACGTGATTATCAAAAAAGGAGCAAGAATGTAGATTAATGAAATAATGATAACGTTAGTCATTTTCGCAAATTTTAAATGAGATGGCAAAGATAATAAAATAATAGGAGTTAGAAGATAGGAGACAGGATGTTAATGCTTTATCAGATTCCCGAATACCTCGGCGATGCTTTGCGAGTTTGTCTGTTCTTTCAGTTCGTCTGGCGTGCCGATGAGTTTTATTTCACCGTCCGACATTATTGAAACACGTTTGCAGTATTCAGCTTCATCCATGTAATGTGTTGTTACAAAGATGGTTATACCTTGAGAGGCGGCTTCGTAAATCATGTTCCAAAATTCGCGCCGCACAATCGGGTCAACACCGCTGGTGGGCTCGTCAAGAAAGACAATTTTAGGGCGGTGCAGCATCGCGGTTGCAAATGCAAGTTTCTGCTTCCAGCCTAACGGAATCGAATCCACTAACGTGTTTGCCTTGTCAGACATGTCAAGTGCGGCGAGACTTTCCAATATTCTGTTTTTCAATTCTTTACGAGGAATATCATAGACTGTGCCAAAAAGTTGCATATTCTCATATAGAGTGAGGTCATTATACAATGAAAACCTCTGGCTCATGTAGCCGATATTCTTTTTTATGAGTTTTGCCTGAGTTGCGAGGTCATAGCCAGCAATAGTCGCCTTGCCTGAAGTAGGCTGAAGCAGGCCGCACATCATTTTAATGGCGGTGGTTTTTCCGGCTCCGTTGGCACCGAGAAAGCCGAAAATCTCACCTTCCGCAACCTTGAATGAGATGTTGTTTACGGCGGTGAAACTGCCGAATTTCTTGGTCAAATTTTCTACTTCTATGCTATACATCACAGTAAACTCTTGATTTTCAATACTTGAGACTCCACATCTGCTGTCCCGTCATTGGTAATGATGAAGTCTGCGAGACGGCATTTTTCGCTTTGCGGCATCTGCGAAGCCATGCGGCGGCGTATCTCACTTTCGCTCCAGTTGGGATTCCGCCGCCTAATCCGCTCAAAACGAACATCTTCCGGCGCATCAACAGTTATCATTTTATCCATCATCTTATACAGACCTGTCTCAAAAAAAATGGCAGATTCCATAACTGCAAAATCACTCTTCTGACTCTCCGCCCATTTTATAAAATTCTGTCTTACAATAGGATGAATAAGATTATTGAGTTTTGAAAGAAGATTTTTGTCGGCGAAAGCCTTTTGCGAAATTTTTTTTAGAATAACTTTTCCGTCTTCAAGAACATCATCGCCAAAAATTGCCGCGACCTCCGCGATAATCTGCGGATCATTGTACAAGGATTTTGCTTCAGAATCGGCGTCAAACACAGGGATTCCGTGAGCCTTCATAATCTCCGCCACGAAAGTTTTTCCGCTGCCTATGCCCCCTGTAAGTCCCACTTTCAGCATTGCTATCTCAAATAAATTGTGAACCTTTCAGGAGTTTCAATCTCCACGAATTCATCTTCATGGAATCCGTTATTTTTCAGATATTCAGTGAGTTCCTGTTTTGTGAAAGTATAATTGTACAGATTCTTCCGCTTCTGTTTCACAAGTTGATTCACGGGCAGTTCAATAACTCTGTTGTTTGCAGAATAGTCCGACTTCAGAAAATCGAAACCGCGGGCGTGAAAGACAACGGCAAACACCGAATCGGAAAGCGTAACCTTGTCGAGGTTCTCCGGCATGTCGGTACATACCACGTCATAATCCAACTTTATGGTATAGTCTTTCGAAAAATTCGTCAGAAGCCATATCACAACCGAAAGCAGCAGGCAGACAAAAAATGTTGCCGAAGGCTTTTTCAGATGAAATTTCCCGTTGCCGATTTCCGCCATTTTGCACAATTATTTTTCCTGACCGTCAACGCCGACCACCGTCTGCTTCTCCTCTTTCTTGCCGGCAATCTGATTTTCATCGACTGCGATAGCGGCTTTTTCAATCTTAATTCTCACACCGTCAGCAATTTCAATGGTATATGTTGTTTCGTCAATATTGGTGATTCTGCCGTGGATACCGCCGATTGTAATGACTTCAGAGCCCTTTTGCAGAGAGTCGCGGTACTCCTGAACTTGCTTCTGTCTTTTTCTTTGCGGACGAATCATAAAAAAGTAGAAAACCACAAAAATGAGGAGAAGCATAATAAGCATGCTGCTCATTCCAGAGCCGCCTTGACCATTCTCTGCCTGCGGATTTGCCATCAATAAGAATAAAAACTGGTTCATAATCTTCGTTTTAAAATAATATTTTTATGAATTAATAAATTGATTATCAAGGTTCTATGACTTCAGCGGTTATTGTCAATACAGTATTGACGGGGTAGGTGTTTGCCGCTACCACAACGCTGTTTTTGACATTCCCGTGTTTTCGTTTTGAGTCGAAAGTAACTTTTATCTCACCGCTTTCGCCAGGGCGAATCGGCTCTTTCGGCGGAATTGAAGTCGTGCAGCCGCAAGATGCTGAAGTATTGGATATTATAAGATTTGATTTTCCTGTATTTTTGAATTTGAAGGCGTAAGTAAGTCTTTCGCCCTGAATAACCCTGCCGAAATCGTGAGTTGTCTTCTCAAAAGTGAGGACGGGCATATTCTCATTCTCTTTTTGCGAGACACCTTCCGGCGAAGCGGGGTTATGGATGTCGGAAATTTCTGCGCCCTTGCCGGAAGAATTTCCAGAGCCGCACGCCGCAAAAAAGGCGAGCAGGGCGAAGAGGATTAGTGTGATGTGTGTTTTTTTCATAGTGGTTCGTTTTTAGGAGACAGGAGATAGGAGATAGGAGTTAGGAGTTAGGAGACAGGAGACAGGATAGAGAATATTATTTTGTTTATTTCTGATAAAAGATTTAATATTTTTGTTATCATTTCTTTTTGTAAATATCCTACGCGGAGACATATTTTAAGTTGCGTTTCAAGTTCCATTGCTGAACCGCGTGCGATAAGCAGGAAACGGTGAAACTCTCGCTGATTCTTTCTTCCAAAACCCTCCGCAATATTAGATGGCACAGAGACTGCTGATCTTCTCATCTGATCCATAAGTGAAAAAGTTTCCTCCTTCGGAAGTTGCTTCGTAACACGATAC
>JAGCRI010000102.1 GCA_017964755.1 Bacteroidales bacterium | reverse complement strand
GAAGGGTTACTGCTTTTATTGCTTTATTTCCTTGAAAAACAGTAATATATGCACCATTCCAACCTTTCTGGCCTGCACTGTTTGACAATTCTATCGTAAGCGAACAGCTTGTTCCACATTCCTTTCTGTTCGGCTCAAGTCCCAATATGGCATCCTGATACTTCCAGTATTCAATGTCGTCAGCACCGGTGCCGGTGGTGCTGATAGTATAATATCCGTTATTTGCACCGCCCCAGCCCCAGTTGAAATGGAAATAGTTATCGTCTCGGTAGCCGTCACAGATGAAAGCATGTCCGCCAGAATTTGAATTACCACCGTAAACGATTGGACGTCCGGCATCAAGATCATTTTTCAACAACTGCTGCCATTTGGCAAGAGTGATAGGACTTTGCAAATAATATATGCCGTCACATTTGTAGTCAAAATAAGTACGCATGGCGTATGGAATATCTTCCGGATACGCACCGCTTCCATTGCAGCCATATTGCATATCTACAGAAACTCCGCATTGGTATGAGAGCTGAGCCACTGCATTTTTGAAGTACTGGTTAGACGAGTTGTTTATTGAAGTCGGCATTAGGTCATAAAGATAAGTTGTGTTACCGAAATCTGCAGTCAGTGTTCCAATTTGTGTTGAGTTGTCGTCTGATAGGACAGCATAGTAACTGTGTGAGCCTGTGCCTTTAGCCGGCCATTCCCAGTAACGTATTATCTGAGCCATTGCAGTAGCCACACAGCCTGTATATACACGACAGCTTTTGCTGCTTATGTACGGACACATATTATTATAAATAGGGGATTGGTTCCAAGTGGTTTTTATTAGCGGTGGTACAATAACATTGGCACGATACAAATAATTGTCTCTCAATGGTATTCTGAATTTGTCCCATAATGAACTATTTTCAGGCGAAGCTTGTACATCATTCTCAACGACATATTCCAACTCTTCTTTATATGACAAGAAAAAATGAGACATATTATCTTGAATTTCTTCAACAGAGAATTTCCCTTCTGTCGAGAAACCCAGAACCGGCATTGTCCTGTCATCAGCTGAAACAAGCACAAATCCATCATCACCGAAGTTAACAACATAAAAACATGGTTTGACACTTTTTGTAAGTTTTCCGTTTATGTTGTCCGTCACGCTGTAACTCTCAGTATGGCTTATTTGAGGCACTGTATTACGTGTCTGTTCCGGGATGTCGGGAAGAGCTGCCCAAAACGCTGCTGCAACAGTTTTCACAGTGTTGGTGTCAACAGGTGCCCCTTTCATAAATGACATAAGCATCACAAAAAAGATTGTGATGCTTACTTTAAGATAACATATCTTATTCATTTTTCGAGTATCTTGACGGCTTGTTGTAGCCCGGTTACCTCTTTTTCATTTCCACTGCTTTTTTTACAAAAGAATAGAAGAGAGGATGTGGACGGTTCGGCCTCGATTTGAATTCAGGGTGGAACTGGCATGCCACATACCATGGGTGGTCTTTCAGCTCAATCATTTCAACGATAGTGCCGTTAGGTGATGTGCCTGACAATACAAGCCCTTTTTCTTCAAGAATCTGGCGGAAATCGTTGTTAACTTCATAGCGGTGGCGGTGACGTTCATATATAATGTCCTCGCCGTATGCCTCATACGCTTTGGTGCCGTGTGCCAGTTTGCACGGATATTTGCCAAGACGGAGCGTCCCGCCAAGAATGCTGTACTCATTCTGTCCTGGCAGAAAATCTATTACCGGATATGGGGTGTTGGGGTTAAACTCCCTGCTGTTAGCATCTTTAAGCATGGCTACGTTTCTTGCAAATTCAATAAATGCAATCTGCATTCCAAGACAAAGTCCGAGGAACGGTATTTTATTCTCGCGGGCGTATCGTGCAGCATTTATCTTGCCCTCAACGCCTCTCATTCCGAAACCGCCGGGTATCAGGATACAATCCACATCATTGAGAAGTGTCCCTGCACTCCTTTCTGTAATATTCTCTGAATCAATCCATTTAATCTCCAATTGTGTTTGGTTGAAAATTGCCGCATGCTTCAGGGCTTCAACAACACTGAGGTAGGCATCATGAAGTTCCACATACTTGCCGACAAGAGCAACCTTAGTCTGTGAAAGCGTTTTCTTGCTCATATCAACCATCTTCTGCCAACTGGAAAGATCTTTTTCCTTGCAATGGATATTCAGACGAGATATCACCTGTGTGGCGAGCCCTTCCTCTTCCAACGCAAGAGGTATTTCATATAGTGAAGGCATATTCACATTCTCGATGACATTTTCTTGCTTCACGCTGCAGAACAAGGCGAGTTTCCTTTTTATCTCCTCACCCATAGGACGGTCGCAGCGGCAAACAAGTATATCAGGCTGGATGCCGCGGCTTAGCAGCTCCTTGACGCTGAACTGAGCCGGCTTTGTCTTGAGCTCGTTGCTTGGCATTATAACGGGTACGAGCACAACATGTATATACATACAGTTCTCATATCCTTCATCTGACGAAAACTGTCTTATGGCCTCAATAAACGGAAGACTTTCGTAGTCACCGACAGTGCCGCCGATTTCCACAATTGCCACATCAGCGTTGTTTGTCTGCGCGTTAAGGCGGATTTTGTCTTTTATCATATTTGTAACGTGCGGGATCAGCTGGACCGTGGTGCCGGCATAGACTCCATTCCGCTCATTCTCAATGACTGAGTGGTATATTTTCCCCGATGTGACATTACAGTACTTGTTAAGATTCTCATCAATGAATCTTTCGTAATGCCCTATGTCCAAATCGGTTTCACCACCGTCTTCTGTAACAAAGACTTCCCCGTGCTGGTAGGGGTTCATGGTACCAGGATCAACATTGAGATAAGGGTCAAGTTTCTGCATTGTAACTTTGATACCGCGTGACTTTAGCAGACGGCCTAATGAAGCTGCTGTGATGCCTTTTCCCAATCCGGAGACCACACCGCCTGAAACAAATACGTATTTTGTTGCCATAGTGATTTGTTATAAGTTGTTATTTAATGTTGTCCAATATAGCTGTTATCAGATTGTCCGCGCTGTCGGCAATGTCGGCGATAGTAGCGGGGAGCATATAGCATGGGGTTGTGAAAACCATGTTCTTTTTGTCGGAAATCACCTCTGTCTGCTGCGTGTTTACATGTGATGCACCGAATTGTTCCACATGCTTTATAGTCTGTTCGTCTGTGCCCACGGTAATCACCACATTGCCAAGCATTTTTGCCACAAGGACGGGTGCTATGCAGAGTGCGCCTATAGGTTTGTTGAGGTCGTGCATATCTTTTATGGCCTTTGATATGTCTTTCCTTACCTTGGCATTAGTGCCTTCGTAGGCGTATGTAAAGAGGTTTTTTGCCGCGCCAAAGCCACCGGGCAGGACAAGTGCGTCATACATTGCGGCATCAAACTGTTCAAGCGGAAGTATGTTGCCGCGCGCTATCCTCGCAGCCTCTATCAGCATATTCCTTTTTTCTGGCATTTTCTCATGGGTAATGTGGTTTATCACCTCATATTGGTCATCGTCTGGAGCAAAGATTGTATATTCCGCACCATGTCTGTCTATCGCGAGCAAGGTCATTGTCGCTTCGTGTATCTCGCTGCCATCCATTGAGCCGCAGCCACACAAAATTACTGCTATCTTTTTTTTCATCTCTTTTATTTTGTTTTAAAATGCAAATTTACACGATTTTTTTTGTTTGTAAAATTTTTTTTGATAATTTTTTTGATGATTGGAAAAAAAATGTATTTTTGCAGCGTAGTTTTCTTAAACTTAATTTTTGCATTCAGCAGAAGTTTATTACAGTTCACGTTTATTGAAATCATCTATATTAACTCAATTTCCCATTTTATTTTATCATTCATTTTATGTTAGATTCAACTGCACCAAAACCTAAAAGAAAGAGAATTACCACTCCTCAAAATGCGCCTGTAGCAACATCAAACGAACAGAAAATTGTTAACGGTATGGTTTCAAACCCAGGCAAAAAGAATCGGTCAAAAAAGAGCGACAAGCCCGAACTGACTTTCTCTTTTCCTGAAAAACCGCAGGAAGCAGCAATTGCAGAAAACACTGCCGTTCAAGAACTTTCAGCACCAAAACCTTTTGATGCGGAAGCTAAGTCTGTATCGGAAGCGGATGTGCGCAGCACTGAAACAATTAGTTCAAAAAACGCAGCGGAAGTTACTGTCACTCACAATGATACGACTGAAGCCCCTGCAAAAAAGACTCAGCGTGGCAGAAAAAGTACTTCGACAGCCTCAAAACCATCAAAAAAACATAGCAAGGCTGAAAATGAGGAAAAGGCTAAAAAGAAAAAGGATACTTCCATGCCGGAACTTTTTACAAATGATTTGGAAGACGATGTGCCGGCTGCTGACAGCAATATTCCGCCCCACAAAAACGTCGCCGTTCCAGCTGATTCGGATGAATTTGAGCTGAACGACACTGAAAAACAAATCACTGGTGAGCTGGTTGACCCTGAACAGTTGGCAATGGAGCCAAACGGCTCTGAACAGGGGTCTTCTGTCTATGACGAACAATGGGGGTTGATTGCAAATGCCGTGTATGAAGGAGAAGTTACAGCGGAAGGGGTGCTTGAAATGGCTACCAACGACAATTTCGGATTCCTCCGCTCGTCAGATTATAATTATCTCACTTCCCCCGATGATATTTACGTCTCACCGTCACAAATCAAAATGTTCGGCTTGAAAAACGGTGACACGGTGCAGGGATTGATACGTCCGCCAAAAGAGGGGGAGAAATTCTTCCCTCTGATACGCGTTGAGAAGATAAACGGGCGTCTGCCTGAAGATATTCGCGACCGCCTCCCGTTTGACTCTCTGACACCGATGTTTCCAGACCAAAAAATTAAACTCACAGGGCACGCTTCAGAAACGATAAGCACCCGCATTATAGACATTTTTGCTCCGATTGGCAAAGGGCAAGGCGGCTTGATTGTGGCACAGCCCAAAACAGGTAAAACAGTGCTGCTGAAAGAGATAGCAAATGCAATTTCAGCCAATCATCCTGAAATATATCTTATAGTGCTTCTGATTGACGAACGTCCGGAAGAGGTTACTGACATGCAGCGCAGCGTAAACGCCGAAGTCATATCATCAACATTTGACGAACCTGCAGAAAAGCATGTCCGCATCGCTGTAATTGTCCTTGAAAAGGCTAAACGTATGGTTGAGTGCGGACGGGATGTATGCATACTGCTGGATTCAATCACTCGTCTGGCGCGCGCCTATAACACTATGGCACCGGCTTCAGGAAAAGTCCTTTCGGGCGGTGTTGAAGCCAATGCACTGCAAAAGCCTAAACGCTTCTTCGGCGCAGCACGTAACATTGAAAACGGCGGCTCCCTCACTATCATATCGACAGCATTGACAGAGACAGGTTCCCGAATGGACGAAGTCATCTTTGAAGAGTTCAAGGGAACAGGTAATATGGAGCTGCAGTTAGACAGGAGATTATCTAATAAACGTATATATCCTGCTGTTGATATTGTGGCATCAAGCACGCGCAGGGATGACCTCCTGCAGCCTGAAGCTATTTTGCAGAAAGTGTGGATACTGCGTAACCACCTTGCCGATATGACCACTATAGAGGCTATGACTTTCCTCAAAGACAAAATGTCTCTTACAAAAACCAATGAGGAATTTTTAGTTTCAATGAACAGTTAGTATTCCAAATTTGTTTGTCTTGAAATTTACAGATTGAATTATGGATATAGAGGCAGTAAAACAGCAGTTCGGGATTATAGGGCACGATGAGGCACTGAACAACGCCATCCACATCGCTGTCCAAGTCGCTCCGACCGACCTGTCGGTGCTGATTACAGGCGAAAGCGGGGCAGGGAAGGAGAACTTTTCAAAAATTATCCACGCATATAGCGCATACCGCCACCGCCAGCTTGTTGCAGTCAACTGCGGTGCGATTCCAGAGGGCACTATTGATTCTGAACTGTTCGGACATAAGAAAGGTTCGTTTACAGGTGCCATAGAGAGCCGCAAGGGTTACTTTGAAACCGCTAATGGGAGCACAATTTTCCTTGATGAGATTGCTGAACTGCCGCTTGCCACACAAGCCAAACTGCTCCGAGTGCTCGAAAACGGCGAGTTCATCTGTGTCGGAGACTCTTTGCCGCAAAAGACCCATGTGAGGGTAGTGGCGGCCACTAACGTCAATTTACAGGATATGGTGGCAGCCGGCAAATTCCGGGCTGACCTGTATTGGAGACTTTGCAATGTGCAGATACGCGTTCCCGCTCTGCGCGACCGCAAAAATGACATTCCTCTGCTTTTCATCAAATTTGCCGCCGATTTCGCAGAAAAGAACCACGCCACATCATTGACCCTCAATGACGATGCAGTGGAATTGCTGAAATCATACCGATGGCCGGGTAACGTGCGCGAACTGAAAAGCATCACACAGCAGATGTCAATTCTTGAAACTGACAGGCAGATTTCAGCTAAAACGCTGTCCAAATATTTGGAAAACAACGGCTTGTCAAACCTGCCAGTCTTTATCGGCAATAACAGCGAATCGTCTGACAAAAACGAACATTTTGAGCGTGAGCTGATTTTCCATTTCCTCGGTGATATGAAGAAGGAGGTGTCGGAACTGAAAAGCATGGTTAACGGGCTTGTAGCTGAAAGGCAGGCTGAAAAAGGACATAAGACCATCACCATTTCCGATATTGGCACACAGCCGGCAATTGATGTGGAGTATCAGGAGCAGAACCAGACTCTTGTCCAGCCGGAACATGAGCATACATCCGGCTTTGAACCACAGCACATTGCGAAAGAGACATCAGAGCCATCATTTTCTATAGAAAATTCTGAAAAAGACCTCATTAAAAAATGTCTTGAAAAATATAACTATAACCGGAAACTTGCCGCTATCGAATTGGGTATTTCCGAAAGGACATTATACAGAAGAATAAAAGACTATGGATTGTAAGACAGGATTTTACGGTTTCAGATATGCCGTGCTGGCAGCCATGTTTCTGCTTGCGGGATTACTTATCGGGGCGTGTCGTATGACAGTGTCGCTCACAGGCGGTGACATAGACCCGCGAGCCAAGACCGTTTTTGTCGCAACATTCATCAATAATTCAACCCTTGTAAACCCGACTCTGAGCCAGGAGTTCACAACCGCACTTAAAGATATGGTACAGCGCCAGACTCCTCTCACAATCATCAATACACCCAACGGTGATTACACTTTCGAAGGCAGCATCACCAATTATACTATTACACCTGTGGCTATTCAGGGCAATGAAGTGGCTGCCATGAACCGGCTCACCATCACTGTCCATGTGAAATTCACAAATAAGTTCGACGAGACAAAGAATTTTGAGCAATCGTTTTCAAGATACGCTGATTACAACAGTTCACAGAATTTTACAGCCATTGAAAGTACTCTTGTCAATGAAATAAACGAGGCTTTGACAGATGACATTTTCAACAAGTCATTTGTCAATTGGTGATTTGCGGCCTGCCTTATTATTCTGCTTTCTCTATCCCTATTATATAAGATGTGGTTTTGCTGTTTGCAGTAACTTGCAATTCCATAATGTCCCAGTCTTCCTGACGTTTGTCAAACTGCAGTTCTATGTTCCTCGGTTTGGAGCCAAGTTTCTTTGTCTTAACAACTTCATAGCCGTCTCTGCGTGATTTGAATTTCAAAATGACGGTTTGCGATTTTTTAGAATTTATATCTATGGAAATCTTGTATTTGCTGCCTTTGTTTGCAACATAATTCAAAATTGTAATATCATCATTTTTCTTGCTATACAGAAGATTATAAGCCTTCATGAAATCAGTGATTCCATATCCGAGTGCATCGTCTGGAGAGTCGTATTGGGAGCCGCTGCGCCGAACCGCATCCATAATCTCATAATTTGATTTTTCAGGAAATGCCTGCCACAGTGCAGCCACCATGCCTGAAAGCAGCGGCGAAGAAAATGAGGTGCCAGAAGCTACTGTCGTATTTCCTTTTGTATTAGACACTTGAGTAAATCCGCCGACAGCACAAGCATCTGGTTTTACGCGCCCGTCAGCAGTCGGCCCGAATGAGCTGAATTCAGCTTTTTTCCCGCTGATGTATGTTCCGCCGACTGTTAATATATCGAAGGCATCTGCAGGCGCTCCTATGTAATGCCACGGTTTGCTCCCTTCATTTCCCGCACTGTTACAAATAATCATTCCTTTTTTCGCCGCAATTGTAGCTGCAAGCGAGGCACGGCTTACTTTTCCGTTAAGATCTGAATATCTGCGCTGATGGGCAAGCGAATCGTCAAATTTTGTGTATCCTAATGACGAGTTCAAAACATCAACGCCAAGACTGTCTGCCCACTCAACACCAGCTACCCAGTTGTCCTCCTCAATCTTATGTTCGCTTCTCCCATCTTCAGTCTTGGCAAGGTAAACCGCCACATCAGGTGCAGTGCCAATTAGCTCGTTTTCAGTCTGGGCAGCTATACAGCTTAAAACCATCGTGCCGTGCGAGCCACTCTTGAAAACATTCTCTTCCGGCATTACAAAATTCTTCACGCCAAGCAAACGTCCTTCCGAACGCAATTTTTTGAATGGATTTATTGTGTCTGTGTTATGAAATCCTGCATCCATAATCATCATTACCATCCCCTTGCCGGTATAGCCCAACCTGTGCAGCCACTGTACGTTGTTCAATTCGATTTGTGCTTTGCTGCGACCATATCCGTATTCAACACTTTGAGGTGTCTTATCGTATTTGTCCAATGCCTTAATGTCAATGTATTTCCTGTTTGAATCTTTCTTGAAAACTTCTGCAGAATCAATTAAGACTGTTCTTTCAACAAATTTCACAAAACTTATGTTTCCGATTCTTTCTTCAAAAAGTGTGTCTTCAGAATAGATTGTGATTCCGTTCAGCCACTTGGATTGCGTCAGCAGAATATTGCTCTTATCAGTTTTAAGAATGCTGTCGATATAATTGCTGTTTACAGGGAAATCCTCTTCTGTGATTGCAATTCCATACTGTTTCCGTCTTTCAATACTTCGTTGCGACAAAAACTGTTCAGGTTTCCCAATACTGTATTTGCTCCCGCTCTTGTCGGCGAACTCCACCCAATATTTGGCTGATTTCTGCGCTATGGCATTCATTGCAAAGCATAACGGAATAATTACCAATAATAATTTTACAAATCTATTTGTCAATCTTTTCATAAGTCTGAAATGTTATATCGAAATTATTTTCGTGATTTTTACTAACGAAATTTTCCTCAATAAGTTGCCAATTTGAAAAATCTTTTATCGGGAAAAAAGTGTCTGCAGCAAATGAGGCGTGCACACGTGTAAGATACATTTTATGCGAAAGCGGTTCAAAAGCGGAATAAATCTGTGCTCCGCCGATGACAAAAACTTCATTTTCAGCATTTTGTGTCATAGCAACTGCCTCTTGGACTTTGCCAGCTGTTTCAGCGCCGTTGCCAATAGGGTAGTGGGAGGTTGTCATAACAATATTCCTGCGCTTCGGCAACGGTCTGACGGTGAGTGAATCCCATGTCCTGTGCCCCATAATTACCGCGTGCCCTATTGTGAGCTCCTTGAATCGCCGGATGTCGGCCGGCAAGCTCCATGGCAGACGACCTCCTGCACCAATCTCATTGTTCTCCCCAACCGCAGCAATAATTGTATATAGAGCCATTCTTAAATCTAAGATTTAAATATTAATCATAAATTATTAATTATCAGTTGCTAACAGAAATCATCCATTAACCTTTGTCCCTATCAGTGTCGCAGCTGTGCAGTCATTAACTAACACGTTCACATATTCACCTTTTTTCAAATTCCCTTTGTCGAATATTATGACCTTGTTTTGGCTGTTCCTTCCAAAAAGCTGTTCGTCTGAACGATGGGATACACCTTCAACTAAAACTTCAAAAACCTTGCCTATATCCTGCTTGTTGCTTGCTAACGAAAGCTGCTGTTGCAAAGCGATAATCTCCTCAATCCGGCGCGACTTGACATTTTCCGGCACATCATCGGCAAACTTTTTCGCCGACATTGTCCCTTCCCGCACTGAATACTTGAACATATACGCTGACGCAAAACCGACCTCACGCATCAGTGAAAGTGTTTCCTTGTGCTGCTCTTCACTCTCACCGCAAAATCCTGTGATTATGTCGGTTGCAATAGAACATTCGGGCATTATCTCCCTGATTTTTGCCACACGTTCAAGATAATACTCGCGCGTATATACTCGGTTCATTCTCTTGAGCACCTCATTGCTGCCTGACTGTACGGGCAAATGTATAAATTTGCATATATTCGGATATTTGGCCATCACATAAAGCAGCTCATCTGAAATATCTTTCGGGTGCGAGGTCGCGAAACGCACGCGCAACTCAGGGCTGAGCTGTGCCACTAACTCCATAAGGTCTGCAAATGTTATCTTTTTGTCGCCTTCCTGCCAAAGATATGAGTTGACATTCTGTCCGAGAAGTGTAACTTCTTTATAACCTTTTGCCAACAAGTCTTTTGCCTCGTTAATAATGGTTTCGGGATTGCGGCTTCGCTCACGGCCTCGAGTGTAAGGAACAACGCAGTATGAACAGAAATTGTTACAGCCACGCATTATTGAAATGAATGCAGAAACTCCGTTGGCAGCATATCTCACAGGAAGAATATCATCGTAAGTTTCACTTTTTGACAACTCAACATT
>JAGCRI010000101.1 GCA_017964755.1 Bacteroidales bacterium | reverse complement strand
CTATGCCAAGACAACAGACGTTGCAGCTACTTATGCCACCAAGACAGAAGTGACGACGAATGTTGACAGCGTGAAAGGTAACATCCGCAACGAAATAAGCGCTTTGAACACTAACTTGACAACCAACTATGCTACCAAGACAGAAGTGACGACGAATGTTGACAGCGTGAAGGGTAACATCCGCAACGAAATCAGTGCTCTGAATACTAATTTGACGACCAACTATACCACGACGACAGACCTTGTAGCCACCTATGCTACTAAGACAGAGCTTAACGACTATGCCAAGACAACAGACGTTGCAGCTACTTATGCCACCAAGACAGAAGTGACGACGAATGTTGACAGCGTGAAAGGTAACATCCGCAGCGAAATCAGTGCTCTCAAAACTGACATGACGACCAACTATGCCACCAAGACAAAAGTTCAGAATGACAGCATCGCTATAAGCAGCAATTTGCGTGATACCGCACAGGTGCTCAGAAATCTTATCAACAATCTTCCGAAAGAACATGTGTTGAGAGTTGTTTCTCCAACTGCTAATCAAACAGAATTTACCTTGGCTTCCGAACCCAGCGCAAACTACTTGGTGAAGATGTTCATCAACGGAGTGTTGGTAGGCGATAACGATGGTACTGATGCTGTGATTACCGTTTCCGGAACCACCGTTACTTATATTCCAGCCAATAATGGTAATAAAGAGATAGAGACCACAGATAAGATTGTAATTTACTACTTCTACTAATATAAAAATTCTGTCTGTTGCATCCGCAACAACGAACAAACCAAGAGTTTATATAGAGATATGCAAGAAAGCCGGCGGCAGTAGCTGGCGGCTTTCTTTTGTTTGCGGTGAGGAAGTTGCCATTTTTTTATTATCTTTACAAATTACTTTGTTTTTTATAAAATAGCGGAAAAATGAAGAAAATTATACTTTTAATTGCAGTTTTTTGCGTATTTTGTGTGGGTGCTTTGCACGCACAAACCCCTGTTAAAGGTTTGACGGTAACCGGTGCCTACGACACGATGAAAACTGTGGAGCCGACCCCGCGCTTTGTGAGCAAGACGGGAGAGCTGTATAAACACCCGATGGTGAGCGTTACCGGCCAGGTGCTCACCACACCTGACAGAACTTCTTGCACTGTTACAAATGCGCATACCAGTACCACAGACTATACGGGCTCTTCCACAACTCCTGGCACAGGCGGTTTGGAAACTGAAACCGAGAGTGGCAGTAATATCATTACGCAGGTAACCGATCAGGACGGCAATGTATATCCTGTGGTGCAAATTGGCAGCCAGTGCTGGATGAAGGAGAACCTGCGCACCACACACTATGCGAATGGTACGAGTATCGCATTGGGCAGTAGCACTTCCACCACTACGGCTTATCGTTATTATCCGAACAATAGCAGTTCTAATGTGAGCACCTACGGCTATTTCTATAATTGGAAAGCAGTGATGCAAAATTCTTCTTCCAGTAGTGTCAACCCCAGTGGTGTGCAAGGAATCTGCCCCACGGGCTGGCATGTACCGAGTGACGCGGAATGGACACAATTGACCAACTATGTGGGCAGCCAGACGCAATACCAGTGCGACAATAGCAGTTATAACATTGCCAAGGCGTTGGCCTCCACTACGGGATGGGATAGTTCCTCCGAAACTTGTGCAGTAGGCAATAATCCGGGCACGAACAATGCTACAGGCTTTTCGGCTCTTCCCGCTGGCACCTACTACGGCGGCTTCCGCGATTTCGGCGACGGCGCCTACTTCTGGAGTGCAACGGAGATCAATGGCAGTAAAGCCTACAGCTGCTATCTCGGCTACAATTACGACTACGTGTCCGGGGGCGACGGCAGCAAGAGCTACGGCTTTTCGGTCCGTTGCATTCGCGATTAGAAAAACTGACATATAGTTATGCTTATAATAAACACAAGAGTCGTCATTAAAATGGCGGCTCTTTTTTATTTTTGAATTATCCCTTATGCTCTTGCATTTTGTCACCTCATACCATACATCTTCAGCGTACAAATTAATATTAAACCCTCTGAGAGGGTAATTAAAAAAATGTGCAACATCCTTCTATTGATATTGATTCCCCTGACGGGGAAAAGAATATCCCGTAAGGGATTCAATCTCAATAGGATGTGTGAGGTTGTGATACAATTATATCCCGTCAGGGCTTTAATCTCAATAGAATGGTTGCATTATTCCGTATGTTCGCGGCGCGGGTGTCGCATGCACCGAAGCACACTATCTGACCGCCGCGAAAGGGAAAATCCATAGCTGATGCTATAAATTTCTTGCCATAAATTTAAAATTCAACAAGACAAAAAGGGATAATTCCGTTTTTTTATTATCTTTGCAAGTTAATTTGTTTTTTATAAAATAGCGGAAAAATGAAGAAAATTATACTTCTAATCGCGGTTTTTTGCGTTTTTTGTGTGGGTGCTTTGCGCGCACAATCCCCTGTCAGGGGCTTGACGGTGAACGGTGCAAACGACACACTGCGCACTATTGAAACTACCCCACGTTTTGTAGGCCCGACAGGTGAGCTGCACAGATACCCGGCACTGACCATCAATGGACAGGTGCTGCCTGCGCCGGATTTGACAGCCCTTACCTTCGAGGCCATGACGGCCGGAGCAGTGGTGACCTTCACGCCAACATCATATATTCCTACACTATCTATTGAGTATAGCTTTAATGGCGGGGCATGGACCAATTACACAGCACCCATTACGCTCACTAATGTTGGCGACAAGGTGTCTTTCCGCGGAAACAATGCCGCCTATTCCGTAGATCCCGATGGCAGCGATGAGTGCAGTAATTTTTCCTGCTCCGACAGCTGCTATATGTACGGAAATATTATGAGCCTTGTCGATGCGACTAACTATCCCACTAATACAACCTTGACGGAAGAATTCACCTTCAGTAGTCTTTTTTCTCAGAATGATTACATTTTTAATCATCCAACCCAAATGCTGTATTTGCCCGCCACAACACTGACAAATTACTGTTATAGTAATATGTTTGGAGGCTGTACGGAATTGACCATAGCTCCTGCATTGCCCGCTACAACATT
>JAGCRI010000100.1 GCA_017964755.1 Bacteroidales bacterium | reverse complement strand
GGTGTACGATTCAACAATCGTCCCGTCGTAATCGTAGAAGTTTACGTCTTTACGGACTTTTGCTGAACCGCTGCCAGAAGTGTACGTTACCGTGTTCCCATTGCTGTCGGTCGCTTTTATTCCTTCGGTATTATAAAACGTCTGTCCAAATATCTTTAATGTATCACCCATTCATCCCACCTCCTTATGTCGGCTCCGCTTCGATATAACTTGCGTAAGTTGACCAATTGGTTGCGGTTTTGTACGCATTGACCGAAGCGGCAGGAACGTAGATTTTGCAGTTGGCATTTATGCCGCCAAATACAGTTGAGCCGCCAAGTGTTGGGGGTGTGGTCGGGAGAAAATGATAAGCTGTTATACCATAGTTATATCGAAAAGCATAGTCCCCAATAGATGTGACACTTGCCGGTATTGTTATTTCGATAAGGCTTGCACAAGTATTAAACGCACTAATACCTATTTCCGTTATACTATTTGGCAGCACGACATCATGAAGGCTTACGGCAGCATTAAAATAACTATTTTCTATTTTTGTTGCATTAAACGGTATATACGGGTGTGTAATCATTCTGCAATTACTATATAGCAAACTAATTGTAGGATTAAATGAACGTGGTATGGATATATTTTTTAATGCATAACAATTTTCGAAAGTGTTTGCAGAATTTGCGTGAGCGATGACACCGCGAGGAAGTGTTATTGATTTTAAAGACATACATTGTGTAAAATCATATCTTCCAATCCCATAATTTGTTGGGTCAGACACGTTCAGAATAGTATTTGGTATGGTTATATATTCGAGGTTATTTAGTGTTCTAAAAGTACCTGATGAATAAAATGCAAATTTATTTCCAATTCGTATCGCTTTAATAGAATTAGCATATGTCATATTTCTTGATAAGTCACTCATAGCGGGTATAATTAACAATATACTGGAATGGTTATTGCCTTGACCATTAGACCAATACATCCATGAACTGTCAGATTCCGCTATCGAAATCTTTATTGTGTATTTGCCAACAGACGGGAAGGTGTGTTGAATATATCCACTACTACTTAAAGTATCACTATAAGGTGTACTATTATCTCCCCAATCTATTGATATATTTATAGTGCCTATACGGTTTATTTGTAAATACGGCGATAAATAATCTGGGTCAGTAAATTCCACATCTATCTCCGTCGCACCACTTACCGTACCATACGATTGCCCAACCCAAATCTTAGTTGTTCCCGCAAGAACTTCGGCTTGTATTTCTTCCAGTGTCCAGTTCCAGCCTTGTGATACAAGTCCAGAATGAGTAGGATTAGCAGGGAGCGCTGTAAGGTTGGCTATTTCAGCCTTGGTGTAGGAGTACAAAATATCACCATTATAGTCGATGAAGTTGACCCACTTTTCAGGCGCGGTTACATTCTCGCCTTCGGGAGCAAGATGGATATAACCTTCGCTATCCTGCCATACCGTGCCGCCACTACTGCCACCACCGCCTGTGCCAGTGCCCGTAGTGACCACGCCATCGGCAAGCATAGCGGTTTTGGAAGATGTAATATCAGCAGCCGCAGCAGTTGCCGTGGTAGCATCCATCCATACCACAGGAGTAGCAGATGGGTTTTCCTTGTATACAACTTTGCTTATAGCCATTCATTACACCTCCTCCACTATAAGTTGCCCGACATGGATTGCACGGGTTGTACTGCCAGATGTAGCATAAATCGTTACGTCGGTATTGGCAGATATGCTCTGGCTTGTATAAGACACCGATTGCCCATAAGTGCCATTATTCCACGTTGTGTTATTGCCTTTTTCCGTGCTGCCGATATGTAGATTAGTGCCCATTGTGCCAGATGACGAACCGCGAACTGCGACAAAAGATATGTTATACGTTCCCGCCTTTGTTACGGTTACTTTCGCATTTGTAGCACCATAGCTGTTTGCCGTCCTGCTCACAAGGCCAGAGTACATGTAGACAGCTTTCGACGAGCCACCGCTGTACGTGCCCGTGACAGACGCAACACAATCATCATCCGTGCTATCACCAATTTTGACAGTAACGCCAGACTTGATATTATCTGCGCTCAAGCCAGACACCGCAACCGCTTTAATAGTCTGCGCACCCGTGGTATACGTGCCGCTTGCGATTGTTTGGTCTGACGTAGACGGATGATAGGTTGTAGCGGCTTTAGTGGTTACAGATGCAGTTAAAGCCACGGTTGCCGTGCTTGCGGTGGCGCTTGCGACATAACCAGAGCTTACCGTGGGTGTAGTTGTAACCCCCGTTTTCGTGAGCGTAATTGTATTTGTGCCTGTACTTACTGTTGCGCTTGAACCGCTTAAACTTGATGGCCCCGTTGCAGAACCATTTGCAACGGCATTGACCTTATAATAGCCGCCAGCCGAGTTATAACCAGTCGGTATATTGATGTATTGGTCGGATGTGCTGCGGCTAATTGTTGCTTTTGAAGTATACCCAGAGGTTGCACTTGCCGCCGCACTTGTAGGCAGTGTCATTGAGTCAACAGACTGTGTGGCGTCCGATGGATAATATCCTGCCGGAGCAGTCACAGTCGCTCCGCTTGCAGACAAATCACTTGAAGAACGTTGTGTGATTCCACTGCCGACATATGTGCTGCTTATGGCGTTAATCTGTACGCTTGAAAGGCCGTCATAGCCAGTATCAGCTTCAATCGTCTGCGAAGATTCTGTCGGACTGATATTTGTCTTTGCCTGTAAATTCGGGCTGGCCGATGGTACAGCCACATCTACAGCGGCGTACTCGGTAACGTCAATCCCCGTGCCGTTGGCAGTAATTGACTTCGTGCCCGAAACGGTAATGGCAGTTATCGTCCTTACCACGCCGCCGCCAGAATCTTGTGTGTCATCAATGGTGATAGCGCCACTACCGCCAGTTTGAATCTGTGCTATAAGACCAGCAAGGTCATCGGATGTAGAGCCTGACGGCACGGTAACACCCTTCGCAGCCACAGCGCTTAAAGAGTCTGATACGTTTCCGCTGATTCTTGTGATTTCAGATGATATACTCATGCCGTCACCACCCTAAATCAACGCAAGTGCCGACTCTATATCATTCGTCAAACTCACAGTACCGCCCGAAGTATAGCCAGCCGAAACCGTATAGGATGTCGTGGTCAACCCATCAATCGTCGCGGATATAGCACCGTTGTTTGTCATCTCGCCTGTAATCTGCACCGCGCTGCCGCTTGAAATGGTATGCGCCTTATACCCAGCAAGGATATAAGCTGCCGTCGCGGTATCGCCCGTGGTATCACCGTATTTCGCTGGGATGGCGGCAACAGTCACCTTAGACAGCACCTTGCCAGATGTCGGAGTGATATTCTGGGAAGATGTAGTCGGCGTTGCGCTCTTTTCTTCAAGCGTGATAGACACAGTACCCGAACCGCTGTGTTTACCAGCCGGAATAGTATAACTCTGATTGTTCGTGGTCGCATCAAGCGTCTGCGTAACTGTCCCACGGTCAACCATTGTACCAGTGACCTCGCCAGTGCTGTTGACGAATACCTTATCTTCAAGCACGTCGCCCGCAACCGCATCTGTGTTAGTTGCGTCCTTGTATTTTGAAGG
Source organism: Bacteroidales bacterium (assembly GCA_017964755.1). GTDB lineage: Bacteria > Bacteroidota > Bacteroidia > Bacteroidales > WCHB1-69 > RUG11942. The sequence goes on along the minus strand of JAGCRI010000100.1, from coordinate 19,341 downwards.
AATAGCCGCCACAGAAACAGAGGACAGGACTTTGCCAGATGTGGGCGTAATGGTTTGTGCGCTTTCAGTCGGTGTCGCTGACTTTGTTTCAAGCGTAATAGACACAGTGCCCGAACCGTTGTGATAACCAGCGGGAACGGTATAAGACTGATTGTTTGTAGTCGCGTCCAACGTCTTGGAAACAGCGCCATTATTTGGCATGGAACCTGTGATTTCCTTGGCTTCCCCAGCCACGGAATCATAGGTATGTGCCACCTTGCCATACAGCAAATCGCCAGCCGCAGCATCGTCATTAGACGTATCGGCGTACTCGTCCGGGATAGCGTTGACCGTAACCTTAGACAGCACTTTGCCCGAAGTCGGTGTAATATCTTGACTTGATGTAGTAGGCGTAGCCGATTTAGTTTCAAGCGTAATACTGACCGTGCCGCCGCCATTGTGATAGCCTGCCGGTACAGTATAACTCTGGTTGCTTGTCGTGGCGTCAAGGGTCTTGCTTACCGCGCCGTTATTCGGCATCGTACCAGCCGTGACCGTGCCATCCGCGACAACAATAGTTTTTGTCGCCAACACATCACCAGCAGCAGCAGTCACCGAAGATACGTCCTGATAAGCCTCTGGGATTGCCGCAATAGACACACCTGACAAGCCATAATAGCCACTGTCAGCCGTAATGCTCTGTGAACTCTTGGTGGGCGTAATCGGGCCTTTGCTTTGCAGGGTATAATTGCCGCCGCCAGCCACGCCAACAACCGTGCCGCTGCCGTTATGATAGCCAGCGGCGATAGTATACGATTCACCTTCCTTTACCGTAGCCGATACTGCGCCGTTATTTGCAATACCGTCTATCTCATCAGCAAGGTCGTCCAGCAGGTCGGTAGATTCGCCCAACCCGAGCGCAACCATCTTATTGCGGATAGTATTTCGGGCGGTTTGAAGCCGAGAAATCTCGGTTGCCGTAGACATAGTTTATTCCCCCATTCCTCAAATAGTTGCAAGCAGCGCGTTGATGTTCCCGACCTCTGTGTATACCGCCGCCGCAGAAATTGGATTTGTATTGTCGTGTTCCGCATTATTGGCAACAATAACCGATAGCGTGCCATCCTCGGTGACGCTTAAATGGTCGCCAACAATAATGCCGCCCAACGTAGCAGTAGTCGCGGGCGGCAATTCGTAGGGTTCATATCGGCTCTCTGGGATGGTCAGTTCACCTTGAAGCTGCGGCGGTGATGACAATGTTCCAGATATACTTTCGATAGGCGAAAGATTGCCGGTAATATTCCCCATCTGTTCAAGATTTCCCGGCATATCAATGCACCTCCGGGGCTAACACAAACTTGCTGTTCGGAATGAACGTATCAACATCGCCGTTTTCGAAAGTAATCTCTATATCGTAGAAATAGTTCCCGAATTCAAGAGATTTCGTGTCGTTCGGGTCAAGCCGCAATATCATCGTATCAATCGGGATGGTTTTAAGAATAAGCGGGTCGCTTTCCTTGAAATTCGTGCCGCGTGCGTTCAGCCCGCTTTTAACCGCAAATCGAACGCTATCACCGGCGACAGGTGTGTACGGCGTATCGTCGCGTATAATGCCAACCTGTACTAACAACGTGTCGCCGCGCGTCATAGTGATAGTCGTCCCTTCGACCTTATACATACACAGCCCCCCGTCACTCGGTTGTTCCAGACGCTTCAACGCCCCCGCAGAACCATTCCAGCGTGTGCCCGGTGCCCGTAACCTTGTCCAAATCGACATATCCGCTGATTCCGCCAACGCTGCCCGTGCTTGTGTACTGCCACAAGTCGCAAGGATATGACGGCGGGTTCTTCTTGTAATACGGAATCCATGTGAAGTCCATCTGGTTGCGGATGCTGGCGTAATCGTATTTCTGATACAGTTGATTCGCTACATAAACGCCAACCCGTTTAGCACCCAGCTTGCGCAGTTCATCAACAAATGCGACAATCGCGGGTTTTGTGATTTCATCCCTCTCCGCGTCCATCGCCCAGAACAGCGGGTCGTAGTCTTTCGCCCACTTGTAGTACATGCGGGCTTCCTCGCGTGCCTTTTCTTCGTTTGTGGCGATGGAGTAGAAGTAGGTGCCAAACCGAACGCCACGAGCCTTTAGCGCGTCTGCGTGCTTGACAAAGCAAGTATCTTGCTTCACGCTGCCGTTAGTCCCCGTCGTGCCCGTTCCGCGATAGCCGGGGCGCAGGATAATCAGCGCCGTGTCCTCGACAAATTTATCGTAATTGACGGTGGGCTGGTGATGGGAGATGTCACATATCTTCGTTCCGCGTTTCAGCGTGCCGCTAACCGGCTTGTCAACTGTTTCAACAGGTTTAGTGTCAGGGTAGAAGCAGAAATATTGCTTGCATTGCGACTTAAACTCCGAAGTCTTTTGCCGCTTTCGTGTGCTGGATGCAGGGTCATTAGCGTAGGTGTAAACGTCATCATACTTCCAAGCGCAGATAAAATGCCCGCCAGATGTCCAGTAGCCCGGCCCCATCGAACACACAACGTAGCCGCCTGCATCAAGGCAGGCTTTCAAGGCAGAATAGTTCGCGCTCTTTACAACCTTAGAGAATTTGTAGTAGTCCTTAGTGTGCGGCGTAAACAGCGTCCAGTTTGTGCCGTTGTTATATGACCTATCGCCCCATTTCATGGATAGCTGCGCTATTGTCCACGGGGTAACATTCGGGTCTTTCAACGTCGCTACAACGTCAGCATCGGATGTCGGGCCGCAGCCAGATGATGCCATTGTCTGCTTCGGGTCATTGTGGTTGGAGTAGATTTTTTTGCCCCACTGCTTGTCACCCTGTTTGTAATCAACCGGCTGTACAAACTTCCCGGGTTCCGGCGTGGGCTGGACAGCCGCACCAACAATCAGCGCGTTCCACGTTTTCGGGCCACACACACCGTCTTTGGCAAGTTTATTGCTGTCCTGAAAAACAACAACGGCCGCTTTTGTACGCGGGCCGTAGATTGCATCTGCCGTCAGGTTGCCACCCAACAGGAGTTGTAGCGCCAGTGTATAGCCACTGGTTTTGTTTTTCGCCGTGGAACATGTAGGCGCAGCTTTCGCAATCGCCGTCCATGTGCTCGGGCCGATAATGCCGTCAGCGGTTACGCCGTGGTTGCTCTGCCAACTCACAACATACGCCACAAAGTCTGCATCAAAAGTTCCATTGACTTTGATATAGCTGTCGATGTCGGTGACTTTGGCCTTAACCTTGGTATAGCCAGTCAACAGCTTCGCGACAACGACAAGCGGCCCCGTGTCCTGATGTTTAATCGTCGTCAGCATCGTCGTCATCCACCTCCAACTTAATCATGTTCCCGCGTCCATCAAGCACCCAGATTTCATCCATCGGGTTTTCTTCTGTATAGCCTTCATTCTCAAATTTCATGCTTTCGCCCCTTTCTTTGCTCTTATATCAAGTAACTTGTGTTCCTTCAAACCTATAGATATTGCCTATAGTTGGGTTGCCGGATGTCCAGTTACTAATGCTCCATTGCCAAATATACCCAGCGGTTCTTGCGGCTGTAAAATAATAGGTGTTACCGTCACGGCTCACCAATGCGTTTCTGAATGCGGTAAAGCTGCCGGATTTACCAGTTAAAACATTAAGCGCAGAACTGTTTATTGTCGCCACCGCTGTAGTTCCGTCTGGGATTTTTTTAAGCGTCGAAAGCAATGTCGATGCCGTGCCAGAGGTAAGGCTAATATACTGCGCTGTGTTATATACGCCTTCGCCATCTGTATGGTCATAAATACTCAAGCCGTTAGTCTGAAAAATAGCCGACATTGAATGTCCATTTTTGGCTGTATTATTACTATTATCCACCACGAAACTAAGCCCAAACACCTGTGTGGTGCCGCCAAAGTTGCTTTTTGCTGTAAGAGCATTTGTGGTAGTGCCAAGTCCCAATGCTGCTTTAATTGCGCTTTTAAAGGCGTCAGTGCTTGATGCACCAGCCTTATTAGCACCAACGCTAAACAGTGGATTGTTATTTGAATCCAGTCCTATTCCAATCTGCGCATAGGAAGCCGGACTTGTCGTATTTCCTGTCATAAAATACATACGGAAAGAACCATCAGTACCCAACGAACTATAAATACGATGCCGCACAACATTGTTCTTGTCTTTAAAATCCACCATATCTGTAGCAGTAACAGATGCCGGTGCGACAGTATAATAATTAGTGCCCTTTACATACAGCCTTTTTCCGTCTAATGTTAAATCGCCTGTCATTGTGGCGGGGCTATTTACACTTATTGCACCATTGCCATCTATTTCAAGTATATCAGCATCATTGCTTGTTACCGTAAATGGGCCTTTGACTTGTGTACCAGATAAATTATTTAAAATAATTTCACTGGTCATATTTAAAGTGGTTGCTGAAATTTTTATTCTGCCATTTGCGGCCCTTATATCTAATAACCCATCGCTTTCTAATTTAGTAACAGAAGTTTCTGGCGTTGTTCCAAGTGTGCTGCCGAGATAAAACAACCTTTGCCATGATTCCACAGTAGACGAAATAGACCGAAGGTATCCCATAGCATAAAAACTACCGGTTCCAACCTTTGTATAATACTTTTTGTCGCTTGAATAAGATATAATAGACCCAGAGTTAATGGTAATACCATTTTGCGTCATCTCGCCTATGGTGTTACCACTTGTATCAAATATAGTAAGGCCGCCATTATTCCATGTTCCAACAGTATTGTTGCTGGCATCTTTAACAACCAATGTCCCGTTGGTATTATTCAGCCCACCAAGAACTAATGTGCCGCTTTGAATGTAACTGGCATTCACGTACAACTGCCCGTTTGACAGAACTATGCCTTGCGCTGCGCCGTTGCCGGTCAGCCTATTAAATACTTCCTGCTGATTCAATGTATTATTGAGTGCTGTTACTGCCGTGTCATCAGTATACTTTGACGCAACGGCCCAATCAGACGAACTATAACTGCCGCTTGTCTTTGCCGTAACGCACTTTAGTATATCGCCCGAAGTGCCCTGAACCCACAAATCACCAACATCATAAGGCGGCGTAGGCTGCGCCACAAACACTCTACGTTTACTATCCGCTGTGTCTTGCGCTGCCTGCGCATTGGCAAGCGCCGTGGTTATGTCTGTGTCGCTAATTCGCTGCCATGAATACACACTGCCAGACAGCATGAATCGCCAACAATAACCACTTGTAGTATTGTAATACAAGTCACCAAGGTGGTTGTTCTTTTCCTCCGTTGTAGTCCAGTCAACGGCGGGTGCATTACTAAGTGTCGGGTCAACGGCATAAAACCAAGTAGTTATGTTCCCGTCTATCTGTGATTGCAGGTCGTCTATGTCTGAATTGATATCCGCTACCGCTGTTGCGAAATCTTCCTCTGCGGATGTAACAGCCGCGTCGGTATATGCTTTTGCAACTGCCAACGCCTTGTCGATTTTCCCAATATACGGATATTCGTCTGCAATTTCCGCAAAGTCAGGCGCGGATATATTGCCGCACATTGCAGGGCCAAGTTCCACTTCCTCGGAGTACAGTACACTTGCAACATCGTCTGAATACCTGACATAATCGCCAAGTTCAACCGCGTAATCATAGTATGCCGTGCCAAGTGTAAAGGGCTGGTATGTCATGCCTATCAGTGTTTCGCCCAAATCGGCAGCGACAACAGCCGGAATAGTGACATCTACCACAACGCCTGTATCATCGCCAATCAGCGCCGTTGCATCACTGTATGTGCAGCGTATGCCGGTAATGGTTTCTGCGGGCAAGGTGTAGAAATCTTCTATGACCGCAGAAACGTCAATAACATTGCTCGCCGCTTCTTCCGCGTCAGAGGCATCTATAACAGGCACAAGCCGCAGCTTGTTTTCGGGCGTAACTGTCCAGTTGCCGCCGTGGTATTGCCCAATAATGCCAAGTATGTCTCGGATAGTCGCGCCCGCGTTAGGTTCAGGCAGAGTATAGTTCTGGTTGATAATAGTTCGGCTATCCAACTGCAAGCCAAGCGTAGTGCACAATTCGTTGACAACACTTGTCATGGATTGAGGCCATGTGCTGGAAGCGGGTTCCCATACCGCATCACCCTTCAACAGTGCGTCATAACACTCATACGCCACTATACCGCTTATCGGGTCACGGTTGCGTCTGGAAATGTAGAACGTGCCGCGCGGCAGCCACTCGCTGTTTGTAGGGTTGGTTTCTGCGCCATCGGTCAGGCGCATCTCCACCAACACTTCGGCAGATTTCGGGATGGTATTGGTTGTGTCCAAGGAAAAAGTACACATAGCAGAAACGACGTTACCAACGGTAACGCCGCTCTGCATCAATGACCGTGAAATTATCGGTGGTGACAATTCATTGCCTGTATACACAACGCTGTTGATTGTTGCCCGTGTTTCTACCCTTGTCCCGTCAGCCGCAGCAAGGGCTTGCCAAGTCGCAGATGTTGTTTGCATTATATCACCGCCTTATACCTGAATAACCTTAAATGACATTCCAGTATAGTAGCATTTGCCGTCGTTTTTATCATACCGTTGAGCGCCAAAGTTTACTGTAGAACAGTAGTATTTTGCGCTCGTAAGGCCGTTTGCGCGGCATGGATGATGCCAATAAAGTGTGAAAGTATCGCCGTCACACACAAGCATCAGTATCTTATGCGCAACGCTGTGCGGCACTTTATCCATGATTTTGACCTGAATATCGTGTTTGTCTGCAATAATTTTGCGCTTCATGGTGCCGGTCTTTTTGTCTCTACCGGCACCCTCTGCGTCAAGTTCCTCGTGAGTTAGGTTCAATTCAGCTATCCACTCGGTAACGTCATAGACGATGTTATCCTGAGCGTACAACACCGCAAACATGGCGTAGTTTGCATACTGCGTCTGCCAGTCACTATACGACAGCGTGTCAAACTGCTCACTGTCAAACCTATAACGCTTGACAGTCGTGGGTTCAGTGGTATCGACTGGCATACATTACACCCCCTTTAACGGCGATTTGCCGTACATCAGCGTCGTGCGGTTAATGTCATCAATTCCGTTACCGCTTCCAGCCCGTCGCTGATTGACGATATTCTGGTTGCGCTGCATTGCCGTAATGATGGAATTGGCTGCATTGCCCATAGCGGACACAAGCGCCTGTATCAAATCTTCGTTGTTCGCGTCAAGTGTGTGCTGCAATTCCTGTGTGCTCCGCGCTATCTGCATAGCCACGTCATACGGCATAATGCCACCGTTTGCCATTGTGGGTTGATAGTAGTTCATGCCAGCCAACGCCGTAATGCTGTTCGCGCCGATTGTCTGCACAATGGAATTGGTGCAAGTCGTCATGTGGTTGGCAAGGTATACACCAAGCGCATTAACCGCACCAGCCATACCAGACACAACCGCGCCGTACATCGCATCGGCAAGCTGCGACTTGTTCAGGATTTCAGTCCTGCCGTTGACATGGCCCATGATTTCAGGCCCAGCCTCACCAGCGACAAAAACAGTGCCGTGGGCGCGGGATGTTCCTGCGGCGTACTTGTTCACGCTATCCCACCAAGAAGCACGTCCGTTGCGCATGATAGAACCGCCGTTTGCAAACCGGGTCAGTTTGCCAGAACGTGAGATGATACCGCCAGATTGTATGCCGAGAAGAGTCTTAATGGCGTTCTTTACAGTGTTGGCAACATTGGCAAATGTCAGCTTGACAGAAGTGGTAACTGTATGGCTTTTAGCCGTCAGCGCCTTGTATTCTTTGCTGCTTTTTTTTACATTGCCATTCGCTATACTGACTGTTGTCTTTGCCTTATGGTCATCAGCAGTCATTGTCTTATATGCGGCGCTGCCTGTTTTAATGCCACCATCTTTTAATTCTGCTGTCGTAGTAGAATCATGCGAAACAGACATTATTGTTTTATATGCGGCACTGGCTACCTTAATTCCACTATCAATAAGCGAAGCAGTTGTTTTAGACCAGTGGGACGATGATGTTATCGTTTTATACGCGGCGCTGCCAACTTTTATCCCGCTGTCAATCAATGAAGCAGTTGTTTTAGACCAGTGGGACGATGATGTTATCGTTTTAAATGCGGCACTATCAGTCTTGATTCCATCACTTTCAAGTTGTGCCGTTGTTTTTGCTGCGTGTGGTTTGGCTGTTATTGTTGTATACGCAGCGCTTCCAGTGTTTATGTTTCCACCAAGTTCTGCTGTTGTCTTTGTTGAGTGGTCACCAGTTGTCAATGCAGTCCACGCATTTGCCACCCATGTTTTGCCTTGCGACAACATAGTAGAAACACTGGTTGTCAACGTTTTACCAACACTTGTAATAGCAGTCCACGCATTGGCGACCCAGACATTGCCCTGCGTCAGATTCACAGAACTCAATATAGCAGACAGCGTTTTGCCAGCACTTGAAATGACAGTCCACGCACTTCCAACCCACGTTCCGCCTTGTTCCAAGTTCGTTTTGCCAGTAATCGCGGACAAGGCTTTGCCCGCAAGAGAAATCAACGTCCATCCATTAGCGAACCACGTTCCGCCCTGTTCAAGCAATGTCTTTACGATTGCATCTTGCGATGTGCCGCCAGCGCCGAGAACCTTGTCTGCCTCTGGGTCGGTTTTGCCCATTAGCAAATCAATTATGGTTCGTATCGGAGAATTATCTGGTATGCCAAGGAAGTCAAGCAAATCTTTGAATTTCTGCAATACCAGCTTTATGACAGTTGAAATTGGTGTATTCTCATCAATACCCAAGAACGCCAAGAGGCTCTTAGCGTTGTCGAGTATCAGCTTCAAGAACGTACCAATCGGCGAATTCGGGTCAATGCCAAGGAACCCAGCCACAGTATCGAAGTTGTTCTTCAACAAGTCGATAAGCTGACCAATGGGCGTATTGCCATCAACGCCGTTATCGCTCAACCAATTCTTGAAATTCTTCCAGCCGTCCTGTATCAGTGCAATTTTCGCTTCAACAGACACACCCGGGTCAAGCAGTGTTTGCAGCCAGCCAAGCAGTCCGCCGTTGGTGTTCTCGTCGGTAGGCTCCTCATTTTCAGGCGCAAACTGCACGCCGACATTCAGCTTCGGCCTGTCGCCGGATGTATCAAAGCCCGCGCCCTCGTAGTTGACGTCAACGATGTCCTGCCCGCGATTCTTGACTGCTTTGGTCAGTTTCTTGACTTCTTTAGTTTCCTTCTTGACGATTTTGGTGTTATCATCAACGTCGCCAGTAGCACCACCGCCGCCACCGTTGCCGCCGCCAGACATGGCGATTTTCAGGTTGGAAGTCGTCTGCCCGAGCAGTGTACGCGCCCATTCAGGCAGGTTATCCCAAATGCCTTTAAGCGCGGCAGGCAAGGTTCCCAATCCAAGCACAAGACCGGCTACAATATCTTCGCCAATTCGCTTGAACATCTCTGACGGGCTGTTAGATTCAACGCCCGCACGCGCCGGTTCTTCGATTCCCGCCGTAGCCGTCTTAATCGCGCCTGCTTCGGCTTCCAATTCGTCGCTATAGCCATCAACAAGTCCATCGGCACTGTCTGTGCCAACGCTGCTCATTCTTCTTGTAAGTTCTAATTTCGCTTGTTCTATTGCGGCAGCAAGTTCAGGATTATTCTCCGCCGCCATCTCTAAGTTGAACGGCAACTGTAATTCTTTTTCGTTGTTGTCAATGGACTGCTGTATAGCGGCATTCAGTTCTATAATCTCCTGCTCGTTTACATCAGGGTCAAGGCCGAATTGCATCATGGCCTCTTGCTTGTTTAGTTTTTCTTCTGCCGCTTGCTTTACCGCAGCGAGGGTTTCTTCATCAAGCTCAACGCCAAGAGTCAAATCTGCTTCGGCTTCAAGGTTCTTAGTCTGAACCATTCGCTGCTCTAATTCGTTGGCAGTCATCCATTTGGAAGTATAGTCAGCATCTTCTTCGTTTAGCCCGTAGTCATTAAACGTAGACTCGCCAAACAGCGCACGAATAAGCAGTTTCCCAAGCCCCTGTGCCGCCGCGATTATAGCGTTCCACAAACTTGTTGCAATATCAGCCCATTGGATATTGACCAGCATGTTGTGTATTTCAGTGCCAAGGTTTTCCCAATCAATCTTTCCGAGTGCCCAAGTAATGGCATCAAGAATTCCGGTGGCAGCCTTGCTTGCGCCAGTGCCAATCATGCCGCCGATGGAATTCACGGTCGCACCTTCGTTCTGGCTTCCGTCGTGCCTGTCCCACATGCGTTCAACGGCGTCTATGGCATCTTCGGCCTTGCCTGTGTCCACTTCGCCGCCAAACAAGACTGTCAGGAAATTGCCCAACTTGCCAATAGCCGTCTTGAATGCGTTCCACGCAGCCTCGGCTATGCCGTCCCAATCAACCTCAGTCCGTATCTTTTTGGCAAGCGTAACCTCATTAAACTGCTCCATGAACGCAGTGACGAAATCGAACGTACCCTTGACCGCAGTAGAGAACATTGTCCCTAATGTAGATTCGCCGTCCGGGAACGCGGTGCTTATCAGTGTGTTCATGGCGTCCGCAAGATTAGCGCCGTCTGTTTCGGCATTTGCTGCGAACGTAGTGACTGCTTCGCTAATCGCGCTTAATGCCGTACCAAGTGCCACGCCAAAAAGCCCGCCAACCCTGTCCCAAGCAACACCATTCTTAAACCGAACAATCCAGTCAGCCAACGCACCAACCGCGTCAGACACAGACAAACCAGAGATAAAGTTCGTCAGGCTTTCAATCGCGCTGTTGAACCCGTTGGCAAGGCGGTCGGCAAGGTCGTCCCAAACGGATGTATCGCCTTTGCCATTCTTCAATGCCAACTTCTCGTTTGTCGCTTCGTCAATGTCTACCGCAGAATCGTCAATCTTAAAGTCGAGCGCACCTTCGCCGCCAAGCAAAATATCAAGGAAATTGCCCAATTTGCTGAACGCCAGCTTCATGGCTTCCCACGCAGCGTTAGCTATTTCATTCCACTTCGTCGCATCAGAGAAGCCCTTGATTATTTCTGCAACGTGCTCCTCGTCAAAGTTTTTCAGGAACGCGGTGACGAAATCAAGTGCACCCAGAACGGCGTTATTGAAGGTCGTAGCTACCGTGCCGCCATCTTCTGGGAAGGCTTTGTTGATGCACGCATTTACCGCGCCCGCAAGCTGCCCGCCAAGCGTTTCTGCGTCGTTTGAGAACGCTTCAATAATCACGCTCCAGCCATCAATCATATGGCTAAACACAGCACCAAACAGCCTGCCGATACCTGTTCCATCGCCAAACGCCTTGTTTTTAAGGTCAACAACCCACTTGACCAGCGCCGAAATCACTTCGCTTGCGTTGTGCGACTCTATGAATCCCGTGACCGAATCAAGCGCACTGCTAATGCCATTGCCAAGCGTTTCTTTCAGGCTGTCCCATATGGTTGTGTCTATTTCGTACTTCGGGGTTATGTTGGTTGGGCGCTTGCGCATCAAGCGCGTAACGTCTGGGTCTTCTTGCAGTTTATCTTCGCCGCCCAAAAGGACATTCAGGAAGTTCCCGGTTTTATTGAACGCCAGCTTAATAACATTCCAGACTTCGGAGCCTATGCTTTCCCACATTGAAGCATCGCCCAACGTGTCGCGTATACGCTGCGCAAGGGTGCCTTCTTCAAAGTTACTAAGGAACGCCGTAGAAAGGTCACTAAGCGCACCTATGATGTCCTCGAAGCCTTTCTTGATATCCTCGAATAGCTGTTCGTTTGCCAATATGCCATTGAAGAATTTTGCAATTCCAACGCCGATGTTCGCAAAGCTGATTTTCTGCACAAGCAGGCCAATCGTGTTAATCAGCGTTTGTATGCCATTACTGAATGTGGAGCCGAGCAGTCCAAAGTTTATTCCCTTCTCCGGGTCAGTCAGCCCGTTGATTATGCCCGCGACAGCAGACACACCAGCAGATATTTTCCCTTCGACGTTTTCCCAAGAAATTAGCTCTCTGGCTTTCATCAGGGCATAATTGATTTTGAATGCGATAAACTGCCCAAGTCCCTTGAAGTCGCCAGCAGCCCACAATTCCTTGACTTTATCTACAAAGTCCTTGATGTCAGACGGAATGGCTTCGGTCAGGAACTTCATCCCGCCACCGGAACCTCCGCCGCCACCGCCACCGCCGCCGTTATTCTTATCGCCGTTCAAGATATTCAGCTCGTCGAACCCGGCAAGCTCGCGTTTCAGCTCTTTGACTTTCTTAGACGCGCCGCCAGCGGCTTTCCCTGTACCGCTTATGCCGCCCGCCGCTTTCTTGAATACGCTCGCGCCCGTGAACGCGGCAAAGAACGCACCGATGGTGTTCATAGCCGCTGTAAGCAGGTTCATAAGGTAGATAAGCGCGGGGGCTATAGCAGTAAGGATAGGCGCAAAAGCCGTTGCAAGGCTGCCTTTAAGCCCGTTCAGCGCGGTTTGCAGGCTGGTAAGAGCCGACCTGACCTCGGGCGTTGTCTTTGCCATTTCGGTAAAGGCGTCGCTCACGGCCCTGCGCAACCGCTTGAACAGGAAGAACATGCTCCTGACGCCAAATGCGTATTTCAGCACCGTCTTTAGGCTTTGCTTCATGCTTCCGTCCGCCAGCTTATTGTGGCGAACCATGCTTGCCAAGCCTTTGCCAGCAGCACCAGCAGCGCTTGCGATTCTCTTAATGCCGCCAACTATCGCGCTGCTTGTCATTCGGGCAAGCGACGTAGCGGCGGTTTTTGCGCCGTTTGCTATACTTCGCAACCCCGAAGCCGCTGCGCTCATTGCAAGCCTGCCAAGGTTGATAACGGCATTTTTCGCCGCGTTTGCCAAGGATGAAAGCCCACTAACAACGGCGTTAGACACAATCTTCGCAAGCTGTATCGCAGCATTTGCGGCGGATGAAGCAAGGTTCTTCATAAAGGACAGCGCCGCACTGCCCGCCATACGGGCAAGGGAAGAAAGCAGACTGCCAACTCTTGCTGTAAGTGCACCAAGCAGCCTGTCCAAAGTCTGACCGGGATTCTTTATCGCCGTCAGCGCCATGCCTGCGGCGTATTGCAAACGACCGAAGCCCTCGCTGATTTGCCCTGTAAGCGTGGTCATGCTTTCCCATGCCTGCAAGTACGGCGGTTTCAATACCTGTTCCTTGATTTCTTCTGCCTTTCTCAGTGCATCTTCAAGTTTCTGTACTTGCTGAACCTGTCGCATATATTCGGGCGATTTGTCTGCGTTTTCAGCGCCATTCGCCTTCATCTCGTTGTACTTTTGGGTCATGGCGTCAAGCTCTGCTTTCGACTTTTGAATGGCGTCATACAGATTTTGATACTCTTTTGATGGCCCATTTTCGCCGCGCCGCTCCAAATCGGCTTGATTGTTTTTTAATACTTGCAGGCTTTCAGTTACGCGGTCTATGTTTTCTTGAAGTTGCTGAATCCTTGCTGTCTGTGTTTTCACCCATCCCTGTTCACTCTCAACTTCATCAGGGGAAAGCGGCATATTATAAGCATTTTTGCCTGTATCTAAATATTTCTGATGCTCGTCCCGCCGCGCAATCAGACGCTTTTGCTCTTGATTGTACTCATTAAGCGCTGCCGTTGCCTTTTCGATAGCCGCCTGATTTTGCTCCCACGATTTCGTAGCGGTACCCTGCCCATCAGTTGTCATCGCGTCCAGTTTGTCGCGCATCTTTTTCAGTTTGTCGTCCGCACGCAAAATGTTATCACCAAGCGCACGGAAATTCGCCGCAGTTTCCTTTATGGCAGAAACACTCCCGCGCAGCGTGTCGAGCTTTGCCTTTATGCCCTGTATATTCGTTTCAAATTCGCGGGTAGCCGCGACGCTTTTACGCAAAGCTGTACCGTAGCCAGTCGCAGAATCGCGCATGACTTTCCCAGCGCTGGTAACGGTACCTTTCAATGAACTTATAGCCTGCGCGATTTCACGACTTCCGGTCATAAATTCAGTTTTGTCCATACCAACGTTGAATTGGATTTTCTGCGCCATACCGAATCATCCCCTTATCGTGGCCCCAAAATGGCTTCCAAGTTAGCTTTCGCTTCTTTATCTGCGTCCGTATCTTTGCGTTTCAGCTCGCAAATGCCACGGTTGTTTTTCCAAAACTCCTGTTCGTATTTTTCCAGCTTTTTGCCGTGGGCTTTCTTTTGCCGCAACGACAGCACCGTGGAATAAGTGCTATCTTTTATCTCCATGAAATACCCGAGAAAAGTCCACCAATGTATATATTCGGCAGACCGCGTTTCGAACCCAGCCACGTGGTTCACGGCCGGGAATATCAGTGATGCGTCCTGCTCCCAATCCATAGTCTTGCGTATGTTTTTATTGTCGTCTGTGTGCCCGTGGTCAATGAACTCTATTGCCGCGTCATAGGCCGCCTGTGCCTGCGTAGGCGGTATGTCTTCATAGTCAACATACAGATTGCGCAGGCACACGTAGCCTTTCTCCGCGTTTGTCAATTCAGGGTCTTCAAACGCCAGCAGAATATCAATGATGTCGCGAAAGTCTGTGTTTATCTCCCAATCGCGACCGCCGAAATTCACTGACGTCGGCAACTCATAAATCATTTCTTCGCACGCCGCTGGGCACGGTTGGTGTACTTCTCAACACGCGCACTCAACTTCTTGGTTTCGGAGTCGAACTGCTTGCTGATGAACTCGCCGACCGCCTGCAACACGTTCTCGCAATAGAAATTTCCGTCCACGGGGCTAAACGGATGCACCTTGCCGAAGAACGCTTCCGCAGCATTGCCACCGAACAGCTTGTCTACGGCTTCGTAGAGGCGTTCTTTTGCCTTATCCAGCGCCTCAATCTGACGGGCTTCAATGATATCAGGGTCAGCGTTCTCGGCGTCATTCACGGCTTCCAGCGGCTCTGTGATAGCGTCAAAGGTCTCCGCCAGAGTATTGTACCGTTCAATGATGCCAATATCGGTCGGATTGAAGTAAAACACGCCTATTTCGTCGCCGTACTTATTGGTAATCGGCACTCGCTGATAACCGTCGTCAACGGTAATATTCAAATTCATGCTCTTGATATTGTCAGCCATAATATCCTCCTGATTTATTCAAAAAATTGCCCCTGCGTATAAACACAGGGGCATAGCATAGTTTTACGGATATACGTTACGGGGTGGCAGGCGTGAAGGTACCGCCGCCAGTGGAGGCGTTGGGCGCAAACAGTCCAACAATGCGGTCGCCAACGTAGTTGACGTTGAACGGAATCTGGTAGCCGGAAGTGTCGCCGCCGTAGCTCTCGGGCACGCAGTAGCAGAACTGACGATAGGCGGTATAGGAACCGGTAGTCGTCTGGGACTCATCCCACAGATGCACTTCCAGAGCAGAAGTCTTGCACTGGTCGCCCTGATGGCGGTTGTCCACGATGTCCTGCAACTTGGTGAACAGGGCGTCGCCCACGCGGGCGTAGAACGGGGACGCCTCGGCAGTAGGCTCGTAGCCGTTGTGATTGAACTTGGTATTGCCCAGAATGTTCTTCACAACCTCGGTGTCGGGGTTCAGCTCAACGTTGTACTCCTCCAAATCCTCGCCGATGCGATACCATGAAGGGGTCGCCGTGCTGGTGGGGTCGTTGATAAACGCCGTGTCGATGTAGTGAGCCATATATTTACGCTCAATCTTTCCAACGATAGCGTCAGCCATTTATATCATCCTTTCATTGTATTTTATAGGTCACTTTTATCTGCAACTGGTAGCGTGCAGCATCGGTACCAATCTGTATCGGTGCGCCCGTGTTTGTTACCTCGATTGCAGTAATCGTGCCGTCGTTCCACTCGGGGAAATTGCCTGACTTGTTCTGCGCCCTTACCCATGTGTCTACGTCTTGGAAGAAGCCCAGATTTTCAAGGTTTTGCGCGACGTCGGAACCGTAGGGTATCTTTGCGGCAAACACAAAGTTTTGCTCTTGCGACTCGCGCGGCACCCGCCTACCCAGAATGTTCTCCCTGTATCGCAGGCTTGATGGTATGGAAAACACAGCGTACTCAGTCGCCTTTTCCCCCATATAGTCAGCGCCAAAGTATTTGCTTTGCGCTATGGAAGGGCAAGTGCGCAGCCATGCTCTCAATTTTTCGGTGTTATTGACTTCCGGCAACGCGCTTCGCCTCCTCCAGTATGTCGTTCTCGTGGTCAGCAACCATCCGCTCAAACGGCCATGGCCCAGCCATTGGGTTCTTGTCGTGGTGGTAATTCACGGGCGAACCGTCCTGTCGGATGCCGAGGTACATTTCCCACGCATAGGGCGTATCATACACAATCACGCCGCTGCCTATATCGGAAGCGGAATAGGCACTGTTCGCAAGCCTGCCGGTATCGTAAGCCCAATACGCCTTCATGTAGTCGATGCACGCCAAATCTATAGCTTTCTGCACCGGCCCGTGGTCTTGTATGCCGCACAGTTTTTCAAGCGCTTCCGGCGTGAACTCGCCTTCTATGCGCATGTCCAAATCAAGCATCAGCCGCCCACCAACTTCCAATGTGGCGCATTGGGTGCTCTACGGTTGTCCGTAACGCGCATCACCGTGAAAAACTCGTAGTGGGTTGCCCGCAATTCCGCAAGCGTCATCGGCGTACTCACCTCACCTTTGATAACGACATCGCCAATATCAAAGGTAAATATGCCGTCTGCGGAATCAGCACCCGCGTACTCAACAGGATTGACGTAGGATTTCCCGCCAAAGTCGGCTTCTATCGGCACCCTGATTGTGTACATGTTCTCGGCGATTAAGCCCTTGTCGCCAACCGAAGTAAGGAGCTTGCCGTACCACGACACGTTTGCTATCACCGTAGGATAGTAAACATAGCTGCCGTCATCGACGCGCTTATTGAAAACGGTTATTGTATCGGTACACAGGTTCATGTAGACAACCCCCTGTAAATCAGAGGTTCGCCGTAGTCATCAAGCACCCCGAACAACATCTTTTGAACTTCGCCGTTGACACGCCTATTGGCAAGTCCGACCTGCTCAAAGAAGTTGCCGTGTGTCTCCGAATAACCGTCAGTCGTGAAGGATGATATAATGGCGCTTTCGAGCTGCGCATCTGACGAAAACTTGGTATCGACATTGATGATAACCATCATTGCCAGTTTGACTTCCTCTGGGATAACGGCCATGTTCTGAACGCGCCCCATTGTAATCCAGTCAAGACGGCTGCGTGCTTTGAACTCGGCGACTGCATACTCGCTTTCATCCATCGTGCCACCATATTGCAGGTATTCATCATAGGTCAGGTATTGCGCCATTATATCACCACCCGTTATTTGTCCTCCGTGGTCTTTTTCGGACGCCCGCCGCGCTTCTTCGTGGCAGATTCACCGCTTTGGGCGTCCCGATTGGCCAGCATTTCGGCGATTTCCTGCGCCGACATTGCATCAGTTACCATGTGTACCTCCAATTATGCGGAAGGAGTAAGTACAAGGTTGTCAAGGCTATAAGTCTTGACGTTCGCCACAGTGCCATCCTTGTACGCACGCACCCGAATCTTCTGGGATGTATTCGCAATACGGCAAATGCAAATCCCATCTACATCAAGTGTCTGCTCACCATGCACGCCGCCGACGACTTCAACCGTAATGGAATCAGCGTCAGTGGACGCGGAATGGATAACAAGGTAATTGCCGGACGCTTCATCGCCAGCATAGCCAGCGGAGCTATAGTCGGCAACGTACAGCAGCGTACCAGAAATGGCATTACTGCCGACAACAATATCGCTCTGCAAGTCAGCAACGTACTTGCCGAGCAAATCCTCGCCTGCCGCTATGTCAGCGTCTACCGACAGGCTTACTGAGGGTTTCGCAGAATAGCGAACGGGAAGTAGCTGGTGCCAGACATCGGATTAGCAGGCTTCGGCAGCGCCCAGCCGAGGCGGATAACGGCACGCATCGCAATGCAGTCGTTCTCCATCAGGGACAGCGCGACGCCACCCTCGCCGTTGGTGATAACGCCTTGGTCGAACATCTTGAAGGTAATGTCCTGACGGATGGCGTAACGGGCATAATCGAAGTCGCCAGCCAGCATCAGGGCACCGCCAGTGCCGGTATCGACCCAAGAGCCGTTGTCGGGGAACACAATGGGCAGGCCCTCGATGTCATAGGTCATGCGGCCATTGACGTCATTGCTGTAGGAAGCACGGAAGATGGGCTGTCCATTGGCATCCTGAGCGCCGCGCAGCTTCGCACGCATCTTCATGGAAGCAACATAGCCGTTAGCGGCAATGCCCTGCTCCTCAACCTTCGCCAGCATACCGTCCTCACCCAGCAGCTCGGTATACAGCTCGGGGCCGGTAGCGGTAGCGCTGTGGGTCACATAGTTGCTCGCGGTAATGGCGGCGGGCACCAGACCAGCAGGCCATGAGGTGGGCTTGTTGATGCCGAAGAACACGGCTTGGTCAATCGCCTTGCCGAACGCCTCAACAATGCGGGGGCGAGCCTCGGCCCAGATGTCGTAGGACGCGTCGTCCAGCACAGCCTCGGGGATGGGCACCATAACGGCCAGCTCTTCGGCGGTGATGTAGACGTTATCCCATGTCAGGTTGCTCGTGGGCTTCATGCCGGTGTCGCCAGACACAAAGCCAGCGGTGGCCAGACCGGTCATAACCGGAATCTTGGTCTGTTTGGAGGTCATGCGGGGCATCTGCCGCATCAGCCGCAGGGCTACGGACTGAGTAGGCAACGCCTGAATAATTTCATCAGAAATTTGCTGGGGGATAAGAGCCTCAGCACCACTACGGGTAATAACGTTGGGAGAAATAGTCGCCATAGTAATTTCCTCTCTTTCTGTAGATTAGTTAGTTGTGTCCACTAAGGGCACGAATCGCTTTGTTCACGACGTCATTAGCGGATTTGTTGTCACCGCCGATATCGGGGTTTCCAGAGAACCCGCCACGCTGACCGCCGGGGTTGGTGTCGAACAAGTACGCATCAGACTTAATCAGCGCGTCAAGCTGCTCGCCGAGGCCTTTCATGTTGCCTTCCTCGTCTTCCGTGATTTTGTCGATGTCAAGCATCTTCATAACCACGTCAACGTTCTTTGCGTGCCGACCACGGACTTCATCCTTAATGCGATACTGCTTATTGGTATTGCGAATCGTCGCATCCCTGTCGGCAATATCCTGCGTCAGCTTTGCCACCCTGTCCGTAAGCGTATCGACGACGGAGGTTTTGTCCTGCGCCGCTTTCAGCGCGTCTTGGAGGGTTTTCAGTTCGTTGGCCTGCTTGTCGGTCATGGACTTCACATCAACCTCATGCTGGGCTTTCAGGGTGTTCAGCGCATTGTCTTTTTCTTCCGTCAAGGACTGGATTGTGCTGTCCCGCTGTGCAAGATCACTGGTAAGGG
>JAGCRI010000099.1 GCA_017964755.1 Bacteroidales bacterium | reverse complement strand
CTTCGGTGTAACTTGTGAGATAGCCAGCATCATTTGCGAAAGCGCTGACGTTTGTGGGAATGGAGTCTTTTGTGATGTAATTCGCATCGTTGGTGAAATGGCTGACGTTTGTCGGAGTGTTGGTCAAGCTGTTGTAGTCGCCATCGAAGCCGGCGGGGAGTTTCACGAAACCGCCGTTTGTGAGGCAAATGGTGTCATTGCTTATGCTCAAGGCTTGTACTTCGGTGTAACTTGTGAGATAGCCAGCATCATTTGCGAAAGCGCTGACGTTTGTGGGAATGGAATCTTTTGTGATGTAATTCGCATCGTTGATGAATGCGCTTACGGTATTCGGGATAGAGTCTTTTGTGATGTAACCTGCGTCGTTGACAAAATAGCTCACGCTATCGGGAATGTCAGCGGCTGTGATGAATCCCGCATCGTTGACAAGTTCGCCTGTGGTTGTTGGAATGGTAGGGGCATTGGAGAGGTCGTTGTAATCGCCGCTGAAAGCGTCAGCTGATTTTTCTGAATAGAGCGCATACGGCACACTCAACAACTGCTGCGCTCCGGTCACAGTGTAGTTTGTTCCTCCTTGCGGGTCGGTTTCGCACTTCAAAAAATATGGTCCGGCAGACCAGTCAATGGAGGCGAAATCGCCGTCAACAACGTTGCCGCCACCAATCTGCAACGTCATCAAGCCGTTGGCGTTGGTCACGGTTGTATGCTCTTCCGCATAAACAACAGGTCCGTTAAGACTGCTTTGCAGAATTGAAATCTTCACCCCAATTGGCTTTGATGGGACAAGCGTGTTGTATGCATCGCGAACCACCGCCTGATAAGTGAACTTTTGCGGGGCTTGCGCCAGCAAACTTCCGACAAACATCAATGAAACAGCAATAAACAATAATACTTTTTTCATAACAATCTATTTATAATTATCTTATTTTCAATATTTTAAAACTTTTTATAAAGGATTTTTCATCTCTAACATTGAGGAAATATGTCCCTGCTGAAAAATCAGCCAACTCAATCAAGGTATTTTCCGAAACGATTTTCACCTCGCGCAGAAGTTTGCCGTTGGAATCGTACAAGCCAGCAGACAATCCTCTGTCAATCAACGTAATATCACTGATTTCAAGTGTGGCGTTCCATTGTGTGGGATTGGGATAAAGTTGGGCTTTCAGTTCAATGGCGGGGTAATTATCAACGCCGTTGAGCGAAATCTCAAAGGGCTGCTGCACCCCCTCGCTGAACGAAATGGAATCCTCGGAACTGTACTGCACGGCAATCTGCCCGACAGAAAACGACAGAGAGCCACCGCTTCCATTTGCCTCGCCGCCCGTGGAGAGCGTATTTTCCTGCGCTGAGAGGTGCAACAACGGCACACCCATCAGTAAAATGGTTAGTAACCTTTTCATACTCAAAGTTTTATGAATAAATAATTTGTATCTGCCGCAAGTGAATTGGGAACGAGAAAATGACACTGGATCCGCCATCTATATTTTCATCTTTTTCCAGCGACTCCCAAACCAGACATTATAATATTGTACTCAAAACCACATAAAAAAAGCGCGGGAATCTGAACTCACTGCCTATCCCGCGTATCAGGCCTTCGCAATGCCCATCTTCCGAGGATAAGCAATGCCGAAGCCCACGCCGTGTGTATATTCGTTAAAATATACGCGAACCATGGACATTGAACATTGCCTTACCGTGCGGAAGATATTGAAGTTGCGAAGTTCGATACGCCGCAGATAAAACGTTGTTTCAACGCCTTTTTAATATGTCTGTCGCCCGCCTTCCGCCCGTCCGGGCTTCGCAGAGAACGACAGCGCAAAGATATGTAAATTTTTTAACACAAAGCGGAAAAAAGGTGTATTTTTGCAGACAATATTCTATCAATAAATTAAACAGAATTGTTATGGATAAAAGGATTGAGCACGATACATTAGGCGAAGTGGCAGTGGCAACAGACAAGTACTGGGGGGCACAAACTCAGCGCGCGGTGGAGAATTTCACCATCGGAAGCCGTAAAATGCCACTCGAAATCATTGAAGGATTGGTATTTACGAAGAAAGCCGCCGCTTACGCCAACTGCGATCTGCAAGTGCTTTCAGCCGAAAAACGCGACCTTATAGCCGCCGTATGCGATGAAATCCTCGCCGGCAAACTTTCAGATCATTTTCCGCTCGCAATCTGGCAAACAGGCTCCGGAACACAGACGAATATGAATGTCAATGAAGTGATTGCAAACCGAGCCGAAGTGCTTCGCGGGAACCCTCTCACCGGAAATCCAACCTTCATCTCTCCTAACGACGACGCCAATAAATCCCAATCCACTAACGATGTCTTCCCCACAGCAATCCGCATTGCCTCGTCAAAACTCATTATCTCCAAATTAATTCCAGCAATCAGACAATATATTGCAACTTTAGACAAAAAAATTGACGAATTCAAGGATATTGTGAAAATTGGCAGAACACATCTTATGGATGCCACCCCGATAACACTCGGGCAGGAGTTTTCAGCCTATAAAGCACAGATAGACAACGGATTGAATGCAATCAAAGCAGCGTTGCCGCATCTTATGCAACTGCCTATTGGCGGCACTGCAGTGGGCACCGGACTCAATACCCCGAAAGGTTACGACAAATTGTCGGTGAATTACATCAACAGATTTACAGGACTGGAATTTACCAACTGCCCTTGCAAATATGAGGCAATGGCTTCGCATGACGCCATGGTCGGAATGTCGGGTGCGCTGAAACAGTTAGCGGTGTCGCTGATGAAAATGGCTAACGACATCAGATTGCTGGCTTCCGGCCCCCGCTGCGGTATCGGGGAGATAACAATTCCTGCTAATGAACCGGGCTCTTCAATTATGCCGGGTAAAGTCAATCCTACACAATGCGAAGCGCTTTCGATGGTATGCTGCCAAATAATCGGAAATGACGTGGCCATCACCACCGGCGCAATGCAAGGCCACCTGCAACTGAACGTGTTTATGCCGCTCATCGGCTTCAATCTGCTAAACTCCATTCATCTCCTTACAGATATTTTGAATAAGTTTAACTCTCATATCCGCAGTGGAATAGAGACGAATTAGGATAACATCAACTACAATTAGGACCAAT
>JAGCRI010000098.1 GCA_017964755.1 Bacteroidales bacterium | reverse complement strand
TTTTGATTTATTATTATTCTGATTTACAATATGTTATTGTCTTTGTTTTTTGTCGTTACATTATTATATATAATAAACTGCCAAAGATACATTAATTATCGTTATAAAACGCTTTTTGTTAAAGTTTTTTTGTGAGAAAGCAATGACGTGTCGTTTTAAGTTTTATTTTTGCGCGAAAAAATAATTGTCATGCACGAATTGTTATTCATAATACTCTTTATTGCTTTTGTGGTTTTCCTGCTTGTGCTCGACCTTGGGGTTTTCCACAAGAAAGACCATGTCATATCATTCAAGGAGGCTGCAGCTTGGACAGGCGTCTGGATAGGTGTCGCGTTGCTTTTTTGGATATTCCTTTTCTTTAAGGCTGATGTTATTCACGGTCCCGCCACTGTAGGCGATTTGCAGGAACTCAATATCAGGCACGACCATAACCTTAACTTAGACGGTGTAGGCTTTGATGATGGTGTGAAGATTTACAGACGGGCTATGGCTATGGAATACATAACAGGCTATCTGATAGAGAAATCATTGTCGATTGACAATATCTTTGTGATGATAATGATTTTCATGGCTTTTGGTGTTGACAAGATTTATTATCACCGTGTGCTCTTCTATGGCATTCTCGGTGCGATAATCATGAGGTTCATATTTATTTTCACCGCCTCTGCCCTCATTCAGAAATTCAGCTGGATACTTGTCGTCTTTGGAGTGGTGCTCCTCTATTCGGCGGTGAAGATGTTTTTGCAGCGCAACCAAAAGGAAACTATTGACGTGGAAAACCATTTTGCGGTGCGCTTTCTCGCCAAGCATAACCTTTCAACCTCGCAGTTCCACGGCCACGACTTCTTCGCGAAAATTGACGGACGCTGGCTTTGCACCCCGCTCTTCATAGTTCTTGTCATCATTGAGTTTTCCGATATTATTTTTGCTTTCGATTCAATACCTGCCATCTTTTCCGTGACACAGGACCCCTATATTGTATTTTCTTTGAATATTTTTGCCATTTTGGGGCTTCGCTCCCTCTTCTTCATGCTTGAGAGTGTCATGGACAAGTTTTATTACCTGAAAGTAGGCCTGTCGGTGCTTCTCGCGTTTATCGGGGTGAAAATGCTCCTCCCGTTCTTTTTTGGCGTGCATATCGGAACAAGTGCCTCTTTGATTGTCATTCTTGGCATTTTGGCGGTTAGTATCCTCGCCTCTGTTTTTTTTCCGAAAAAACATTAACAAACGTTAAAAAGGATTGTTTTTTTTATTACTTTTGTAACTCAAAAAAATCAATCATTAACATTAAAAAAATACATTATGCACATAGCAGTCGCAGGAAATATAGGCTCCGGCAAGACTACGTTGACTACCATGTTGGCGAAGCATTACGGATGGGAACCGATGTTTGAAAGTGTTGACAATAACCCGTACCTCGCAAGTTTCTATGAGGATATGCAAAGATGGTCGTTCAACCTTCAGGTTTATTTTTTGAACAACCGTTTCCGTCAGGTGGTTGACATCCGCCGTGGCGGTAAGGATGTCATTCAGGACAGGACCATTTATGAGGATGCCAATATTTTTGCCCCCAACCTTCACGACATGGGGCTTATGCCTACACGCGACTTTGAAAACTATGCCTCTCTCTTTGAGCTTATGTGCCAGTTCCTTAAAGGTCCCGACCTCCTGATTTACCTCCGCGCGAGCGTGTCAACTTTGGTTGAGCAGATTGCCAAGCGCGGCCGCGACTACGAGAACTCCATAAGTATCGATTACCTTACCAATCTCAATAAACGGTATGAGGATTGGATTTCGGGCTATTCAAGCGGAAAACTGCTTATAGTGGATGTGAACCGCTACAAGTTCGGCGAAAATCCGGAAGATTTCGGTTATGTTATCGAGCAGATTGACAGCGAATTGTTCGGTCTTTTCAAGTAATAATTGAAGATGTCTTTTGTTGGATTGATTCCGGCGCGTTATGCGTCAACGCGTTTTCCCGGCAAGCCGTTGGCTCTTATCGGCGGCAAGCCTATGGTGCAGTGGGTCTATGAGCAGGCCTCAAAATCGGAACTGCGTCAGGTCGCAGTAGCCACCGATGATGAACGTATCAGAAAGGCCGTTGAAGAGTTCGGCGGCAAGGTGGTGATGACATCCACGGAACATCGCTCCGGCACCGACCGCTGCGGCGAAGCGGCACGGCTGCTGCAGCTTTCTGACGATGATGTGGTCATCAATATTCAAGGTGATGAGCCCTTTATCCGCCCCGATGAGATTAACTTGCTGATACGCTGTTTCGATGACCCGACTACAGACATCGCTACACTCGTTAAAAAAGTCGCAGATGATGAGAATCCGCAAAACCCCAATATGGTGAAAGTGGTCTTTTCATCAAAAAACAAAGCAATATATTTTAGCAGATATGCTATCCCTTTTCAAAGGGAAAATGCTGAAAAAGAGATTGTAAGATACAAGCATATAGGTATTTATGCATACCGTTATCCGGTTTTGAAGAAAATTATAGCTCTTCCTGTCTCTTCTCTTGAGGCTTCCGAAAAGCTGGAACAGCTGCGTTGGCTCGAAAACGGCTTTTCAATTTCAGTGGCTGAGTGTTTCCACGAGAATATTGCTGTTGATACGCCGGAAGATTTGGAGCGCGTGTTGCGGCAGCTGAAAAGATAGTGTTATGTCACCTTATATTTTTGTCGCTATTCCAGCTCTCGATGAGTTGGCAACGTTGCCACAAACGTTGGAGGCTATAGCAAGGCAGGTGTGCAACTACAATTTCTCTGTTTATGTCTGTGTGAACCAACCTGACGAGTGGTGGGATATTCCGGAAAAACAGCGTATTTGTGAGGAAAACCGGCAGCTTCTGGATTATTTGTCGCAATTTGACAAATTTGAACTGCATATCATTGACAAGTCATCGCGCGGGGCTGGGTGGACAAAGAAAGACTATGGAGTTGGAATGGCTCGTAAAGTGTTGTTCGATAATATTTTGCAAATTGCTGACAATAATGATGTGGTTATAAGCCTTGATGCCGATACGACTTTCGGGGACTCTTATTTTCAAGCCATTGGTGACAGGTTCCGGAAAAATGCAAGGCTGAATGCCATCTCTGTGCCATATTACCATAAGCTGACCGCTGATGACGAAGCCAACCGCGCAATTCTGCGTTATGAACTTTATATGCGCAGCTATTTTATAAATATGTCTCTCATAGAAAGCCCATATACCTTTACAGCAATTGGTTCGGCTATTGCAGTGAGAGTCAGGGCGCTGCGAAAAATCGGCGGCATTACCCCGATGAAAAGTGGTGAGGATTTCTATCTTCTGCAAAAACTGAGGAAGATGGATTATGTGAGCAACTGGTGTGATAGCAAGGTCTTTCCCGCAGCGCGCTTCTCCGACCGTGTCTTCTTCGGCACGGGGCCGGCCATGATTAAAGGGCGTGCCGGCAATTGGGAAAGCTATCCCATATATCATTATCGTTTTTTTAAGGAAATAAAGCACAATTATGACCTTATTCCGCAACTTTTTTCTGAAAATATAACAACAGATTTCATTACTTTTCTCGAAAACCAGTTCAATGATGCTGATTTGTGGACGCCGTTGCGAAAAAATGCCAAGTGCCCTGAACGTTTTTTGCGGGCATTCCACGAAAAAGCTGACGGATTGCGGATTTTGCAATATTTGAAGCAAAAACAGAAAGATGAGGATATTGCTGATGAAACGGCTCTAAAAGACAATTTCCGTTTTTTCTTCAATAATATTCCTGATTTTCTTGAAAAAATGAGACAAATTGATGATTTGTCAACTTCCGAATTGGATTTTTTAAGAAATTTGCTTTTTGATTTTGAAAATGAATTGAGATATTCTGAATTTAAAAATAATGAATAATAATATATAAATATGAAAAGATTTTTGATTTCGGGCGGCGGCACCGGCGGGCACATTTTTCCCGCAGTCGCTATAGCAAACAGAATAAAACGTGAAATTCCTGATGCTGAGATTCTTTTTATCGGTGCGGATGACAAGATGGAAATGCGGCGAGTGCCTGAAGCCGGATATAACATCGTGGGACTGACCATTTACGGAATCAGCCGTTCGCTTTCTCCAAAGGGTATTTTGCGTAATTTGAAACTGCCTTTTGTGCTGATGAAGAGTATGAAAAAGGCTAAAAAGACAATCCGCGAATTCAAGCCTGATGTCGCAATAGGTGTGGGGGGATTTGCAAGCGGTCCCGCGCTGAAAGCCGCCGCACAACTCGGAATACCGACTATCATTCAGGAGCAGAACTCATATCCGGGCGTAACCAATAAGATTTTGTCGAAAACAGTGAAGTCGATTTGTGTGGCTTACGAAGGACTTGAAAAGTATTTCCCTGCAGATAAGATAGTTATGACCGGCAATCCTGTCCGTGATGAGATTTTGAATATGGTTGACAGGGATGATAATGCTTATCAGTTTTTCGGATTGGAGAAAGGGAAAAAGACAGTTCTGGTAGTCGGCGGTAGTTTGGGCGCCCGCACAATTAATGAGTGTATGGCTGCACATATTGCTGATATTCAGAAACTTGGTATTCAGCTTATTTGGCAGACCGGTGAGAGTTATTATAAAACTATAAGTAAGGAACTGCTTGATTTGAATGATCCTAACATTAAGATTGTCCCATTTATAAAGAAGATGGATTATGCTTACAGTGTCGCAGACATCATAGTTTCGCGTGCGGGTGCGCTTGCAATATCAGAGCTTTCCATCATAGGCAAGCCGACTGTGCTGGTGCCGTTCCCGTATGCTGCGGAGGACCACCAGACAAAGAATGCAAGGGCGCTTTCAGACAAAGGAGCTGCAAAGCTGATTGCTGACAGTGCTGCAGCCACGGAGCTCTACCCGACCTTGCTCAATTTGCTTGAAGATGAAGCCGGCTGTGCTGAAATGGCTGAGAATATCAAAAAGTTTGCCCGCCCGCAGGCCATCGGCAAAATTTTTGAAGAGATTATGAAGTTGGCAAAAGAGTAAAAGAATTTTTTTTGAAAAATAGGTCTATTCGTGTTCAAATTCGGCGCACTTTTCTGCTATCAGTTTGATAGCGTTAAGGTTGCGTGGGCTCACTATGTCAATCCAGCCGCTTTCGATAGGGTAGAGGTGCCCTGATTTGACAGCTTTAAGCGAAGAATATGGTTTTGACTTGGCGAAGAGTTCGGCATCCTCTTTCCTTACAAATATAATATCGGGGTTATGCTCGAACAGGAACTCACGGCTTATGCTCCAGCTTTTCAATGATTTCCCGACATTCTCGCCTCCGGCAATGGTTATAATCTCGTTGATATGTGAGTTTGCCGGTGCTGTATAGTCGCCCGCTTCGCCGAAGCCAACAACGTAATATACGAGTGGATGCTTTCCCATTGATGGTTGCGTCGCCTTCACCGCGTCAATCTCTTTCTTCAGCTCAGCATTGTGCTGCTCCGCCAACTCTTGTTTGCCTACAATTTCCCCGATGACGCTCACCGCTTCGTATATGTCCTCTATCGCTGATTCGGCTTTCACTATGAAAACGGGCACATTCACCCGCTCG
Organism: Bacteroidales bacterium; assembly: GCA_017964755.1. Lineage (GTDB taxonomy): Bacteria > Bacteroidota > Bacteroidia > Bacteroidales > WCHB1-69 > RUG11942. Next base: position 885 of record JAGCRI010000098.1, on the reverse strand, counting down.
AACTGCTCAATGACTTCTGGCGAAACAATTGAGCCTACAAGCACAATGTCGGGACGCCGCGCACACAGGGCTTCAACGTTAATGTCCAGGAGCCCGCCGAGGTGCGGAATCGTATCTGTGCCTTCCGGATATGTGCAGAAATCGGAAATGCCGACAAGCCTGTTCTCGCTCTCCAACATGAAAATTATCTCCGTAATACATGGTGAAAGCGAAATAATACGCTGCGGCTCTTTCGAAAGAGTAACCTCACGCCCATACGAGTCTTTGCCGCTCCAATAAACTGACGGCACCTCTGCAGCCCTCCGCCCGCAACCACACAAAACAAACAATGCTAAAAAACAAACAACAAATACTTTTTTCATAACTAACACCTATTTTCTATATCCTATTTCCTAACTCCTAACTCCTATCTCCTAAAATCCCACAAAATTACAAAATTCCCCAAAAATATCCCCATCATCTGCGCTGCATTTTGCAAAATTTCTCAGGTTTTCTCCGAAATTGTGCCATGACCTAACCCGATTTTACACGCCTTTTCTGTTGATAACTTTTTCAAACGCTGTTGATAACGTTTTCCCATATCTGCAAATCCCCTGCATTTGCACCGATTGCCGCTACCATTCTTTGTTGATAACTATGGACAACTTGTTTATTCTTAATTAAAATTCCACTTTAACTACTTGTTATATTTAGCGGTTTTGTTGATAATTTTTTGATAAAAATAAACTTAGTATTCATATAAAATTTAACCACCATGAAACAATTCTACCAAAGAATCCTTCTTTTTTCAGCTGTTATTCTCGTATCGTTATTTAATCTAAGGGCGCAGACGGTAACGAATAGTTACGTTTATACGTATGATAGCATTTATACAACGCAAAGCGG
>JAGCRI010000097.1 GCA_017964755.1 Bacteroidales bacterium | reverse complement strand
CATAAAGAAGTTCAAACATCAGACCCTCAAGCAGTTCGGCGAAGGGAACGAATATGATGAAAAATTCTGGTCTAATGTGATTCGAGCTGCCATTTTCGAAGGGCTTATCAGCAAAGACATAGAAAATTACGGAATTTTGAAAATCACTCCGAACGGGAAAAAATACATGGACAAGCCATACGACATAAAGGTCGTGAAGTCGGAAGCCATGACAGAAGACGATGATGACGAAGATGTATGCCCCGGCAAGGTGGAGGCTGTTGACAAGACTTTGTTCAACTTGCTTAAAGAACTCAGAAAATCAATCTGCACCCGTGAAAACATACCGCCATTTGTCATTTTCCAAGACCCTTCTTTGGAAGATATGTGCAACCAATATCCGACAACTATAGACGAGTTGATGCATATCACAGGTGTCGGGCCGGGAAAAGCACAAAAGTATGGTCAGGAATTTGTTGACCTTATCCGCAAATATGTGGAGGATAATGAGATAGTACGCCCACAGGATTTTGTCGTCAAATCTCCAATCAATAAATCTGCCACAAAGGTATTCATCATTGAAAGTATCGATAGAAAACTGAGTTTTGAAGATATCGCCCGTGCCAAAGGCATGGAAATGGATGAACTTCTGACAGAAATCGAGAAAATTGTCGCATCGGGAATGCGCCTCAACATCAACTATTACATTGACGAGGTGATTGACCCCGAACATCAGGAGGATATACTCGACTATTTCAACGAAGCGGAATCCGATTCGGTGCAGGCCGCTGTGGAGGCTCTCGGAGAAGATGAGTATCCTATTGAAGAAATCAGAATAATGAGGATAAAACTTATGTCAGATCTTGGAAATTAATCCTTTAACAACTTTAAAAAACAATAAAATAATCATATAGTCAAGAAAAATGGAAGAAAAAGAAATCACAACACAAGAGACAACAAGCAAACCACAAACACCGAATTTCCCGACTTCGGTACCACGTACAAAACCTGATGAGAAAACTGAGAAGAAAAGCTGCAGCACCGGCAAAACATGCTGTATATTCAAGACTATATTCTATATTATTATAGTATTGGCAATAGCAGGACTCTATGTACTTCATTTTTGTGACAAGGGCTGTAAGAAGCCGGGAGGCACTACGGTAGTTACAGGCACTCCGGGCAACGGTGACATTATGTATGTCAATTTGGATTCGATTTCTGAGAACTACGAGCTGATGAAAATCCTGACCGATGACATTGAGCAGGAGATACAGCGCCAGACAGCAATCTTTGACAATAAAGAGAAATCTTTCCAGAAAAAATACAACCAGTTCCAGCAGAATTACCAGTCGGGTATCCTCACAGAAGTTCAGATTCAGAACGCACAGCAGCAGCTTCAGGAAGAGTACCAGAGCATTATGGCTGAACGCGAGCGCGTGCTCACCGACCTTGATAACAGGCAGGCTGCAGCATTGAGCCAAGTTATGGATTCCCTGACTGTTGCTTCTGAAAGGATTAACACTGAAAAATTTGGTGCTTCATACATTCTCGGCTATAAGGCAGGAACACAAATACTTTACGGTGATCCTACAAAAGATATTACAAACGAAGTGCTTGAAGAATTGAACAAACACTATAAAAAATAGGTTATAGAATAGATATTCTATTATTCATCAACAAAAAAATGAAAAATGTTTCAGAACGAATTTGCAAAATACTCAGTAAAACATTGTGGCATAAGCAGTTCAAAACTCGACAGATATTCAAAAGTCAGTAACGATTACATAACACCATACATCATTGAGGAGCGTCCGATGAACATCACGCAGTTGGATGTCTTTTCAAGACTTATGAAAGACAGGATTATCTTCTTGGGAGTCCCGATATATGACGATGTTGCAAACATAATACAGGCGCAGTTGCTCTTTTTGGAATCGCAGGATACGGAGCGTGACATACAGATATATATGAACACGCCCGGCGGCAGCGTTTATGCAGGACTTGGCATTTATGACACTATGCAGTATATAAAGCCCGAAATATCAACGATTTGCACTGGCATGGCCGCATCCATGGGAGCCGTTCTTTTGTGCGCCGGAGCGAAGGGGAAACGTTTTGCGTTGCCCCACGCCCGCGTGATGATTCACCAGCCGATGGGCGGTACTCAGGGTCAGGCGTCTGACATTGAAATCGAAGCGCGCGAAATACAAAAACTGAAAAAGGAACTTTATGAGATTATCGCCAAACATTCAGGAAAAGATTACGAACAGGTCTGGAAAGACAGTGATCGCGACTATTGGATGATAGCGTCAGAAGCCAAAGAATACGGAATGATTGACGAAGTACTGATAGCAGACAAACACTAAAATGGCAAAATTGAACGACAACAAATGCAGCTTTTGCGGACAATACATTAATAGGGACAAAATACTCTTTCGTGGACTTCAGCCAGGAACCGGAATATGTGAAGACTGCCTCAGAAATGGCAACAGTATTCTACAGGATTATCTGAATGAGCACGAACCGCAAATAGCCACATCATCTCAGAAAGCAATCAAGCTTATCAAGCCTCACGACATTAAGGCGAAACTTGACGAGTATGTAATAGGACAGGATGAAGCCAAAAAGGTGATTGCCGTAGCCGTTTACAACCACTATAAGCGCATAAACTCATTATCTGCCAACAGCGATGATCCGGTGGAGATAGAGAAATCCAACATTATAATGATTGGTGATACAGGCACGGGCAAAACCTTGTTAGCCAAGACAATAGCCAAGATGTTGGATGTCCCGTTCTGCATTGCAGATGCCACTGTGTTCACGCAGGCAGGATATGTGGGTGAAGATGTGGAGAGTATTCTGACACGCTTGCTCCAAGCCGCCGACTATGATGTGAAAAAAGCGGAGCGTGGTATAGTTTTTATTGATGAGATTGATAAAATAGCCCGTAAAGGTGCTGAAAATCCGTCAATTACCCGTGACGTTGCCGGCGAAGGTGTGCAGCAGTCTTTGTTGAAACTCTTGGAAGGTTCCCTTGTAAACGTGCCGCCGCAAGGAGGCAGGAAGCACCCCGAACAAAAGTTTATAGAAGTCAACACGCAGAACATTCTCTTCATAGGCAGCGGCGCGTTCAACAGCATGGAAAAAATAATCGCCGAAAGGATGAATACGCATGTGATAGGCTATAAGGCTGATAATAAGGCGTTTGACAAGAAAAACGTAATGAAATATGTGTCGGCACAAGATTTGAAAACTTTCGGGCTTATACCTGAGTTGTGCGGGCGATTCCCTGTTGTAACACATTTGGATGCGCTCGACCGCGCAGCTCTCAAACGTATTCTGCTTGAGCCCAAAAACGCACTTGTCAAACAGTATATCAAATTATTGCAATTAGATGATATACAACTTGTTTTTGAAGACGAAGCCATAGAATACATTGTTGACAAGGCTGTAGAGTTGAAACTCGGAGCACGCGGACTTCGCTCAATTGTTGAGCAGATAATGACAAATCTGATGTTTGATGCACCGTCAGGGAAAAAGAAGAAAATCAGTATATCGGCGCAATATGCTAAGGAGCAGTTTGAGAAATCAATTTATTCGGAAATTGGGTAGATGAGCCATATCGGTTTCCAAAATTTCCGAAAAAGATTCCGCCGCGGTGAAGAAAAAGGGTGGCTTGAGGTGATTTTTTCAACAGATTAATGTCAATAAAGTAAAAAAATGCAAAAATTATCACGCTGATACATAGCAAGATAGCAAAAAAAAGCAAAAAAAATGCGTATGGGGTGTTGCAGTTAAAGAAAAAGGTGTTATCTTTGCAGCCGCAAATGAGGGGAACGAAGGGATGAGAGAGGAGGGGATTTGCGGACGTACATTGAAATAATGGAATGGGATGTAGCAAACAAGAACTCAAGCAATAGACTTTGAGGCCAAGCGAAGCAGGCCGGGACAGACAAAAAATAAAAAAAGAGAAAT
>JAGCRI010000096.1 GCA_017964755.1 Bacteroidales bacterium | reverse complement strand
CTTTCCGGGAGATGGATGTTGGGGATGTCAATGGCTTTCACGAACAGCGGCGCGATTTCATCATCGTCGAAGCCGGCGATGCCGCAGCCGATGCGGGTCACGACGAATGTCTGTTCAGGATGCTGCTTGGCAAACGCCACAAACTCGTCCACGTATGGGGCAATGGTTTCCACACCACCTTGCATCGTAGGGATAGCGTAGCTTTTCCCTTGTAAACCAACACCTTGTCCCATAACAGCCCCGAATTTTTCTCTTGCCACGCGTGCCGCACCTCCACCATGCATGCCTTCCAAATTGCTGCCGAAAACAAAAATCTCATTGTCTTTCAAAGAGGTGATATTGTCGGGGCTGATACGGTCACGGAACTCGTCCATACTGCGGTAGTTTTTCTCCTCACGGTTTCGTTTGGCACGGAATAATTTTGTCTGAAACACACTCATCGGAGCGGCGGCTTCACTACAGAATTGGAAGTCAGCCTGCATACGGTCGTACATCCGCATTTTGGACTTCCGTTCGGTGTCCCAAGCCGCAGACATGCCGGCGGAAGTGTCATCGAAACACATAGTGTTATCAATGGAGATACTGGCCGCCACCGCATCCACATCCTGATTGGTGCCGATGTAGGCAAAATTCCATCCTTCCTCGTCTTTCAACTTGTCAACCAGCGCCTTGATAGCCTTGCCAGAATACTCTTGAGAGGCATTTTCCAGTCCGTCTGTGATGACCGTAACCACAGCCGTGGCATTCTTGTCGCTCTGGATTTTGTTCAAAAGGTGGTTCAGTGAGATGCCCATCGCATCATACAGCGGGGTGCAGCAGCAGGGACGGTACTCCTTGGAAGTCAGTGTTTTGACTTCTTCTACAGGGATATTTTCGTAGATGTATGACTTATCGCAGCTACAGAAGGCGAACAAAGAGACAAAGTGTTCCTGAGCTCCTTTGTATCGTTCTTGTGCGGAACGGATGCCGCCAATGGTCTCGTTGAATCCAGAAATGGCCGCCTCCGCAATGCTGCTCATTGAGCCGCTTTTGTCAAGGATGATGAGATTGTAAACTTTCAGTTTTTCGGTGGTTGCTTTCTCTTTTTGTAACATAATAAAGGTTTTTTAATGATGAATAAACGGGCTAAAATTCCAATTTAAAATTGTTATCCTGCTTGAAACGGTCATAGTTTTCCTTATTGAAGGAAAATTTACGGCCTTTCCTACCAGGCTTGCGATGGGCTATGCTTTCCCACGATTTCATGATGTGGGGAATAAAGCCTTCCTCGTCTCTACAGATAGCATAGCTGCCGGATGTAACCTCCGGCTGCATTTTTGGAGTCGGTTCAGAGTCGAAAAGCTCGTCAATGCTTTTGGTTTGCATCTCATTTTGTGTGCCGAAGAATGAGCGTGCGAAAGCGGGGTTGCTGGTTTGTTGATCAAATAGTTCATCGTCATCCTCTTCATCTTCAACCATTTGAAGAATACCAGTCTGTAACATTTTCTTCTCAAAGTTGCGGCGGTCGAAGCGCACACCGAGAATGGCCTCATAAAGCCGTTGCAATTCCGGCATGGTGAAAGATTTGTTGAGCAGTTCAAATCCGATGGGCTCGAAGTGGATGTCCATGCGCAGTAGCTGCATGGCTTTACGCAAGATATAGTCATGGTCGAAGGCGAGGCGGGGGACATCGTCAAGGGCGAACCAGCGGGCTTCCTTGGCATCGTCGCCGCCAGTCACTTCTGCTGGCCTGACCAAAGCGTAGAAAGCAATGGAAACCACCCGCCCTCGTGGATCACGCTGCACTTCGGTGAACGCCCCCAACTGCTTTATCCTATTGATATCAAGCCCCGTCTCTTCCTGCAGTTCGCGAAGCGCGCCCTGCTCAGCGGTTTCGTCCATATTCATAAATCCACCGGGGAACGCCCAACATCCTTTGAACGGCTCGTTGCCGCGCTCAATAAGCAAAACCTGCAGCTCCCTCCCATTGAAGCCGAAAACCACACAGTCGGCGGCTACTGCCGGACGAGGATATTCGTATGTGTAACTCATTTTTGTATGCTTTTTTGAATTGTGTAAAAAGTACGCAAAAATACAAATTAATTTGAATATACAATACGTTTGTGTGATTTTTACGCAAATATTTTTATTGCTTATAATCAACTATTTATGAATAGGATTTGCAAAATATGGCGAATTTTCATGACTTTATTCCAGTAATAAATGGAAATTTTTCGGAGAAAATCTTGAAAATAGTGCACAAAAAAAGAGGCGCGAATCCTCGCGTCTCTTTTTTTTGCGTTTCCGTCTGAAAATTACCCGATATTGATGTTACGGCCGAGTTTTTTCACCTCTTTCTGCACCCTCGGCAAAGTGACGGTCAGGATACCGTTCTCAACCTTGGCTTCGATATGTTCCTTGTCCACATCTTCGGGCAGCGTATAAGTCTGCTCGTAGTTGGTGTACGAGAACTCACGGCGCAGATAGTGGTGTTTCTTCTCTTCTTCTTTGTGTTCCACTTTATTCTCGATGGCGACATTCAAGTTGCCTTCATCGTTGATGGACACACGGCAGAACTCTTTTCTGATACCCGGAGAGGCAACTTCCATTGTGTAGGCCTTTTCGTCCTCCCTAACATTGACTGCCGGTGCTGTTGTATTGGCACGAGGCATAAAATCATTGTTCAGGAAATCTTCAAATACTGTCGGAAACCAACTGTTTTTAAACATTACTGGTAACATAATACACCTCCATTTTTAATTTGTTAGACATTTTGTTTTTTGGCTGCCTCAGTTTTCACATCGACAACCGCAGCAGATATTGCAAAACACGTGCCAAAAATATTTGCTGCCTTTTTGTCATAAAAATGGACTAATTGTCTGATTTTTTGACAAGATGTCAGAATTTGCAATTGGATTTGGAATGAAAATGGGCTATCTCTTCGGCAAGAATCGTCCCGTTTTACGGCAATATTCCTCGTATTCTTCGCCAAAATCGCTGCGGAGGCGCTTTTCCTCCGTATAAACCTGCACCGACATAACCACGATGAACATTACGAAAACAAGTACTGCCTGCCATGCCCAAAGCCACAGGCAAATACCGGTGAGATAGATGAATACGCCCGACAGCATTGGGTTGCGGCTCAGGCGGTAAGGACCGTCAGTCATCAGATGTTTGGTGCGGGGTGCGACTTCGTGTCCAAAAGCATCAAGAGGATTCCCCTCCCCTTTTCGCCGCATATAAACTATTGACCAGACACTCAATGCCAACCCAATGATAATCAGAATATTACTTGTAACAACTCTCCAAAGCGCTGCTGCCATTACAGCCGGACATCCTGCACAGAGCCACATCAGGAACGGTATCAGACCAACAAACAGCAAACCGCCGATTGTGTACGCGAAAATCTCTTTTAACAGCTTCACTCAACAAGTGGTTTTAGCAATTATTTTCTTTTGATATTATAAAACTGCTCCTGCAAATTGACACTTCCAGCCATTGCAAAATATGAAGAGACTCTAAATCCGTCATCGTTCTTGGCAATGAGCCAGCATGAGACTTTATCAACCTGATTTTCAGAATATTGTAGAACTAAAAAATCACCATACATGCGATAAGTCCCTGAAATTTCAATATTTCCGTCGTTATAATTGAAATTCGGACGATTGAATGAGACATCAAAAATCTGATTCCCGTCAGAATCCACAGAGTACCAATTCCCTACGAGGTCGCTTTCATAATTCTTTGTCATCTTAAACAGAGTATATCTGACATTGTTCTTCTCAAGACGGAGTTTTGAATCTGAAAGTGAAAGTATCTTATATTCACCACTATACGCCCCATCAGTAATGGTAAACTTCTCTTTGTCGAGCAGAAATGGCACCGTATTTTCAGTCCATGCGGTATCGGCACTGAAAGCCACCATTGCCTTTTCGTCTCCAATAACCATCACAAAAGCCTTATTTGTCGGCACTATCAGATTGTTCACCTCCTGACACAGCCAATTGCCCTGAAGCATGGTGTCATAGTCCTTATACTTGTTACAAGCTGTAAATAATATTGCTGCACAAAGAATTAAAAACAGTTTTTTCATGGCTCTTACTTTTCGCTTGAAATTATTTTTCAGGTTTTCCAAGCAGTCTGAACATATTTTTCTTGTAAGCTTCAACTCCTGGCTGGTTAAACGGGTTTACATCAAGCAGATAGCCTCCGATGGCGCAGCTGAACTCAAAGAAATAAATCAGTTCACCAAGCGATGCCTCGTTGATTGCTGGAATTGAAATCTGGAAATTCGGCACACCGCCGTCCAAATGAGCGAGACGTGTTCCCTTTTCCGCCGTCAGGTTTATCTCATTCATACTCATTTTCTGAAGATAGTTCAAGCCATCGGCATCTTTCTCATCATACGGGATTGCAACTTTGTTTTTCGCATTTTTAACCGAAATAACGGTCTCCATCAAATGGCGTTCACCCTCTTGTATATATTGTCCCAAAGAGTGAAGATCTGTCGAGAATATAGCGCCGGCCGGAAATATCGCCTTATGCTCTTTTCCCTCGCTCTCACCGAAAAGCTGCTTATACCATTCCACAAAATAGGCAAGGCATGGCTCGTAAGCGACAAGGAGCTCAATTCTCTTGTTTTTTTCAGCATAGAGCAGATACCTGAGCAGAGCGTACTGCATGGCTATATTTGTTTCAAAAGTATTGTTCTGCAAAAGATATTCGCGCATTTCCATTGCACCGTGCACCAACTTGTCAATATCAAATCCTGCAACGGCAATCGGTAGAAGTCCGACCGGTGTGAGCACTGAATAGCGGCCACCAACAGAATCCGGGATCACGAAGGTATCGTAACCCTCATCAGTTGCAAGTTTTTTCAGGGCGCCACGCGAAGCATCTGTAATTGCGACAATACGGTCTTTTGCCGCGCTTTTGCCATATTTCTTTTCACAGTGCTCTTTCAAAATACGGAAAGCAATGGCAGGTTCTGTAGTAGTTCCAGACTTTGAAATCACTATCAGCGAATAGTCTTTCTTTTCAAGAACATCAAGCAAACCATGCATGTAGTCTTCTGATATGCTGTTTCCGGCAAACAAGACAGAAGGTCTTCCTCCACCGACAAAAGGCTTGAATGGATGCTGCAGAGCCTCAATAACAGCGCGCGCTCCAAGATATGAGCCGCCAATGCCGATGACCACAACAACATCGGACTGAGCCGCCAGCTTGTCAGCACAGTTTTTTATACGCTGCGAGAAATTGGCATCATAATCCTTCGGAAGATCAAGCCAACCGAGAAAATCATTGCCTTTGCCAGTGCGGTCACATACCGTTTTATAGGCATTTCCTAACTTCACAAAATTGTTTTTCACCTCTTCTTCATTAATAAAAGAAAAGATTTCAGAATACGAAAACTGTGTATTAATCATAATATTAAAGTTTTATCACTGTGTAAGCATCAAACGCACCTTGATACCTGTATCAATATTCATATTATTATACTGGTTCGAAATATAAGGACGGTTGATTGTATGGTCATAATAGAAAGTAAGGCCTATCATCTTGCTTATCTGATAGTCGATAGCAAAATTGATTGTCATTGAAAGCATACCTGACGAAACCTGATTTATCTCTTCCTCTATCTTTCTCAAGATGGTCTTGTTATCTCTCAGTGAGAAGCCGAGTGTCATGTTGAGGTCGCTCACAACCTGACGTTTCATTCCGGAAAAGACGTATGTGATAGTAAGGTCTTTGAAGCGGTAACCGCCTGAGAATGAGAACTCGTTTGTTGTAACTTCTGTAATCTGATTGTTTGCGAAACTGAGTGAGGCGTTACGGCTCCGTTTGTACTCCACCTTTAAAAGAAGGCTGTTCACGAATGTCATATCAATACCGATAAGAGGGCTGAACTGCTGAGTGAGCGTAATCTGGCCGATCTCATAGAGCGGTATGAAATTCATGTTGGCATCCAAATAGTTTGGCGAGCCGGTGGCGTCAGAAGTGTAGTTCAAGTTGGTTGCAAAGTTGCCGACAGAGTACATACATGTATATGCATGAGTGATGGAGAAGTTTTGGAACACCTTGTTAAAGCCCTTGACTTTGGTGAGTCCGCTGTAGTTAAGCCGCCAGTTAGGCAACGGTATTTGCGTAAACGGAGAGAGTCCGACCTTGCCGGCCTTGCGCCCACCGTAACTTGCGAGGAAAGAGGAAGTGAGCACATCCTGAGCGGTACCTGTATAACCTCGCGCATATCCGTTATCATCTACCAAAACATTTCCGGCAGCATCCTGTGAGTTGACGTTGGTTGCTGCATAACGCTGCGATATTAACTTGCGCTGTTCCTTGAAAATCTCAAATAAGTCATCGCCTTTTTTGAAAAATGTCCCTAAGGCAAAATATGTCGTACTGAAAGTTCCGCTTTTCTTAGGAGAATATGATTTGAAGACACCTTCAGAATTTGCGACATAATATTCTGTATAATTACTTGAGTAATTGCGTGTTGCAGTAACGTCAATGCGAAAATCCTTAAACGGTTCAATCGAAGCGCGCGCATTGATTGTCTGCACACGGTTCTGCTGGAAAGGTGTGTTAGCCAACGTGTCAGTTGTAAGCCACCCCTTTTCTGAGGCAATGTGCCTGATATCGGGCTGGCCACCGAATGCGAACATGAACCCCGGTGCGTTATTCTTGAAATTTATGCCGAATAGATTTGGCGAAAGCATATATCCCGGCAATATCGTACCGTATCCGTCACTGAAACTTATTGAAGCGTTGCGAACCAGCATAAGCACACGCACCGTCCCGTCAAGAATAAGCTGCCCCACATTGAGTTTAAATGTATCCTTCTTCTTGTCCTTGCCGCTGTCAGCATATTCGTCATCCGGCATACTCGGATCAAATTTCTTTTTGTTTTTCTGTTTTTCTGTCTCTTTCTCCTTCTTCTCTTTAGCCTTATCCTTTTTATACTGGTCCTCCTGTTTTTTGACTATTCCCTGATTAACTTTTTTAAGATAAGGTATATTGTTATAAAGGGTAACGAAAATCAAATTAGCATTGACTTTGAAAGGAGATGAGTTATCGATAGTGTTAACAAGACTTTCCATTGAGATCGCCGCCCCCGTGTGGTTGAAAGTTGCGGCGTACCTCGTAGATGCCGTTATCCAGTTAAAGAGAGGTATCTTGTTAATCGGTATCTGATAAGAAGCGTCAACACGCTGTGTGAAATAGGTCATGCGGCCGCCATGACCGAAGCTGCGCCATATAGAATCTTTTTCGGCGCGCGTGTCTATACGTCCCTGAGGCTCGTCGAGCCGAGTCTGGGCATTTGCCGTATATTCAAACTTCAGACTCTGAGCCAAATCCCATCTGAAGCTGTATGTGCGTGACCATTGGAAATCTTTGACGAAAGCTGTGTCAATAATAATGTTACCCTGACTCTTCGGCCTCAACTTGAACTCATTAAATTCGCGTGTGATGTTTGTACGGAATGTAAACGACTGCGGTATAGGGTTAATGTTAAAATCACGTATAAGCTGCAGCCATTTTGATTTAAGCGCCTTGGCACCTTGCAGCGGTCGCCAGTTCTTGGTATTGTATTTGAATGAATAACCAAGTTCCCCTTCATGGGTATATTCATTGTCAAATTCCGTATTGACATCACGGCTCTTCACTTCTGAATATGCATAAGAGAGATCGAAGTTTTCGATGTCCCACGGACGTATTTTGACTTCCTTGTCAAAATTCCTCTCTTTTCTCACATTCATAATGTTGACGTTCTGGCGCTGCACCCTGTCAACAGTCATTTTTCTGATAGAGTCGCGTTCGCCCTTCGTAGCATACGATTTGAGGTCGTCTTTAAGTTTCACGTCAGGATTAAGCGGATTGTATTCAGGAACAGAGGAATTGAGGTTGTAGTCGTAATGGATAGGTATTTTGAGGTTCCATTTTTCAGGGAAGAGCATTTTGCCTGCATCAACATTGGCGGCAACGTCAATGGTGTATCTTGTTTCTTGCTGTGTCTCCGTGACTTTCTGCTCCAATGTTCCGAATCCCGGTGAAGAATATGTTCCCGAAACGGTAACATCACCGATGTCGGCGAGGGTGGCGCGCATCTGCCCGCGTGCAGCAAAGCCAGATGATTCGTCATAACCGCAAAGCCTCAACTCATTCACCCAGACCTCAACAGACTTCGGCAACATGTCATCACCATCGTTCAATGTCTGCTTTTTCGGGTTTCTAATACCAATCATAATCGTTCTCACTTCACCCAAATTCGGATTACCCACAACAGTAACAATATGCCCGTCAACGACTTCCTCGTATGGGGTGGTTATCAGCATTGATCCGGCGCGCGCCAACTTGTTGCGTTCCTGCTTAATGGAAACGAGTTTGGCAAGGTCTATTTCCATGCGGTTGCTCTTCGGCCAAATGGCAGTTGAATCAGCCCCGACACCCCATGGCGTGAGCTCAAGCGGAACTTCATATTCATAATAGTTGTCAGTGAAGTCTGAGCCCAAACGGATAAAGACTGAAACATCGCCCTTCGCAATCACATCATCGTTATGCATCTTTTCACCATGAATGAACATCCTGAGCTTCTTGAACTTGCGAATATCAAAATTGGTGTTTTTGTAAATTGCCCTCGCATCACCATCAGCAAGATCCGTAACTTTCATTGTAAGAGCCTGTTCATTAACATAATAGACTTGCGTGCCGCCATAGCCCTGTTCACGTTCAATGCCTGGAGGGAGCACATACGGGATAGGCGTCCTGTTAGCGTTCTCCTCATAGCTCAAAGTTGCAACATTGAAATTGGTCTCGCCGCTGCCATGTCCAGCGACATAATCACCATCCTCCAACAATTCAAGGGTATAGGTGCGCCAGTCGCTGCGGACGAGCTCGAAGGTGGCAAGACGACAGATTATCGGCTCTTCAAAATCGCGCATAAAAACACGCATAAAACGGATTGAGTTGAAGCCCTGAATATCACCGATAATCTTATCCGGATTCTTGATCGGGACCTTGAACTGATACCATTTTGTGGCAGGACGGCTTCCATCTGGAAGCGGTTCAGGGACAGCTTCATACACGTCATTAATGTAATTCTGCCCCACCTGCATTTTGTCAGGTTGCAGATCAATCACATATTGATAATACTTTTCCTCCTCACTAAGAGTGTTGTCATTGTCAACGTCTTCCACATCAGGGATCGTGGTTCCGGTTGTGGGATACGACTCGGCACTCTGGCTGTTGGTGGGAGAGTTACCGTCAGTATTGTTATATTTTTTGTAACGTTCCAAAATCTTCACATCAGCAGCGTCGTAATCGCCACCGCGGAAATAGTGGTAATTGTCGTTAGAAGGGTCAGCTGCAGCCATTTGGTAAGCCCCAGACCCTGTGCCAAACTCATTGCCCAAAAGGTCAAGATAGCTCTCCTTGTAATGGGTCTGCTCCCTCTCATCGGTAAGACCGTCAAGGCCGACATCCTGATACTGACGCGCCGTTTCATCATTATCAAAAGCATTGACAATCATTTGCGTAGTTGGCACACGCCCCCAGACAGTGTATGTCACATTGTTATCACTATTGTCTGCTGGCAGACCGTTCTCGAAGAACTTCAGACCGTCACGTAAAATATCTTCAGAAATATCACCAAGGTTGAAATAGAGCTTACCGCCGCTATGGTTCGGATTGTCAATGAACGGGTCCATCATCCAAAACTCAATATACTCATAGTTGGCGGATTCAAAATCAGTGTTATCCATTTTCCGCATGATACCACCCCAACGGCTCTTAGGATTCTTGAGCGATCCGTCAGGATTCAAACCGCTTGAATAACCCTCATTTCCGTTCACATCAAAATTATAAGGGCCTCTCTCTTCAGGATAAAATGCCAAGTTGAAAACTGAAAGATAAGTTGCTTCAGCGGCACTTGCCTGCTCTTTATATGGGAAAAGCTCAGTTTCGTAAACCTCGCGAGCATAAGTTTTCGACTGGTCTTCCTTTGTTATATTGCTCGGAGTCGCGCTGTTGTTGCGATAGAAAAGCGGGTCGATGACATACCATGCCAATTTTGCACGGTTAAAGCCGTAAGCCAACTGACGCCGCGGGTTGTCGGTTGTGGAGACTTTATGCGCCTCAGGGAAGATATCATTCTGCGACTGCGGTGTGGAGGCTAATTTCCAAGTGATGACATTCTTCAAATCCACAGTCGATTTTGTGGCTTCAAAATCGTCAATATAAGTAGTTCCTTCCTTGCCCACCGCCCGCGAGTGTCCCGGAATAAAATGAGCAAATTCGCCTTCCAACTGGATATTAGACTCAGCAGTGGTGCTGTGGAACGGCAAAATCCAATCAATGGCTTTTGTGAGCCATGGGGCTTTGGTTTTATAGTTGATACGCGCCCCCCAAATGGTATTTTTTATCGGCTCGTCACCGTAATTCACTTTCTGGGTGATAGGTTGTTCACGCAAATTCAAAATTGTCGCCCCGATGTTGAAATTCTCCGAAAAACGGTATTCCATATCGGCGCCGAACATATATTTGGTATTTATACCAAACGTTGACTCGTTTTCAAGTGTGATTGTTATAGGTGTTCCCGACTTCAAAACACCTTCATTAGTGATACTTACTGTTCCCATGCTATAGTTGACGGTATAGTCAACATTCTCCGTCAGTGTGATGCCACCGGCTGTTACTTTGACAGAACCTTGCGGGACATTCATCGCATTAAGCGATATTTCCGAACCTGATGAGGATTTATAAGTACCTTCAAGGTAATATTTGTTTTTTCCTGTATATTGCTGTGCCAAAGTTTTTGTAGTGGAATAAAGAGAGTCGAAAGCGTATTTGTCAGCGTATGTCGCGTCACCTATAATCTTTCGCAAATCAGAGCCGAAAGGTTCAACGAGCGGGAAATAGATACGGCCATTATATGCGTTGATTGTTCCTCCATTTGTCGCTGCGTTGTCAATGAAATCGAAAATTCCGTCAGGATACGGGTCGTTCTGCTGGTTGAGGCTGTCCAATCCCAAAAGACGAATCAACGGAATACCTTTTTTAGGGCCTTCATTGAAAAAGCCGTTGGCAATACCTTCAGCATCACCGGTGTACAGCACATTCAAACGGAAATCTTCAGACGAGACCTGATATGCTGAAAGTGAATATACATTCTTCATCATAAGTTTCCAAAGCGGTGACTTGGTGTTAAGCGTGGTGCTCTTCAACAACTTGGCACGAAGGCAGTTTGGAGCGGAAACCTCATTTGAAAATTCACCGACCTGATATACATTGTCATCTCCAATCACAGTATATTGGTATGAAACCGCCAACACCTGATTGGCACTCAGGGCTGTATTAAGCGATATGAAACCCAATTTCGTATTGACTGTATATTCCGAAGGATCAAGAAGGCGCGCGTTTTCAACTTTCTCGTAATCGACACCGGCCGTGAGCCCCTGCGCGTTCATGTTGTTCGACACCGAACTCAAATTCCTTATCATCGAAGAGTCAATGATAATGCAGAGGTCGTTTGTGTAGTTGTCGGGACGACTGCCGCTCAAATAATGGAAGCGGTTCGACTGTATATGCGTACCGCCCTCCGGATTGAGACCTTCACCCAAGTCAGTGAAAGCCACGATATTACGGTTGTTTGTCGTAGCCGCGCCAATAGTTGTGCGCCAGACTTCAATTTTTGTGATGACGATAGGCGAAGCGACCAACGGAAGTTTCGACAGGAACTGGTTGTAATTATCCCTAAAATATTGGTTCAAGAAATAGTGTCTGTTCTCCTCATATTCATCGGCACGAAAATAAAAGTCGGTGGTTTGGGCACCGCCTGAGACTGTAATAGTCTGTGATTCTGATTTTTGCTGTGAAAATGCTGCTGTAATAAAGAATTTGCCGAACTGCAGCTGCGTCTTGAACCCGAAAAGGCTCTGGCTACCGACAATAAGCGAACTGTTGATAGGCAGCGTAATGTCACCAAACTCAAGAAGTTTTATAATCTCATCCTCCTTACCTTCGTATTTCAACTTCATCTTATTCTCAAAATCGAAATTAGCCTCGGTATTGTAATTGAGGTTAAAATCAATCTTATCACCAATTTTCGCAAGTACGTTCAGCTGTATGTTTTCATCAAAGTTAAACTGGGTAACCTTGCGCTGTTTCACAGGCAAAGTAGGGTTGTCGTTCTGGTTGTAGAGCACACCGAAAATAAGTTCGACATTACCTGAAGGGCGAATTTCAATAGTGTTACTGCCAAAAATAGATTCAAAGAAATCGCCTCTGATGTGCAACGCCGGAATAAGCCCCCCACCCCTGCGGCTGCGTCCGCCTGAATATGAGGCGCCTTTGTCGTGCCAATAGTTGCTGATCTCCTTATGCAGGTCATAATCCATAAACTCCTTCATGTCAAGTGAGGTTGACGGTCCGAAAGGCATACCGCCGATAGTATTCTGCAAGTTGTATGAATTATTGTCTGGGTCGTATTCTATATCGGTGTTGAAGTTTGAAGGATTGTCGAGAGTAAACGGACTTGAAGTATTATCCTCAAGAGGATTTGTCGATGGCTGTGGCACTGAAATATGCAGGTCACTGTCGGGCGGCGTCAGCGGGAAAGAATAGTACAAATCATCATTCAAGACAATGCGGTCGTATTTTGATGACGCATTCGCCGCCGGAACCATCAAAACGCCAAGTAGTACGAAGATGAATATATAATAACGAGTCTTTATGACCTTTGTTCTTTTGCTCACTTTGCTCTGTTTTGTTATAATAGCTTTAACGCCCTCTTTATCAAATCTTCAATAGTAAGTTCACTT
>JAGCRI010000095.1 GCA_017964755.1 Bacteroidales bacterium | reverse complement strand
TGCAAGAACGCGGCGTCCGTTTGCTGTTGACATTCTTTCTCTGAAACCATGTTTGTTCTTGCGTCTTCTGTTTGAAGGTTGGAATGTTCTTTTCATTTTATTTGCTTTTTAATATTATTATTCCTTATAATTTTTGAAGTGCAAAGATACAATTTTATTTTAAGATTGGCAACGCTGATGATAGTTTTTTTTTATATTTTTATTTTATTGTCATTCAGATATTTATTTATGATAAAATCTGAATTTCTGATGGATTTTTGCAGCCAGTCGAAATATAACTCGTTATATTCGTAGTCAGTGAGCTGCCATTTCACCTGTGATTTCCGCACACGTTCCACAAATGAGGAGAGAGTGATTGCGGCAGAGTTCGAGATGTTGAAGCTCTCGGTGAAGCCGTACATCGGTATTTTCATGCTCTTGTCGCAAAGGGCAACAGCCTCTTCACTCAAGCCTGTCAGTTCGGTGCCGAAGAGGAATGCTGTGGGCTCTTCCACCGGCAGTTCGTCAAGGTATAGGCTGTCATCGTTAGGGAGTGTTGCCACCACTGTGTATCCTTTTGCTTTCAGCGCCTCGATGCAGCGGGCAGTGTTGTGTGCCTCGTTCTTGTATCGGTGCAGCGTAAGCCATTTGTTCGAGCCCATTGAGATTGCGCTGTGTATTTGGAATTCGTTCTCGTTTTCAATCACATGCACATCCTGCACTCCGTAGCATTCGCAAGTGCGCAGCACCGCGCTGATGTTCTGGGTCTGGTACAGGTCCTCGACCGCGACAGTGACGTGGCGGGTGCGTTTTTCCAAGACCTCCCTTATGCGGTTGTCGCGCTCTTCGGTTACAAAGCCGCGCAGGTATTCCGAGAGCTGCACTATCAGCTGCTTGTCTTTTATTTCCATTTTGTGTTCGCTTGAGACAATAAAAAAAGCCCAAAGACTGGGCTTTTTTTATTTGGGTGGGCATGCCTTAGATAAGGTCAGCACTTGCTTTGAATTTCACAACTTTCTTTGCAGGGATCTTAATGACTTCCTTGGTTCTCGGGTTGCGGCCTTTTCTTGCAGCACGTTGTGAAACTGCGAATGTGCCAAATCCGATTAAGGAAATCTTATCACCTTTTTTCAAAGTGTCTGATGTGATAGAAAGGAATGCTTCCAATGCGTTTTTAGCTTGTACTTTTGTGCATTCAGCTTTTTCAGCGATAGCGCTAACTAATTCGGCTTTGTTCATAATGATTGTTTTTAATGATTAATAAATTGTTTTTATTGCGTTTTAATAACGTAACTTGCAAATTTACTTGTATTTTCAAAATATCTGCCTATTTTTTTTCAAAAAAATCAAAAAAAATCTATAATGTTAATAAAATTAAGAAAAAAAAGTGAAAAATTACATTAAAATAGTGTGTTTGTGAATTTTTCTGGGTGAAATCCTCTCAAAAAATCTTCGATTTCCATACGCTTTTTGCCTTGTAACTGTACATTTTGTAAGAGAATTTGCTCGGTTTGAGTAGAAACTGCAACCATTTTCGGAGATAATATCGTAATTGTCCCCGGTTTTTCCATGCTTTTAGTGTCTGAAATTTTGGCGAAATAGCATTTCAATGACAGGGTTTCACCGTCACTGTTTTTTATGCGGGTGTAAGCGCACGGGAACGGTGACAGTCCGCGTATTTTGTTGTATATCGTTTCAGCGGGGGCATCCCAGTTTATGAGTGTGTCCTCCTTGAAGATTTTCGGGGCGGGTTTCAGGCCGGGCGTGTCGGGTTGGGGGTGGGGCGTGCAGGTGCCGTCTTCAATGCTGTTAATGGTTTCAACCGCGAGTGTCGCGCCTTCTGCCATAAGTTTGTCGTACAGCTCGCCAGTGGTCATTTCCGGACCGATTTCAACCTTGCGCTGTGCGATGATTTCGCCTGTGTCAATATTCTGGTTAAGGAAGAATGTGGTTACGCCTGTCATCTTTTCGCCGTTCATTACGGCATGGTGAATAGGGGCGGCACCTCTGTAGTCGGGCAGCAGCGAGGCATGCACGTTGAAAGTGCCTTTAGGCGGCATGGCGTACACCACCTCAGGGAGCATTCTGAAAGCCACAACAACGAACAGGTCGGCACCAATGTTTTGCAGTTCGCCTACAAATTCCGGATTTTTAAGCTTTTCAGGCTGTAGGACCGGCAGACCTTTTTCAATGGCGTATTTTTTGACTTCAGAGAACTGTAGTGTTTGTCCGCGTCCTGCGGGTTTGTCGGGGGCGGTTACCACTGCGGCGACCTCGTGCCCGCTGCGGAGTATGGCGTCAAGTACGCCGACCGCAAATTCCGGTGTCCCGAAGAATACTGTTCTCATTTCAGCTTCCTTTCCAATGCGAGCATTTTGAGGCACGTCAGGGCTGCTTCCACGCCTTTGTTGCCGTATTTCCCGCCTGAGCGGTCAATGGCCTGTTCCATCGTGTCGCAGGTGAGCACTCCGAATATTACGGGTGAGCCATAGTCGAGCGCCACTTTCATTATGCCTTGCGCCACAGCTTGCGATATGAACTCGAAATGCCTGGTCTCGCCCTGTATCACGCAACCGAGGCAGATGACGGCATCGAGGCTCTCATCGGCATCAAACATCATCATTGCGCCTGTGGGCAGCTCGAAACTGCCGGGCACTGAGCATACACGTATCTGCTCTTTTTTCAATCCGTGTTCAATTAAAGTCGAATAAGCTCCCTCTTTCAGGTTGGATGTGATGTTTTCATTCCATTCGCTTACGACTATTCCTATACGAAAATCTTCCACTTTTGAGATTTCAAAGGCGGAAGATTCGGAAAGGTTTTTCTTTTTTGAGATTTTATTTTGCTGCATTTATCTTTGCTCTTTCAATAAATTTGTCAACTCCCATTTTGGTGTACTGGTCGTAAAAATCTTTTTCAATTCTCTGATATGATTCGAGGGCGTTTTTCCAGTCTCCTTTGATTTCATACATCAGGCCAAGTTTGAAAAGGTTTGTCGGACCATAGTATGGATCGTCAGTTTCAGCCGCTTTCTTGTAATATTTCAGAGCTTCATCCTCGTCATTCATGTCAAGATATATGTCGCCGATAACAGCTTGAGCTGCATACCACTGTATATTCTCTTTTTTCTTGAATGCTTTCAGATATTCGAGGGCGTTCTCTTTGTCGCCAAGTTTGTTGTATGCAAGTCCTGCATAATATTTGGCAGTGTTTGAGGTTTTTGTGATGCCGTAGTCTTCTGCAATAGAGAGGAACCCGTCAATCTCGTCATTGCCTTCCAATGCAATCATGAGGGAGGCTGAATCGCCGCGCAGGAAGTATTCAATAGGCTGGGCCATTGCAGCGGATGCCTTTTCGTTCTGCGGGATGATATAAAAACGGTTTATGGCTATGATAAGACCAATAATAACTATAATTCCGATTAATACACCATATATAATATTCTGGTATTTTTGGAAGAAGTTGGTTGTTTTTTCGACAGCATTTTCTGCATCTTGCACCTGAGCATCTTTCTTAACGCCTAATTTTTCAGTATTTGCCATAATAATTCATTTTTTATTTAACGGTTGCAAAGATACATTTTTTTTTAATTGTTTGAAATGGTTAAGGAATAAATGTTTATTTTTGCAAACCGTTAGTTTTAAGTGCTTTTGAGTGAATATTAAGATAAACCGTTTTATATGAGGAAACTTTTGCCGGAAGAGATGGGGCGCGCTACCATGGACGAGTTTAAAAAACAGCAGAAACTGCCTTTGGTGGTTGTGCTCGACAGTGTGAGAAGCATGAATAATGTGGGCTCGGTGTTCAGAACCTGTGATGCTTTTGGGATAGAGACTTTGTATTTGTGTGGCATTACTGCTACACCTCCGCATAAGGAGATTACCAAGACCGCACTTGGAGCAACTGAAAGTGTGGATTGGAGGTATGGGAAAGAGTGCGTTAGTGTGGTGCAGCAGCTTAAAAATGACGGATATAAAATTTATGCTGTTGAGCAGGTTGACACATCTTCCATGCTTACAGAATTTGATTTTTGCAAAAATGACAAATATGCCGTGATACTTGGCAATGAGGTTTTTGGCGTTGATGATGCAGTGCTTGCCCTTTGCGACGGCGCCATTGAAATACCTCAGGTTGGGACGAAGCACTCGCTCAATGTCTCTGTGGCGGCCGGCGTGGTGCTATGGGAGTGCTTCCGACAAAAAAACAGAGCCGCCCGTTAAGGCGACTCTGTTATCGTAATTCTGCGTGTTTTCTTTATTCTTGTGTTTCGTCAACAAATTTGCGGCTTGCAAATTCCTTGTCATACATGCGCAGTGCGCCAGGCATCTTCTCAATTTCTTTGAGTGTTGTGTAGATGTCGCTTGCGTTTGCTTCCTCTTCAACTTGTTCATCAATGTACCAGTTGAGGAAACTTATTGAAGCATAGTCTTTTAATTCGACAGCGGTGTCCATCAGCTTATTGATGAGTGATGTGACTTTTTGTTCGTGTTTGAATACTTCGTCGAATGCGGCAGAAGGAGATTTCCATGATGTCGGCACTTTCGCGATGGGCTGCAGCTTCACTTCGCCGCCGCGTTCATGAATGTAGCGGAACATCTTCATGCCGTGTGCCATCTCTTCCTGATATTGCACATACATCCAGTTTGCAAGTCCCGGCAGATTCTGTTCTGTGAACCATGATGACATGCTTAAATAAAGGTAGGCTGACCAAAATTCTGCGTTGATCTGGTCATTGATTTCTTTTTGCATTTTTTGTGCTATCATAATTTAAAGTTTTTAGGGTTATGTTTTTATAATATTAATATGTATATGTTCGAGAAAATAATTTTATTTTTCAAATAGTTCTTTGATTTTTGGCACGAGGCGGTCAATGTCGCCGGCACCGAGGGTGAGCAGCACCTCAGGCTTGTTTTTTGCAAGGTGGGCGAGCAGCTGGTCTTTTTCGAGCACTATTTTGTTGTTGTTTCCGATAAGGCTGAGAAGGTATTGTGAGTCGATGCCTTGTATGGGCAGCTCGCGGGCTGGGTAGATTGGAAGCAGTATGATTTTGTCGGCGAGTCCCAGCACTTCTGCAAACTCGTGCGCGAAATCGCGGGTACGTGTGTACAGGTGTGGCTGGAATATGACGGTCAGCTTTTTTGACTTGTATATCTCTTTTACAGAGCATATTATTGAGCGCAACTCTTCGGGGTGATGGGCGTAGTCGTCTATGAAAACAAGGCCGGGAGAGGCAATTTGGTAGTCGAAGCGTCTTTTCACGCCGCTGAAAGTAGCCAATTTCGCGCGTATGGTTTCGGGGGCGATTCCGAGCTGTCGGGCGGCGGCGTATGCAGCGGTAGCGTTGAGGGCGTTGTGAGTGCCCGGCACGGCGATTGTTATCCGAATGGGGGGCTCATCAAGGTAGTGTATTGTGAAGTCTGTCAGGTTTTCGTGCGGGGTGATGTCAGTCGCATGGCAGTCGGAGGCCGGTGCAAATCCGTATGTCAGCTTGTTGTTATGGCTGATGAGCGGTGCAATCTTTTCGTTGGCAATTACTGTGCCGCTGACTTGCGCCGCGAAAAGGTTGAACGACTCCTCAAGTTTTGTCTTGGAGCCGTATATGTCCAAGTGGTCGGCGTCCATGGAGGTTATTACTGCAATTTCGGGGTGCAGGGTCAGGAAAGAGCGGTCGAACTCGTCAGCTTCCACTACTGCGATTTCGGGGTTCGGGTGCAATACGAAGTTGCTGTCGAAGTTTTTTGCAATGCCGCCGATGAAAGCGATGGTGTTTCGTTCATCGTTCAGAATGTGGGCGAGCATTGATGTTGTGGTTGTCTTGCCGTGAGTGCCGGCCACAGCAGCGGTGCTGTATCTGTCGGTTATCATACCCAAAACTTGGGCTCTTTTGTAGATGGGAGTGCCTTTTTGCAGAAAGTGCAGGTATTCTTTGTGCTCTTTGCTGATTGCCGGCGTATAGATTACGAAATCAATGTCCTGTGGTATTATGTCAGGGTTTTCGTCAAAATGGATGTGCGCCCCTTCAGAGGCAAGGCGGTCGGTGATAGGGGAGGGGGTTCTGTCGTAGCCGTAGATATTGCATCCTTCAAGGAGGTAGTAATGGGCAAGCGCGCTCATTCCGATGCCACCGATGCCAAGGAAATATATGTTTTTTGCTCTTTCCATCATTGTAGTTTGTTCCAGTACATGCTTTTGCCTAAAGCGGGAATGCCGATGTATCCGCGGACTTTCAGTTTTGTGTCGGACTCGAATTTCAAGTAGCAGGAGTAGGTTTTCCCGTGCACAGGATCGTATATTGTGCCGCCCTTCCATTCCTCTTTTGCGGGGTCGTATGAGAACCCTTTCATCAGCAATATTTTGTCGCCGGGTGTGTTTCTGAGTTTCGGGTCAGGATTTTTTATGTCCCTTTTCGGGGTCCCGTCAGGAAAATTAGGTTTTTTAAGCCAGATGACCTGACCGTAGTATTTGCCGTCTTCGCCCTTGAAAATCTTCACTTTCGATTCCTCTTTTGTATCCAACTCAATTACAGAGTAAACCCCAAGGATCCGGTCGGCCTTCTCTTGTGGCAAAGCCGTAGGTAATGAGAAAAGACAAATGGCAAAGAATGCAAACAGTTTTTTCATCTTATAATGATAGAATCACAAATGCAAAGGTACAATAAAAATCCAATTTCTATGGCCTTTGAGATAAGAAATTTTTGTATTGTTGCTGACAGAAAGTGAAAATGTTGTTAACGCGAGGCGGTTTTCCCAAACTTTCACGGCTTAATCTATACACATTTTTTTGTTGAAAAAAGAAACAAAAAAAACTTTGAAACCAACAAATTATTAATATCTTTGCTATTTTCAGATATTAGTAAAAATAGCAGCGTATTTATGCGTACAATACATCACAACATACAGAAAACAAACAAAAACTACAGGAAAGGCAGCGCCCCGGTTAAAAATGCACGGGTGGTGAAGCATCACAAAGGGTCAAAGTCAAAAGCAAACTCCGGCACGAAGAAAGAGCACGGTGAAAAGTCTTTTATGGCTTTCTTCGCCAGCGATGCAATGATCAAGGTTTACGGGCTCCTGCTCGTGGCATTTTCGCTGTTGCTGCTGGTGTCTGTGGGCTCTTACATATTCACCCAGAAACACGATGTGGCCCACATCGGCAACCCCGCGCTGCCCCCGCACAACCTCGCACGCTCGCCCGGCGCACACCTCGCGCACTTCTTCACTGATTATACCTTCGGTTTCGCCGCACTCGGCTTCGTGCTGCTGTTTTTCCTCTATGGACTGAAACTTATCGGTATCAGCCTTAAAAGACATGAGGAGCCAATCTCCGTAGTGAAAATATCAATATCCACTCTTCTGACTATGGCGTGGTTCTCATTCGCAACAGGCCTCTTCGTGGCAAATACGCCTTACGAGTACCTTGCGGGCGATTTCGGAATCTATACTTCACAAGCGTTGCTTGCCGCCACAGGCAAATTGGTTACAGGCCTTATCACTGTCGTAACGGCTTTGATACTACTCATCCTTTGTTATCAGATGTCTATTAAAAATCTTTTTATAGCAATAGGCGGAGGCATAGCGGCTATCTGGACCGCTTCTGTAACAGCCATTAAAAACAGAAAATCAGAATCAGGAAAGACATCAGAAAACAGCGGAAAAACACGAAACGGAAAACAAACTGACGATGATGATACCAATACAAATCTGGAAGACCCATATATATCAGATTTGAACAGTTTGCAGTCGGGCCTTAACGGTGATAACACAATTCATTTTCCTGAAGAGGGAAAGGAAAAGACAGAAGATGAGCCGGATACAGATGGGACTCCATCTGATGAAGAGGTTGCTGCAACCCAGTCGGACGTTACCTTTGAGATTATAAACAATATCAATAAGGCAATTGATGATGCCAATTCTGAAGATGCGGATGAGGAAAATGAAGATGTGGCGGAAGATGAGACAGTTCGTGAACTCACAGCAGAAGATGTTCGTAACCTTGAACCTTACGACCCTCGCAAAGACCTTTCAACCTACCAGTTCCCGCCTATTGACTGCCTCGACCCGCACACGAGCGCGACAATTTCGCCCGAAGCACAGAGAAAAGAGCTCACTGAAACTAAAATTCGCATTGAGAATACTCTGAAAAGCTTCAAGATTGGCATTACAAAGATTTCAGCAATAATTGGACCTACAGTCACATTGTATGAAATTGTGCCTGAAGAGGGTGTGAGAATAAGCCGTATAAAGAGCCTTGAAGACGACATAGCGCTCAGCTTGTCGGCTTTGGGTATCCGTATCATCGCCCCGATACCGGGCAAAGGCACCATCGGTATTGAAGTGCCTAACAAAGTCCCGACTATCGTTTCGATGCGCGAGATAATCTCTTCCGACAAATTCCAAAACAACAAGTATGATCTCCCGATAGGATTGGGCAAAACCATAAGCAATGAGCCGTTTGTATGTGACCTTGCCAAAATGCCTCACCTGCTCATGGCCGGTGCGACAGGGCAAGGAAAATCGGTGGGGCTTAACGCGGTTATTACATCGCTCCTATATTCAAAGCACCCATCAGAACTGAAGTTTGTGTTAGTTGACCCTAAAAAGCTGGAATTTAACCTGTATGCCACTATCGAAAAGCATTTTCTTGCAAAATTGCCTGATGAGGAGGAGCCGATTATCATTGACACGAAAAAGGTAATAAAGACTCTTAACTCATTGTGTATAGAAATGGATACCCGCTACGACTTGATGAAGTCTGCCAAGGTGAGAACAATAAAAGAGTATAACGCCAAGTTCTGCCGCCGCGAGCTATCCCCACTGAACGGACACAGGTATTTCCCATACATTGTGCTGATTATAGACGAGTTCGGCGATTTGATAATGACGGCAGGGCGCGAGGTTGAGTATCCGATAGCACGACTTGCGCAGTTGGCGCGTGCCTGCGGTATCCATCTGATTATAGCTACTCAGCGTCCTACAGTAAAAATCATTAGCGGTAATATCAAGGGTAACTTCCCTGCACGTATCGCCTTCCGTGTCGTGGCGCGTATCGACTCACAAACCATTCTCGATACTACAGGTGCTGATCAGCTTGTGGGTAAAGGTGATATGCTCCTCTCTACCGGCAGCGATTTACTCCGTCTGCAATGCGCTTTTGTTGACACCCCTGAAGTTGAGGCAATAACCTCTTTTATCGCTAACCAGCAGTCGTATCCTGATGCGTTTATGCTGCCTGAGTATGCTGACGAAAATGAAGATGCAATTGATGAAGAACCTGCTGATAACGGGAAAATAGACCCGTGCTTCGAGGATGCGGCGACTCTCATAGTTCAAACCCAGCAGGGATCAACCTCCTTGCTGCAGCGCAAAATGCAGCTCGGATACAATAGGGCAGGGCGCATTATGGATCAAATGGAAAAATACGGGATTGTCGGACCAAGCAATGGCAGCAAAGCCCGCGAAGTGAAGGTCCCAACGCTGGAAGAACTGCGTGTGATATTCAACAAAATGGGGCTTAATAGCTAATCCGGTTAAGGCGGCTGTCTATTTCTTTCTGTTTCGTTCCTGTTCCCACTTCCACGCAGATGAAATCATGTCGTCAAGGGTGTGGCGGCAGTGCCAGCCGAGCAGCCTGTGAGCCTTGTCGCTGTTGCTGTAAATTGCCGGAACGTCCCCCGCGCGGCGACCAACCATCTTCACATTCAATTTGATTCCTGTTATGCGGACAAAAGCCTCTATCATTTCCAGCACCGAAACGCCGTTGCCGCTGCCAAGGTTGAAGGTGTCGAAAATAGGCGCATCTTTTTCTTTTTCAAGATATTGCAAAGCCTTGACGTGCGCATCGGCGATGTCCGCAACATGTATGTAGTCGCGTATGCATGAGCCGTCCCGCGTGTCATAGTCGGTGCCGAAGACATTGAGGCACTCGCGCTGCCCCGAAGCCACCTGTGTCATTATCGGCAGCAGGTTGTTCGGAGCGTCTTTCGGCTCTTCACCTGTTTTGCCGCTCATGTCTGCCCCAATCGGATTAAAGTAGCGGAGCGCAATGTATTTGGTTTCAGGATGCTTGTCAGCGTAGAAACGGAGCATCTGCTCGCCAATCTGCTTGGTATGCGCATACGGACAGGCTGGAATGCTGATAGGTGTTGTTTCGTCAACAGGAAGTGTTTTCACCTCACCGTAAATTGAACACGATGAGGAGAATATGAGATGTTTGACAGCGTATTTTGTACAAGCCTCCAAAACATTTTCAAGAGAACTAAGATTGTTCCGGTAGTACTCCAAAGGAAATTCAACAGATTCGGGAACTGATTTGAATGCGGCGAAATGTATAATGGCAGATATATTTCCTTCTTCTTCAAAGATTTTAAAAAAGCTATCCTTATCGCAAATATCTGCTTTATAATGTTTTATCTTTCTGCTTGTTATCTCTTCCAATCTTTTTAGAGATTCAGGATCCGACCGCACGCAGCT
>JAGCRI010000094.1 GCA_017964755.1 Bacteroidales bacterium | reverse complement strand
ATTTCTGAGTCAATAGACCGTATCCTTTCAGCAGGCATCCCCGTAATGGGACACCTCGGCCTTACGCCGCAGTCTATTAACAAGTTCGGCACATATTCCGTGCGCGCCACCGACCCGAAAGAGGCCGAAAAATTGGTGCAGGACGCCCTTCTGCTCGAAAAACACGGCTGCTTTGCAATTGTGCTTGAAAAAATCCCGGCTGACGTGGCTAAGTTGGTTACGGAGTCTGTCTCAATCCCAACTATAGGGATCGGAGCCGGCCCGCATGTCAGTGGCCAAGTGCTTGTCTTTCACGATATGATAGGCATTACACAGCAGTTCTCCCCGCGTTTTCTCCGCCGTTATCACCACCTTGGCGAAGAGATTGTTGACGCAGTGTCACGCTATATCAGAGACGTTAAATCAAAGGATTTTCCAAACGAAAAAGAACAATATTAAAAAAAACGCTGCCGTATGGCGGCGTTTTTTATTGGATTTCACCGCCTTTATTGTTATAAAACACAATTTGTCTGCTTCTCATAACCCGATAAAATTTATTACCTTTGCATTACATTTTTAATTTTCAAAATGCCTATGAAAAGAATAGCGTTTTCTGTGTTTTTTATCATTATCGCGAATTTTATTTTTGCCCAAAAAGAGATCACTCTTCAGAATATCTGGCAGGATTATAAGTTTATCCCGAAAAATGTTCCGGGTTTCACTTCAATGCCTAATAGCGATTTTTATACCGTGAAAGATAAAAATGCGATTTCAAAACATAGTTTTGCAACTGGCGATAAAGTGGCTGACATTCTCACGAAAGATATGCTCGATAGGGCTTCCGGCGGGAAATTGTCGCTTGCGAAAGTCTCTGATTATGAGTTCGATGAGTCTTGCTCAAAACTGCTGCTCGCTTTCGGCCTCGAATATATTTACCGCCGCTCGACCTGCGCTTTTTATTATGTGTATGACCTGAAAAAGAATACACTTGCCGCTGTCGCCGATACCGCAAAGGGAAAGCAGAGTTTTGCGGAGTTTTCACCTGACGGCTCTAAAGTGGCTTTCGTGCGCGATTATAACCTCTATTACACGGATTTGGCTACAGGTCAGGAGGTTGCGGTTACCTCTGACGGATATGAGAATAGAATCAGAAACGGTTTCGCCGACTGGGTTTATGAGGAGGAACTGAGCCTTTCAAAATGTTTTTACTGGTCGCCTGACGGTCGCAAACTTGCCTTTTCCCGTTTCGATGAGTCCCAAGTGAAGTAATTTTCAATGACGATGTGGGGCGAACTTTATCCCGAAGAGTATAAATATAAGTATCCGAAAGCGGGTGAGGATAATTCAGTAGTTGATATTTATGTTTATGACCTGAAAAATAAAAAATCATCGAAAATTGATTTCAAACGTGAAGATTGCTACTATCCGCGCGCTTACTGGCTCGCTAATTCAACAGATCTTATGGTTATGAAACTTAACCGTCTTCAGAATAAACTTGATGTTTACCGCTGTAACGTTGCCAATGGTGAAAAAAATATTGTGTTGACAGACGAGAACAAATGGTGGATTGAGGAACCTGACGATTACTATTTTCTTGAAGATAATAATTCTGTGATTTTCACTTCCGAGCGTGATGGATTTAACCATATCTATAAAGCTGAATTTGGTAAATCTCCTGTGCAACTTACTAAAGGAGAGTTCGTTGTGAAAGGTATTGCCGCCATTGATTTTGAAAAGAAACTTATTTATTATACCTCTAACGAATCCGATGTTTTTAATCAGGATTTGTATGTGATTGATTTTCAAGGTAAAAACAAGAAGATTCTGACTAACGGCAATGGATGGAACAATGTGACTTTCAACTCAAACGCTCATTTTTATATGGATAATTTTTCAACTGCAAATGAGCCTTCTGTCTATTCGCTGCATTCCGCTGACGGCAATCTTCTTTATACGATTGAGGATAACGCCGACTTTAAAAACACAATGATGGAGTATGGCTTTGCTCCGAAGGAATTTTTCTCGTTTACTACAGATGAAGGTGTCAAACTCAACGGCTGGATGCTGAAACCTCTTGATTTTAAGTCAGATAAAAAGTATCCTGTGCTGATGTATGTATATGGCGGTCCTGGGTCACAGGAGGTTAACAACAGTTATTTCCGCAGCGGCGATTTCGCTTGGTATCAGTATCTTGCTCAGCATGGCTATATTGTCGTCTGCGTTGACGGACGCGGTACAGCGGGGCGCGGCGATGCCTTTAAAAAGGTGATTTACAAGCAAATGGGTAAATACGAAGCCATCGACCAAATTGCAACTGCCAAATATCTGAAGTCCCTGAATTACGTCGATTCCTCGCGTGTCGGCATTTGGGGCTGGAGCTTCGGCGGCTACCTCTCCGCACTTTCACTCTTCAAGGGCAACGGCACTTTCAAGATGGCAATGTCGGTCGCGCCTGTCACCAATTGGCGTTATTATGACAATATCTATACTGAGCGTTTTCTGCAAAAACCGCAGGATAATCCTTCTGGCTATGACGATAATTCGCCGTGTTTCTTCGCTAAGGATTTGCAGGGCAGTTTTCTCCTCGTTCACGGCACCGGAGACGATAACGTTCATTTCCAAAATTCAATGGATCTGGTTACGCAACTCAACAAGGCGGGCAAGCAGTACGAGCAGTTTTTCTATCCGAACAAGAATCATTTTATTTACGGCGGCAATACCCGTCTTCATCTTTATACGAAACTTTCTGACTTTATTTTTAAAAACCTTTGATTTTCAATACTTTAATAAAAGATTATGAATGATTTTTTTGTCCACGAATCATCTTACGTTGATGATGGCTGCGAAATAGGTGCCGGCACCAAAATCTGGCATTTTTGCCATGTGATGTCGAATTGTAAAATCGGTGAACGGTGCAATATCGGCCAGAATGTTGTCATTTCGCCTGAAGTCGTTCTCGGCAACAATGTGAAAATCCAGAATAATGTATCTGTCTATTCTGGCGTGATTTGCGAGGATGATGTTTTTCTCGGTCCTTCGATGGTTTTCACGAATGTGATAAATCCGCGAAGTGCGTTTCCGCGCAAGGACGAATACAAGCGCACTTTGGTGCGGCAGGGCGCGACAATCGGAGCGAATGCCACAGTGGTCTGCGGCAACGAGATTGGAAAGTTTGCGCTGATAGGTGCGGGCGCGGTCGTTACTCACAATGTCCCTGATTATGCCCTTATGGTCGGCAACCCTGCGAGGCAAATCGGCTGGGTGAGCGAGGCGGGTCAGAAACTTCATTTTGATGAGGACGGCAACGCTGAATGTCCCCAGACCCATGAGCATTACCGCTTGCAAAAGAATTTTGTTGTTAAATGTAATTAATTGAAAATTAATTTATTATGAATTTTAATTCATCTGTTTTAATTGAACTTGCAGAAAAATATATTGGCGAGCGTTGCCTCTCTTTCCATAAAATCCCGCAATCTGGCTCTAATCGTCTCTATTTCAGAATCTCTTTTGAAAAACATGATACGATAATGGGGGCTTTTAATGATAATGTGAAGGAGAATGAGGCCTTTTTCTCGTTTACTGATTTTTTTCTGAAACAGAATATCAACGTGCCTGAAGTCTTGGCAATTGATGATTCTAAAACCTACTATTTGCTGACAGATCTTGGTGATGAGACTTTGTATTCGCATCTCACTGCTAATCGGACAGTTGCGGGTCCTTCGGCTGAAACTATTGAGTTGTATCGTATGGTTTTACAGCAGTTGCCTCGCCTGCAAATGACTGGTAAACAGGGAATTGATTTTTCGGTTTGTTACCCGCGCAGCAGTTTCGACAGGCAGTCTATGCAGTGGGATCTCAACTATTTCAAATATTATTTTCTGAAATTGGCGGGAAT
>JAGCRI010000010.1 GCA_017964755.1 Bacteroidales bacterium | reverse complement strand
AATGGTTCCGCACGAAGCAGAAACTGTCGTTCCAGTGGCACCCCGTCATCATGGACGGTGTACACGCCTGCCGTTTTTTGGAGGAGATAGAGCGGGCGATAGGGAGGTTGTGATTTTTTGGCAGAAACAAAAAAGGCGAGTCGCTGGCTCGCCTTTTCCAAAAAAAACGTTTCAGATTTACCGTTTTTCGCTGTATTCGCGGCCTGCGCGCAGACAAGCGAGGTTGACGTTAACTACGTCCTCGCCCTTTCTTCCGAAAACGTCTCTTACAGCGTTCTCAATAGATTCGAAATCTATCTTGAGAAATGGTGAAGCAGCCCCCAGAATAACCATGTTAGCTGAACGCGCCGAACCGAGGTCTTTCGCAATCTGGTCAGCATTAATGACAACCTTGCGCGGCAGTTTGTCCAGTTCGGCTTTCAAAAGAGCCTCATCCGGATAGTTTGGAATGTTAACGAAACGCTGGTCATTAGTGATGAGCCAGCCTTCGGGACTGAGCCACGGAAGATAGCGCAACGACTCCAATGGTTCAACAGAGATGATAAGGTCGGCCTGCCCCATTGGGATAAGGTCGGAGGCAATCTCATAATCGGCAAGGCGGAAATGCGACTGCACGTCTCCACCACGCTGGCTCATGCCGTGCACCTCGGCCTGCTTCATATACAGACCTTTCTTAATGGCTGCGTAGCCCACAATATTGGCGATTGACAAAATGCCCTGACCGCCTACACCCGCTAATATTATATCTATTTTCATAGTTTCAAATTTTTAAATTCAACATTATTTTTTCGCGGCTTTCGCCTTCATTCTCCTGTTTAAGGTCTGAATACATTCGCGTGTCGGGATGATGACAGAAACACCTTGATATTCAAGCTCTTCTGCGATAATCCGTGCGTTCTCGTCCTGATTTGCCTTGAGAGGTTTTATGATGCGGATGTGCTCTTCTTCAACGCCCAAGCCCTTGCAGATGTTGCCCAAAACGCCGAGCGCGTGCGAATCCTGTCCGCCGGTCATACCTGTCGTGCTGTTGTCGAGAATCAGCACGGTAATCGGTGTGTGCTCGTAGATGGCGTCCAAGAGAGAGGTCATGCCGCTGTGGGTGAAGGTTGAATCGCCGATGACCGCGACCGCCGGAAGCAGTCCCGCGTCAGCAGCGCCCTTCGCCATAGTTATTGACGCACCCATATCAACGGTAGAATAAATTGCATTGTACGGAGGCAGCGCGCCGAGAGTATAGCAGCCGATGTCGGCAAAAACCTTACCCGGACCATATTTCTCCATTGCCTGATTCAGGGCAAGATAAGAGTCAATGTGCGGGCAGCCGTTGCAAAGCGCGGGCGGACGCGGTACCATGATAGACGGGACCGGTGAGCCAATCTGCTCTTTGAGTCCAAGTGCTTTGGCAACAAGATTCGGGTTAAGTTCACCGTCACGCGGAAGTGCTCCGTCCATGCGACCTCTGATATTGCCTGTACGGTTCAAAATGCCCCGTACTTGTTCCTCTATGAAAGGATAACCCTCCTCAACGACCAAAACACTATCGCATTCGTCAACTATTTTAGCAATATGTTCGCTCGGAAGCGGATACTGCGATATTTTCAGTATAGGGTGCGGACATTTTGTCCCGACATAATTCTCCATCACATAGTTATAGGCTATACCCGAAGCAATAATGCCGACTTTTTTGTCTTCTCCGTCAACATACTTATTATATTTTGAGTTAAAAGCTTCATTCTCAAAATCTTTCTGTTTAGCCAAAAGCGAACGGTAATGGTTGCGGGCGTTGGCAGGAAGCAAGATGAATTTTTTAGGGTCAGTATTCGGGTTAAGCGCATTTTGAGGTTTGATTGGCTTGCGTTCCACACCGGCACGTGAATGGGCGAGGCGCGTGGTCACACGAATCAGCACCGGGGTTTTATATTTCTCCGAAAACTCGAAAGCACTGTAGGCCATATCGTATGCCTCCTGCTGGTTTGACGGCTCAAAAGCCGGTATCAATGCGAATTTTGCATAGTAACGCGAATCCTGCTCATCCTGTGAAGAGTGCATTGACGGGTCATCGGCGACCACGACTACCAATCCGCCGTGAGCTCCGGTAATCGATGAGTTCATGAACGGGTCAGCGGCCACATTCAAACCCACATGCTTCATACAGACCATGGCGCGCTTACCGGCATACGACATTCCTATCGCCGACTCCATCGCAGTTTTCTCGTTGCCGGCCCAAATACGGTGCACATTACCCTCAACAGCCTGTTTCGACTGCTGGATAAATTCTGTTATTTCAGTAGATGGCGTTCCCGGATAGGCATACACCCCCGACAAGCCGCCGTCTAAAGCTCCTTGAGCTATGGCTTCAACGCCTAATAAAAGAGTTTTTGACATAAATAATATTTTTAATGGTTTGATTTTCTTTTAATTACAACAATTTCTTCGCTATTCTTTCTTTTCGCCTTCTTCAGCAGGTTCATCTTTATCGTCCACCAAATTGTTCTCCTGCAAAATGTTGTACCAAGACAAAACTTTTTTCATATTCGACACATAAACCCTATCGCGGTCATAATCAGGCAGAACTTCTGCAAAATAAGCCTTCAGCTTTTCGCTGTCCTGCAAAATGTCGGGAGCTTTGCCGCCATTCTCCTTCTTATAAATTGACTGAAAAACCTTCATGAGCGGCACATCGCCGTCATTAGTGAATATTGATATGTTTTCCAATATTGCGACACCGTCACTCGAAAATGCAGGAAAACGCTTTCCGTCAGCAAATGATTCAACTATAAAACTTGTCTTGGCTTTTGAAACCAATTTGAAAAGTCCTCCTTTACCTGTGATTGATAATACCTTACTTAAATCCATTTTAGAATAATTATTTGATTAATAATATGTTATATTCCTATTACGACAATATATCGGACGATTGTTCACACTTTTTTCCTCTTTTGTCCAATTCCCATGCTCATCATAATCGCTGAATACGGAAACTTCGCGAAGCGAGTGGAGTCTGTCCTCATAAATTATTTTAACAACCCTACCCTCCTGAGTATATTCAGTGTAGGTATATTCTATCAGTTCATCACCTGTTTTGAAGACGCGTCTGTTCACCTCATCACCATAGTTATCGTACTCCACAGTCGCATACTTGAACAATTTCCCTGACGGCTCAAACTCTTCTATACGCGCCACAAGACCAGCTTTATTATAAGCTATACGGCTGCGCATTGCCACACCGCCCCTATTATGCGTCATTTCTATCACATTACCTTTATCATCTGTCTTATAATCAATAAAATACAAAAGAGAATCAAGCAGGTAACACGACTCTTTCGACTTAAAACCATAACGGTTATAATCAAAAGTGGTTTTTCTTTTCAGGATATTTTCCCCATCATAAGTCTCGTGTGCAAGTTCTTTAGCCTCAGAAGAATAAGTGATAATTTCCTTTGAAACAGTATCGCCGTCATTTCCAAGTTTGATGATATTGGTAAGATAACCGTCAGGGCTGAAATGCTGTACAATTCTTGAAAGGGTATCGCCTGCCACGAAGCCGCCCGCCGAATCCGGAACAAGTGCAACGCTCTCACTTTCAATCGCTTTCACTTGACCAAAAATATGTGAACGCTGCAAATGGTTTTTCTCAATATCAGGAATTATGACAATCTCCTTCTGTTTCCGCCCGCACCCGAAAAGTGCAGTGGCACAGAGCAAGAAAATCAGAAGCCGCTTCATTATCACAGGGTGTTTTATCAGTTTGCAAAGTTACATAAAAAACTTGAGAATGTGCTGATTTATCCGCAAACGATATTCATAAAAAATGTAATTTT